>CAYXQT010000021.1:0-19121 GCA_964466445.1 uncultured Paraprevotella sp. | reverse complement strand
CGACGAGCACCTCAATGCCATCATGATACAGAACGACGTGCTGAAAACCGCAAAGCTGGAAGGCGTGAGCGAGGGAATGGCAGAGGGAAGAGCTGAAGGAAGAGCCGAGGGAATAGCCGAAGGGATAGTTAAAGGAAGAGCCGAGGGCATTTTGTCTACCGCCCGCAATCTGAAAGCCATGGGGTTGTCCGTGGAAGACATTTCACGGGCCACCGGACTTTCCGAAGAGGATGTCCTGAAATTATAATCAACGTCGGCTTCCAAGCAGATTCCGCCTTGACAAAAAGAGAGAAAATCTCGGGTCAAGGCCTTTTTTATGTACAGACTCTATGAATGGCATTGCGTGCCTCGCCGTTTCGTCCGTCCGGGGAAAATCGTAGTCAGTTGTCCCAGTCTATCCGTTTTGGCGGGGAGAGCCGTCCGTTCCGGCTGTCTCTTGGCGGCATGTCATTTTTCACATATCGCAGGTTGCGGCTCGGCGCAGCCGATTTCCCTTTGTCCTTGTTCCCGCCTTGCACCAAAGTTTCCCTCGGACGGCGGAATCCGGCATCATCATATCATTCACGCCCGACCCATTTCCCGGAACCGACCTCGGAAAAAGGCAGAACGGGTCTGTCCGGAACAAACGGACGGGGGCATCGTCTTCCGCAAGGAGAGACTGCCGCCGTCGTAACAGCCGCTTGAACCGTGTCCCGGAAACCATTCGGGACGATTCGGGGAGAAACGGATTTGCGGTTACCCGGAAATATGTTCTTAAACATATTTTCAATATTAGTTTGGATTTTATTATGTGTTTTTACGGAAAAGCCATATCTTTGATACCCAAAATGGTGTTTTTACGCGCCCGATTTAAAAAATTGAATAATTAACCTAATGAAATGTGAAGTGGGCTATATGAGAGGAAGCGGATTCGGCGTTTTGGCGGGGTCAAGACTTCTGGCAAGGAATTTGCGGAGATGCCGTGCGGACACACTGTGGGCAAGCCTCCCGGCCGCGGCTGGGGACGGATTCGTGCGCCGGGACGAAAGTGAGTGAATAATGAATCTATTAATATAAACTTGATGGAAATAATGAAATGCAGTAACTTGAAAAGTAAAATGCGTCGTTTTACCTATTCTGCATGCGCCCTGTTCTTCGCCGGCGGCCTGTTCGTCTCCTGCGAGGACGAACTCCTGACCGGGACACCCTCGTGGTTAGGTAGCAGCATCTACGAAGAGCTGGAAAAGCGCGGGAATGAAACGATGTTGAGGCTCATCAACGACGAAGATGTCTCGCCCGTCGGCACGGACGGACAGACGGACTATGCCAGGACGTTGAGCCTGACGGGCAGTAGGACGCTGTTCGCCGCGAACGACAGCGCCTTCGCCAGGTTCTTCAAGAACAATGCGTGGGGAGTCAGATCTTACGAGGAATTGTCGCCTTCGCAGAAGAAGATGTTGCTCAATTCTGCGACGGTGAACAGTGCTTACCTGATAGAACTGATGTCATCGAGCGCAAGTACCGGAAGCACCGACCCGACGCCCGGGACGGTGATGCGCCGCGCGTCCCTCCTGAGTTTGTACGACACGGTCCCCCTCCTGAAAGCCGCGGACATGCCGGACAACGAATACTGGAGCTATTACCGTTCCAAGTATGCGAACGGGGGGATGGCCGTGTTCCGCGACAACAACACGGCACCGATGGTGCATTTCCTCCCCGCTTACATGGCGAACAAGATGATTACTGACGACGACTTGGCCTTCCTGACCAACGGTGCCTGCAGAAGCACCGCGGAATCGTACATCAACGGGCAACGCCTGACGGAGAGGGACATCACGTGTCAGAACGGCTACATCCAGGTAGTGGAGAACGTGATGGCTCCCCTGACCAACATGGCGGAAGTCATCAGGAACGACCCCGAGCTCTCGACGTTCAGCAAGATGCTGGACCGCTTCGCCGTGCCGAGGGCTGACAACGGGCTGACCAACACGTTGCGGGGGAACAACACGATTGGAGAAGGCGACACCGCGTTCGTGTGGCGTTACCTGAACAACGGCTTCGAAACGAATGAAGCCGTCAACAACACGTTGTTGGAATATCCCGAAAACATTACCCACAACACGAACGAAGTCCTGTCCTACGACCCGGGATGGAACACTTATGCGAACGGCTCGGGCGGCACTCCCATGGAGGAGGACATGGCGGTCATCATCGCGCCGACGGACGACGCCTTCAAGCGTTATTTCGAAGGGGGCGGAAAAGCGTTGATTGACCGTTACAGAGAGGTGGACAGCATTCCGAACCACATCATCGTGAACATGCTGGACAACTTCATGAAGTACTCCTTGGTGGCCACCGTCCCCAGCAAGTTCAGCTCGGTGATGAACTCGGCGCAGCTCGAAATGGGACTTACCGTAGGCGAACCGGGCGGGACGACGGGCATCGGCTCCTGCCTCATGGCCAACAACGGCGTGGTGTATAAGTCCAATGAAGTGTACAACATACCGGAGTACCAGTCGGTGTCTTTCCCCGCGTCCTTGGACGACAACATCCGCATCATGCGGCACTTCATCGAATGGGTGGACTATCAGGCCTACCTGAATTCCATGGAGAGCGAGTTCATGTTCATACTCCCCACGGACGAAGCCCTGAAGAATTATGTCGACCCCGTGGATTATTTCAAGGCCCAGCCGACCATCACGGAGTTTTATTACGACGACGGCCCCAGCGCCGGCGACAATCCGACAGGGAACCCTCCCGTGCTTAACCGAATCAAATGCCGCCGTTACAATGCGACGAGGAATCCGGACGGCACGCTGACGAGAGGCGAGGAAATCACCAATCCTTTCGGAGGCACGGGCAGTTACAGCCACAGTAGCATGTCCGATTACGTGCAGAACCGTCTGAAGGACGTGCTGGAAAACTCCATCATCGTGAGGGACAAGTCCGTCACCACGACGGAAAACAAGAGCGTGTGGGTCACGAAAGGCGGTTGTCCGGTGATATTGGAAGGAGGCGGGAACAACATCAGGATTACCATTCCTTACCGCAAGGAAATCGCGGACCAGGAAGGCGGCACTCCTCGCGAAATGAAGGTGCGCGAAAAAGAAGGCTACTACAACATGGGGAACAATCCCAACGGCAACGGCCAGACCTTTATCGTCGACGACGAGCCGGTGATGACAGCATCCAAGTCCGTCCCCACCTTGCTGAAGGAACTGGCGGAGAAGAACAAGGCCTACCGGGAGTTCAGCGAAATGGTGGAGCATAACGACTCACTGGTCAGCGAACTTTATAATATCATGGGAAGTGGAAGCAGTAGCACGACCCAATCGCCCAGGGCGATTTCCAACGGGACGACCTTCAACATAATGGAGAACTACAACTATACCGTGTACGTACCCCCCACGTCCGAAATCCAGAAGCTGTACGACAACGACCTGCTCCCGGATTGGAGAGACGTTGAGGCATTGAATGAGGAGATAGACGGCATGCAGGACGAAGTCGAAATCCTGAAAGCCGAAGCCCGAAGGGACAGCATGTACAAGCTGATCAACAACTTCATACGTTATCATATCCAAAACAGCGCGGTCTACATGTCGGCACCGGCTACAAGCGGGTCTTACGAAACGTCTTACATCAACGGAGGCCGGTTCTCCACGCTCACGGTGACGACCAACGGCGGGGAAGGCGCGGGAAGCATCACCCTCGTCTGCAACGACAACAACAAGACGGCGATTCCGGGCGAGGCGGCACGCAGGGTCACGGATGGCAACTACTTCGCACGCGAATACCGCTTCCGCGCAGGAATGAGCACCGACGACAGTGGTACGAATGTCAGGGTCTGCGCGACCATCGAGGAGGCGACCCGCATATTCAACTCCTCCATGGTAGTCGTGCACTTGATAGACAAGCCTCTGCTCTACTCGAAGGCTCTGTCGGACGCCTACAATCGCATTTCGGGTAACTAACCTTAACGATTAAAGACAATGAAACAATTAAAATATTATTTCTTAACTTGTTGCCTGACCATCGCGACGCTGGTGAATGCTCAGGAGATAACGAATGTGAGCGGAACGATTTCCGACGCTTTCGGGCCTATCGTGGGCGCCGCCGTCGTCGAGGTGGACGCGTCCAACCGTAACATATCCGCCACGGTGACGGACTTCAACGGCAACTTCACCCTGAAAGTCAAGAGTGCCCGGAACAATCTGAAGATTAGCTACGTGGGCATGAAGACCCAGATTCTTCCCATCAACAAGAGGGTCTACAACGTGACCTTGGAAGATGCCATGGTGTTGCAGACGGTGGAAGTGAAGGCGAAGAAACGTGTGGAATCCTCCGGTCTGGCCATCCCGGAGCGGGAGGTATCCTTCGCCTCGCAGACCATCAACGCCAAGGAGTTCGAGGGCTTGGGCATCACTTCCGTGGACGAAGCCTTGCAAGGACGTATCGCCGGTTTGGACATCGTGATGAACTCCGGTAACTTGGGCGCCGGCACTTCGATGCGCTTGCGCGGCGCGGCGACCATCAGCACGCTGACCAGTTCCGAGCCTCTGATTGTGGTGAACGGCGACGTGTGGAACGTGGACCAGAGCAACTTCGACGTGAATAACGCCAACGACGAGCAGTTCGCCCAGTTGCTGAACGTCAACCCGGAGGACATCGAGAGCATCAGCGTCTTGAAAGACGCCGCCGCCACCGCCATCTGGGGCTCCCAAGGCGCGAACGGCGTCATCGAAATCAAGACGAAGCGAGGCTCGCGCGGCGCGCCCAAGCTGAGCTATTCCTTCCGCCTGACGGCCACCTACCAGCCGGACGGCGTGGACTTGCTGACGGGCGACCAGTACACGATGATGCTGAAAGAGGCGTACTTCAACCCGCATCTGGATCCCAATGTCGTCAATGGCATCCCTGAACTCAACTATCTCACGAGCAGCGCCGACTTCTCCGAATGGCAGATGTTCAACAACAACACGGACTGGGTGAAGGAAGTGAAGCAGGTGGGCTTCCGCCAGAACCACTTCCTCTCCGTCACGGGCGGCGGCGAGAAAGCCACTTTCCGCATCTCCGGCGGTTACGACCACGAGACGGGCTCCATCATCGAGCAGAAGCTCGACCGCTTCACCACGCGCATGATGCTCGACTACTACGTCAGCGACCGCATCAAGATCATCAGCGACTTCTCCCTGACCTATACGGACAACCAGCGCAACTCCGACGACCTGTTGAACATCGCCTACAGGAAGATGCCGAACTTAGCCATCTTCGAGGAAGACGAGCATGGCAATTCCACGGGGCGTTATTACGAGATGTTGCAGAAGGCGAACGACCCGTTGAGCGACCAGCGCGGAATCGTGAACCCGATTGCGAGTGCCAAGTTCGCCAAGAACTCCTACACGACCTACGACGTCGCCCCGAAGCTGGAGTTGCAGTACGACTTCTTGGGCATCGACAATGACAAGCACCGCCTGACGTACAACGGCAAGGTAATCATGAACGTCTTCAACGCCTATGAGGACACCTACTACCCGCGCGAGCTGTCCACTCTCGGATGGAACGACGCGAACATAAGCAAGGCATCGAGCTTCAGTTCCAAGAGCTTGGCGTTCACGACGACGCACACGCTGACTTTCGTGCCGCACATCATGAACGAGGATCATTCGTTCATGACCATGGGGCGCTTCCAGCTCGTCTCCGGCTCGTCGAACGACCAGAGGACGAACGTGTCCCGGTTGCCGGACGGCATAGAAGCCCCGAGCGCGGGAGGTATCAACCCCGGCATGTCCAGCAGCTTCAACCGCTGGAGAAGCCTCTACTACACGTTCTCCGCCCACTACGCCTTCAAGGAAAGGTACATCTTCGACGTGTCCGCCCGTATGGACGGCACGACCAAGTTCGGGCCGGACAAGCGCTGGGGCGTCTTCCCCGCCTTCTCCGGACGATGGAACATCGTGGACGAGCCGTGGATGGAGAAGACGCGCAAGTGGCTGTCGATGCTCTCCATCCGTCCCGGATGGGGTATGACCGGAAGCCAGCCGAACAAGGATTACCTCTACGTCAACCAGTACGGCGGCGCGGGCAACTACCTCGGCAACACGAGCATGATGCCGAACAACCTGAAGCTGAACACCCTGCGGTGGGAAAAGATGTACACGTGGAACGTGGGCTTCGACCTCGGATTCTGGGACGGGCGCCTCACCACGGACATCAACCTCTACACCCAGACCCGCAAGGACATGCTGATGAGCAACGTGAGAATCCCGAGCATTTCCGGATACACGACCTACGCTTACCAGAACGTGGGCGAGATGAACAACAAGGGATGGGAAATCAACCTGAACACCAACAAGCTGATACAGAAAGGCAAGTTCTGGATGGACTTGAACTTCACGTTCGCCAACAACAAGAACGAGATTACCGAGATGGATCCGAACGTGCTCGAAACCCTCAACAACGACTGGGAGCCGACGAACGCCAGGCTTCTGCAGCGCGTACAGGTGGACAACCCCTTCGGCGCCATCTACGGATACCGCAGCCACGGCGTGTACATGTACAACTACGACACCTACCTGCAGCAGGACAGGCTCGCCCGCGAGGGCAATGAGGAGGCGAAGGCTTTCATCGCCAACTTCAACGACCACGGCGGCTGGACGGCGCCTGTCGTGTACAACGCCAACGGCGAAGTCGTGCGCGACATGCGGGGTGACCCCTTGCAGATGATGTTCGACTACAAGACGGGCGAGACGGGATACGAGTTCAAGGGCGGCGACGCCATGTACGAGGACGTGAACCACGACGGCAACATCAACCAGCTCGACGTGGTGTACCTCGGCAACTCCCTGCCGAAGCTCACCGGCGGTTTCGGCTTCAAGCTCAACTACGGCGGGTGGGCGTTGAACGCGCAGTTCAACTACCGCGTGGATTACGACATCGTCAACCTGGCACGCCTGAACATGGAGAGCATGGGGTCGAACAACAACCAGAGCCAGGCGGTGAACTACCGCTGGCGCAAGGAGGGCGACATCACGTCCATACCCCGCGCCCTGAGCACTTACGGGAATGTCGCGAACTACAACACGATGATTAGCGACCGCTTCGTGGAGGACGGCACGTTCGTGCGGCTGAACTACCTGCAGCTCTCTTACAACATGCCGCAGAAGATGGCGAAGAAAATCGGGCTGAGCGGCCTGCGCTTCTACCTGAGCGGCAACAACATCTTCTGCCTGACGAAATATTCCGGCGTGGATCCGGAGTTGGGCTACGGAGGTTACAGCGTGACGAGCGACAACGCGCAGACACCGCGCGCCAGATCGTACACCTTTGGTGTGACAGTGGATTTCTAACCGATAATGCTATGAACAAGATGAAGAATATATGGATTAATTCGGCTCTTCTGGCCGTGGCGGGAATGTCGGCGGCATCGTGCAGCGACTTCCTCGACATCTACCCCCTGACCATGGTGTATGAAGACAATTTCTGGGACGAGAAGAACGACGTGGAGCAGGTCGTGACGGGGTGCTACACGCGCATGCAGGACGACGACTTCGTCCGCCGCCTGTTCATCTGGGGCGAGAGCCGCTCGGACAACACGCGGGGCGCCGGCGGTTTCCATGAAGGGTACAGCCGCACCTCGGCGGAAGGATATATCCTGAACGAGAACATCCTCTCCACCAACGCCTATACCGACTGGTCGAGCTTCTACGCGGTCATCAACCGGTGCAACCTGGTAATCCAGAAAGTGCCCGAAGTGGCGGAGAGAGACCCGAGCTACCTGCAGTCCGAAAGGAACGCCACCATAGCCGAGGTCTCCGCCTTGCGCGCCCTCTGCTACTTCTACCTCGTGCGCACGTTCAAGAGGGTGCCGTACTACACCGACGCCATCACCGACGACGAGCATCCGCTCGCCATCCCCGTCACGGACGGGGACTCAATCGTGAAGACCCTGATTGCCGACTTGGAGAACGTGCTGAATTCCGCACGCGAGGCATGGCCGAGGCAGGGGCGCGTCGACGTCAGCTACGGGCGCATCACGCGGAACGCCATCCGCGCCCTGCTCGCCGACATGTGCCTGTGGATAGGAGACTATGCCAAGGCGGCGGAGTATGCGAAGCAGGCTTACGAGGCCAAGAAGGATTACTTCGAGGAAAACAGGGCGTGGAGGCTCGTGCATGACACCATACCCTTGGTGCCGGACAACGACGGCCTCTCCCCGGAAGGCGAAGCGTACCGGTCCAATTTCGTCGAGGGCGGCGGGCCGGAAAGCCTCTTCGAACTGGATTTCTCGAACAACGAGAGCGACAAGTGGAACGACGCCATAGCCGAGTTCTATTTCCGCAAAGTCAACCGCGGAAGCGGCACAGGAGCCGGATTGTTCGCGCCGTCGGAAGGCCTCTGGAGCGAATATACCGCGCCCGAGTTGTTCCTGAAGAGCAACGACACCCGCATCAGGGAATCCATGGCGGCCGATGACGAATCCAATCCGCAACGCGTGACGATAGCCAAATACGTCCAGGTTTACATGGGCCCGAATGCAGCACAGAAGCATATCACTCAGGGCACCAAGAACGATGCCAACTGGATATTCTACCGGGTCAGCGACGTGATGCTGATCAGGGCTGAGGCTTTGGTCTGCATGATGAGCGACAATAAAGACCTGACCGAGGAGGACATACGCCTCAAGACGGAGGCTTTCAACCTGGTCAAGGCCGTCGCCGACCGCTCGGCGGAGAGGACCGAATCCGGTTTGAGCATGGAGTCTTTCGACTCGAAATCGAATATGATGAACCTGGTGTTCGACGAACGCCGCCGCGAGTTCCTCTTCGAGGGCAAGCGCTGGTTCGACTTGGTGCGCCGCAGCCGCCGCGAGGGGAACACGGATTACCTGATTGAAAAGGTGAAAGAGAAGTTCACGGAGAACGCCGCGGTAGCCACCGGCAAGCTGAGGAACATGGATGCCATCTACTTCCCGTACAACTACGACGAGTTGCAGGTCAATCCCAACATAACGCAGAACCCCGCCTACCCGGAAGTCGGCGACTCTTACGAATCGACAAACTAACAAGAGCGACTATGAAACGTAAGTTAAAAACATTAGCGACCATGTGCGTCGTCCTGCTGTCGGGCGTGCAGGCATGCCTGCTCACCGGCTGTAACGACGACTTGGCGGCTGAAAACTACTATACGTTCACGGGCGAGATGATGAGCGACTTCCTGAAGACCCGCGAGGACTTCAGCCTGTTCTGCCGGATAGTGGAACGCGCCGGCGAGATGGACCTCATGGCGAGCCGCGGGGCGCGGACGCTCTTCGCGCCCGTCAACACGGCGGTGGAGGCTTACTTGCAGGAGCAGGGCTACGCCTCGGTGGAGGACATCCCCGCCGTGTATTGCGACACTCTGGTGAAAGCCTGTCTGGTGGACAACACCCTCAAGTACACCTACGACCTCCAGCCGACGGAGCAGTTGCCCAACGAGCTCGACCTGCCCCTGATACTGGTCACCAACGACACCGTGTTGGACGCCAACCGGATGGTGGTTACCGTCATCAACCGCCGCGCCTCCATCATCAACGAGCTGAAAGACGACTCCGTGGAGAACGGCGTGGTTCACCCCGTCGACCGCGTGCTGGTGCCCAGCACGAGCATGGGTTCCGCCCTGCTGGACGAGAACTTCCAGAACGGGAATTTCACGATTTGGTACGAGGCGCTCAGCCGCACGGGCCTGTTGGACTCGCTGAACCGTTACCGCGACGACGACTACGAGGTCTGGAAGGAGGAATGGGACGAATTCAAGACGAACATCCATAGCGGAAACATTTTCAATGTAAGCGACTTGGCTAATCCTAACGCGGGCTTTTCCTACCACGCCAAACGGCCGGACCACCGGTATTCGGGCTTCACGCTGCTCATCGTCCCCGACGAGAAGCTGTACGAGAAATACCCCGACCGCTTCAACGCGGGCATGACCATGGACGAGAAAATCAGCGCCCTCTACCAGTTGGCGGTTGAGAAGTACGAGGGGAGCGAGAGCGAAAGGATTTTCGGCCTGGACGAGGCGGATCCCGCAGACCCCGAAGGAAGGACGTACAAGGACAGGTACTGGAACGAGCAGTCGCTGACCGACCGCCACAACCCGTTGAACATGTTCCTGTCGTACCACATCCTCGACCGCATGTTCACGAGCGAGGCCAAGCTGGTTAACTGCTGGGGAGTCAATACTATGTATGCCGACCCGACGGAATGGATTTCCACGTTGCTGGACTATTCCATGATAAAGTTGGAGAAAGTCTACAACTTGGTAGACCCGCAGGTGGAAAAACACACGGGCTTCTATGTCAACCACAGCGCGGCGACGAAATACAACGGCGGCGAACGGGTGCGCGGTGCCATACTGACCACGCCGGGCACCGAGAACTTCTCGCTGAACGTCGCCTACTACTACTTGGACGACGTGGTAGCCTACGACGGGACGATGCGCAACAACGTGATGAACACCCGGATACGCATCGACTTCTCCACGATGTGGCCCGAGCTGACCAACAACGACATACGCCTGTGCGGAGACCCCTGGGGACAGCCGAACCATGCACCCGACAGGGACGACAGCGAGGTGGGCGGAGCCAACAACGGCTTCAACTATTACCTGCCGTCGGGCTACCTGAAAGACTGCGACTTCTCCGAGACCACTGTCTTCTTCGTGCAGCGTCCCAAGCTGGAATGGTGGAACTGGGGCGGGGACGAAATCAACATCCTCGGTTCGTCCTACGACGTGACCTTCACCCTGCCCAAAGTGCCGCCCGGCACGTATGAGTTCCGGCTCGGCTACCCGGGCATGGTGGATCGCGGAATCGCCCAGATATACTTGGACGGCGTGCCGCAGGGAATCCCCATCGACATGCGCTACCAGGCCGACGACCCCAGGGTGGGGGGGCTTTATGTGCCCGGCGAGTTGGAGACCGGCCGCAGGGACGATTATTACAGCGCCGAAGTGCTGGAAGAGAACGCCCGCGTGATGAGGAACAACGGCTATTACGCCGGGCCGCGGAGCTGCTACACGGGTCTCGATTACGATACGCCCGTTCCCACGTTCGACGCCTCATCGTGTTATCCGATGTACAACAACCACTACACTTTCCGCCGCAAGATTTGCGACGTGGTGGTGAGGCCTCATACGGATCATAAAATCCGCATCCGCTCCGTGTTCACGTCGCTGAACAGAGGGTGCTTCATCTTGGACTACTTCGAAATGGTGCCCATAAGCATCTGCGGAACGGGAGGTGTCGGCGAAGACGACTTATAACATTCACAACAAAACGCTAAGGAATATGAAAGCAAGACATTATATGCAGACGGGCGTGGCGGTGATGGCCGCCGCGGCCATCGCCGTGTCCTGCACGGACACATGGGACGACCATTACAGCGAGAACTACGGCGCGGGCGCGGCCTCCGGGGAGACGCTGTGGGAAAACATGAAGAAAGACAAAAGCCTCGCCCCCTTCATGGAAGTGCTGGAAGCATGCAGGCCGGACAAGAACGGCAGCTACAAGGACATGCTGGACGGCAACCAGACCTTTACCGTATGGGCCCCGGTAATCACGGAGGACGAAGCCCGGCAATGGATAGACAGATACAAGGGAGAGGGCAGCAAGAAAAGGGAGGAAAACGTCACGCTGAACCAGTTCGTCGAGAACCACATCGCCTTGTACGGACAGCCGGTATGGGCGGAGACCGCCGACACGGTCAAAATGATGAACGGCAAGATCATGACCGTGACCGCCTCGACGCTCAACGGGGAAATCGAGCTGGACGGCGACGGCATCCCGTCGTCGAACGGCATGCTCTACAAGGTGAAGCGCCCCGTCCCCTTCACGCCCGACATCTGGGAACGCATCCGGATGGAAGCGACGGGAGGCGACGACGGGTTGGACAGCCTGTATGCCTTCCTGCGCTCGTGGGAGCGCGTGGAACTCGACGAGGAGGCCAGCGTGCCGGGCGACATCAACGCCAACGGCGAACAGGAGTACAGGGACTCCGTGACGTACACGTACAACGAGTTCCTCCAGTACGCCGACGCCGAGATAAAGTCGGAAGACAGCCTCTACTGGTATGTGGCCCCGACCAACAAGGCATGGAGGGAAAACTACGAGCGGTATCGTGGCTATTTCGACTATCATGTGAATAACCCCGACCGCGACTCCCTGCAAAGGACTTATTCCGGACTGATGTTCGCGGGCTCCACGTTCTTCAGCGTGCGGGGGCAGAAACAGCCTTTCAACGAGGCGAACCCGGACTCCATCGTGGGAACGAGGCACGTGTCCTATTCCGAGGAGTACGACAAGTACTACAAGTTCGAGCGGCCGAAGCAGCCGGGAGGCATACTCTACGGGCTGGAACCCTTGGAGTGCAGCAACGGCCTTTTGTACAAGGCTTCGGAATGGAACGCCTCTCCCACCAAGATGAGGGAGATGTCCACCATCAAGGTGGAGGCGGAAAACGGCTACACGATAGCGTTGGATTCGCAATATACGGTGGCGACCCGCGTGTCGGCGAGCAACCTCGACAGCTTCAAGGTGTCCAACGGAGCCTACCTGGTGGTGCGGAGCAGCAGGAACAGGCCGAACTCTACCCTTTATCAGCCGCAGATAGCCATCGAGATTCCCGACATACTCTCCAATTGCCCGTACGACATCAAGGTGGTGTTCGCCTCCCCGCTGGCAGGCAACGCCGCGGCCACGGAGGATGCCGCGCTGAAGCGTCAGATTACGGCGAGCATCAAGCGTTATAGCGCGTTGAACGACAAGGACAACGACGAATATCAGAACGGGCTGGCCGGCAGAGGCGATATCGTGCTGTGCAAGGATAAGGATGTCGACGCCACGAAGATGGATACCATCACCGTAACGGAGGGGAAATACTTCGACGGTTTTATAGTTTGCGGCTACGGCGAAGATTCCCCCAGGGCATGGCTGACCATACAATCCCACCGGGGACTTAAATCGGAGAACGGATACACCGGGGACTTGGCGATAGACTGCGTGATTTTCGAGCCGCATCCCGAAGCCGCTACCGGAAACGATGAAAAATGATTGTAGAACCCAAATAATAGAGCAAGAACGATGAAAAGATACAGATTCTATTGTCTGGCATTGGCGATGGCGGGAACGCTCGGGGGCTATGCCCAGGAAGAGGTGGCTGCCGACAGCGCGGCCGCCCCGGCCCGGCCCGCCGCCCCGGTGAAGAAGAACGTGAAGACGCGTCCCGTGAGCGGACGGGTGTTCGCGGTGAACTCCGGCACTCCTCTGGGCGGAGCACTGGTGAGCGTGAGCGGCTACGACGGCTACAGCACCCTCACGGGGGAGGACGGGACGTATGCGCTCGACGTGCCGGAATTCGCCACGGCCCTGAAAGTCACGGCACCGGACTACAACACGGTGCGCGTGGGACTGAACAAGTCCGGCGAGGTGCGCGACGTCATCCTCTATTCCGTCACCATGCGCCCGGCATACGGCGCGGACGACAACATCCTGAACACGGCGGCGGCGGACAACTTCGACTTCAGCCCGTCGCTGAACATCACGGACGAAATCGCCGGACGGCTGAACGCCAACGTCCGCACGCTCTCGCGCGGCGGCACGCCCGGCGGCGGCAACTTCATGATGATGAACGGCATCAACTCCCTGCACAGCAACGGGCAGCCGTTAGTCGTAATCGACGGGGTCATCGTGGACCAGCAGTACGACCGCACGATGATTCACGACGGCTTCTTCAACGACATCCTGACCTCCTTCAACGTGAATGAAATCAAGAGCGTGAAGGTGATGGCGAACGGGACGGCCATCTACGGGGCGAAGGGCGCCAACGGCGTGATTCTCATCGAGACGAAGCGCAACACGAGCTTGGCGACGAAAATCGACGCCACCGTGTCGGCGGGCATCACCCTGATACCCAAGTCGCTCCCGATGATGAACGGGCCGCAGTTCAAGACGTACGCCTCGGACTTGCTGAAGACGACGGACACGCGCCTGACGGAATTCGAGTTCCTGAAACCCAATTACGAGGGCAACTACTATTACAACAAGTACAATAACAACACGGACTGGAACGACTTCATCTACCATGAGGCCTTCTCGCAGAACTACGGCATCACGGTGCAAGGCGGCGACGACGTGGCGAGCTACTTCCTCGCCCTGGGGTACAACGGCGCCAAGAGCGTGCTGGAAGAGAACGACGTGAACCGCCTGAACATCCGCTTCAACACGGACATCAACATGTTCAAGAAACTGTTCGTCCGCTTCGACGTTTCCTACAGCAACGTGACGCGCAACCTGAAAGACCAGGGCGCGCCGGACGGCTACGACGAGGGGACGGTGACTTCCGTCAACTACCTCGGACTGGTGAAGAGCCCGATGCTGAGCCCGTATGCCTATTCCGACGGGTACGTTTCCGACGCGGCCTACGACATCGAAGACGAGGATTACCTGAACGGTGTCCTGTCGTCGGGCAACGTGAACTACAAGCTGGCGAACCCCGTCGCCATCAACGAATACGGCTCGGCGCAGAACAAGAACTACTTCGAGAATTCTTACCTGAACATCGCCGTCACCCCGAAGTGGCAGTTCAACAAGCACCTGTCGGTCAGCTCCCTGTTCAGCTACTCGTTGGTGAACACCTACGACAAGTACTACGTGCCCGTCAACGGCGTGCCCGACTACTACGTGGCTTCCCTCGGCATCTTCCGGGAGAACGAAATCAGATCGCTCTATTCCTCGCAGAACTCCGTCACGAGCGACTCGAAAGTGGAGTGGAGCAACCAGTACGGCGCGCACAGCATCGACCTCCTGGGCGGCTTCCGCTACATGCACGACCGCTACAAGGTGGACACGCAGCTGGGTTACAACACGGGCAGCGACAAGACCCCGTTCATCGACAACACGCAGAACAAGACGACCACGGGAGCTACCAACGAATGGACTTCGCTGAGCTGGTACGGCCAGGCCCGCTACGACTACGGGAAGCGTTACTTCGTGGAAGGCTCCTTAGCCGTCGAGAGCTCGTCGCGCTTCGGCAAGGAGGCGAAAGACGGCTTCAAGCTCGCCGGCGTGCGCTGGGGCGTGTTCCCCGGCATTCAGGCCGGATGGGTGCTGACCAATGAAAGCTGGTTCGACGTGCCGGGAGTGGACTATGCCAAGTTCACGATGGGCTTCGACATGAGCGGCAACGACGGCATCGACTTCGACGCCAGCCGCACTTATTTCCAGAGCGTCCTGTTCCAGAACCAGGCGGCGGGCCTTGTCCTCGGCAACTTGGGGAACGAGGAGGTGCAGTGGGAGACGACCCGCCGGTTCAGCTTCGGTGCGGAACTGAACTTCCTGAAGAACCGCCTGAACCTGAAGGCCAACGTGTTCAAGAGCTGGACGGACAACCTGCTGACTTACCATGAGCTGAACTTCCTCGCCGGCCTGGAGAACAACTGGGTGAACGGCGGCTCCTTGGAGAACAAGGGCTATAACTTCACGGTGAACGGCCATATCGTCGCCACCCGCGACTGGAACTGGGAACTGGGCGCGAGCGTGGGCCACTACAAGAACAAGCTGACCGAACTGCCCGACGGGCTGGACTTCGTGGACGCCGAAATCTACGGGGCTACCGTCCGCTCGCAAATCGGACATCCCGTGAACCTGTTCTACGGGTACAAGACGGCGGTCACCGAATCCGGCACGCCCGTGTACGCCACCTCGGAGGAAGCCCGCCGCGACGGGTTGTACATCCTGGGCGAGAACGGCATCGACAAGACCTATTTCGGCGCGGGCGACGTGAAGTTCGCCGACATCAACGGGGACAAGGAAATCAACGACAAGGACATGCAAATCATCGGCGACCCGAACCCCGACATCTACGGCAACATCTTCACCACCTTGAGCTACAAGCGTTTCCGCCTGGACGTGAACTTCAACTACAGCTTAGGCAACGACGCTTACAACTACTTGCGCTCGCAACTCGAGGGCGGGAACATGTTCCTGAACCAGTCCGTGACGATGGTGAACCGCTGGAGCTACGAAGGGCAGGTGACCGAGATGCCGAAAGCAACGTGGGAAGACCCGATGGGGAACGCCCGCTTCAGCGACCGCTGGATCGAGGACGCAAGCTATCTGCGCCTGAAGTCCGTCACGCTGAGCTACGAACTCCCGATTGACAACACGTTCATCCACGGCCTGACGTTCTGGGGACAGGCCAACAACGTGTTCACCGTGTCGAAGTACTTAGGTGTCGACCCGGACTTCTCCATGAGCAACAGCGTCTTGGAACAAGGAATAGACCGCGGCCTGTTGGCTAACAGCCGCAACTTCATGCTCGGTATAAAAATCAACCTTTAATTCAGTCTCTCTTATGAAATTCAAATCTTATATTTTCCGGATTGCCCTGATTGCTGTCGGCGCGGGGGCTTTGGGAGCCTGCGAGGATATGCTCGAACCGGATTCGGACTATGTGATATATGACGACGGCAGCCATCTCACCAGCGCCGCCGACACCGCCACCTCCCTGATAGGCATCATCTACAAGCTGCAGGCCATCGGCGACCGCACCAACCTGCTCGGCGAGGTGCGCGGCGACCTGGTCTCGCTGACGAACTACGCGAACGCGGACTTGCGCGACGTGGCGAACTTCACGGTGGGCGATTCCAACCGCTACAACAACCCGCGCGACTACTACGCGGTGATAAACAACTGCAACTATTTCATCGCGTATGCCGACACGGCGGCGAAGAACAGCCGGGGCGAAAGGCTCTTCGAGAAGGACATGGCGCAGGTGAGGGCCATCCGGGCGTGGACGTACCTGCAACTCGTGTTGAACTACGGCAAGGTGCCTTTCTACGACCGTCCGCTGCTGACGGAACAGGACGCCGACGATGTCAGCACCGCCGAGGCAGACCGCAAGGACATCAGAGGCATCTGCGACTACTTCATCGCCGACCTGACTCCTTACGTCAACACGCCGTGGCCGGCCTTGGGTCAAGTGGGGTCCATCCTCATGGCCAACTGCTTCTTCCCGGTGGATGTCGTGCTGGGGGACTTGTACCTCTGGAGGGCTTCCTGCGGAGGCGGGCAGGCGGACTACCGTGAGGCCGCCAAGTGCTATTTCCGTTGGATTAACGACATACGCAACGTGGGCGGCATAGAGAAAGGACGTTATACTTTCCGCTTCAGGGACAACAATAATTACACCGAGAACCGTTCTTACGTCTGGACAGGGAGTGCCGTCTCATCGGAAAGCCTCAGGCCTTCGGTGGCAGCATCGGTCCAAGACGTAAGCGTGTATAACGGGGACGGGGACAACATCACTTTCATCCCGATGGACTCGGCATCGAGCCAGGGATATTTCAGTGAGCTGCGCAACCTGTACAATTCGCCGACGGACGACAACGGTTCCCTCATAACCACGTCGAACTACAGCATAACCCCGTCCATGCGCCTGCAGGAAATCAGCCGGGCGCAGTCTTATGCGTTCGCGGACGAGAACGACGTGTTACGTGAAATCCACACGAACATGATGGAAGACGAGCCGTTGTTACAGGGGGATTTGCGGCTGTATGGCCAATGGAACACGGACGCCATCCAGTTAGGGGGCATGTCCAGCGGTTACGTGAGGCAGAGGATTAGCAAATGCTCCTTCCTTCACGTCAACGTTTACCGCAAGACCGATGTATGGCTGCGGCTGGCCGAAGCCCTCAACAACGGCGGATTCCCCCGCATGGCTTACGCCATCCTTGCCACGGGCATCAGCACGGCGGTCGTCAACGACAGCGTGCTGGCGTATTGCGACAACAGCGCCGACTCGACGTTCATCGGCGAACTGAACACGGGAACGGGCGGCAATAATTTCAGTTACTTCATAAGCCGCAACGGCCACCACAACCCCGAACAGCCTACCTCCGTGGGCATACATTCCCGCGGCAGCGGCTATGCCGAGCTGAACCCGGATTACGCCTATCCGATGGTGGATTCCCTGGACGCGGACAGCAACCGCGTCGAAGGCTACACGGGGGACCGCAAGGCGTGGGCGAAGCTGAATATGGAAACGGAGAAAGCCGCCGTGGACAGCATGATTATCAACGAGTACGCCTTGGAGACGTGCTTCGAGGGCAAACGCTTCTACGACTTGATTCGCTTCGCCAAGCGTTACGGCAGGAACGAGTGGGTGGCCGGCCCGGTCAGCAAGCGCGGAGGCGAGGAGAACTACGACGGGGCGCTTTACAGCAGACTGATGGTCGAGAACAACTGGTACCTGAGCTGGAAAGGCAAGATTGGAATGAAATAAGTTTGTGTTTGTAGTTTTGGATGAGGGCGGGGAGTGCGCGACGCATTCCCCGCCTTTTCATTTGCGGGCCGCGCGGCAACCGTCCGAAACAAGCCGCCTTGCCGGGGAAAAAGGAATCTCGCGAGGGTATCGGTTTCGTCCGATTAGGCTACGGGTCGGCAAAGCGCGGGCAAGCCCCGTCCTGTTCTCGCCTTGCACCACGATTCCCGCCATTTCCCGCGGAAGCCGCCTTGTCCCGTTCCAATCGGTTGCGCCTCCCTTTTGACAATATGACAGCCTTTCCCTAATCCCGCGGGCAGAATGAAAGGGAAAAGGCCGCCTCACGGTTTGCGTACTGCCGCCGGAAAACGCGAACCAGTAGCGAAAAGGGGCGTTTCCGGATACATTTTTTCACGTTTCGGGCATCCGTTTAACGTCCTTTCACCGAAACCGTGCGTTTTTCTGCCGAGAAAAATTCCCGTTCCTGCGGACGAAACACTTTTTTCGTCCGCAGGAAAATCCGGAAAAGTGCGGATTCCGGCGGAAATCCCTCCCGAAAGCGGAAAATCCGACTGCGGAAAACGCGCTTTTTCCTCTATCTGGAGGGAAAACGAACACGAAACTCAAGTGTCGTTTTGCAAGGGAAACGCCCGTCGGGCTTGCGCGTCCTCCGTCCGCAAGCGCAGGAAAATGTTTTCCGCCGTGCCTTTTGCAAGCGGGAACCCCTCTCCGGCTGACATCCCGTCTTCGGGAAACGGCGCGGGAATCGCGTATTTCCCGCGCCGTCCTGACCGGCACGCGAATACGCGATTCCCGCGAGGGCGGAACTGACGTTTTGACAAAACGACA
>CAYXQT010000020.1:0-19379 GCA_964466445.1 uncultured Paraprevotella sp. | reverse complement strand
GTCCACCACAGGAAAACCGTCGTCGTCGCTACACCCTGTCGCACACAAGGTCAGCGACAGGAACGTCCAAGGAATGGCGTTCAGAAAATGTTTCTCCATGTTTTTTGTTGTTATTGAAATGACTTGACTCTGATGCAAAGGTACGGCACTTCGGATTGCGGGGAAATAGCAGATATTTGCTTTGCATGTGGATTATTGTTGCCATGACAGGCGTTCCGTGCCGAAGTCTTCATGCCGCTTGCTTTCTCCTCTCCTGTGCAGGGATGCCTCCTTACAGTTCGGCCCGAAGTGCCTGTGCGCCCTGATGGTTGATATTCCGGGCGACGACGCGGTCGCAGTACTTGCGGGCCTTGTCAAGGTCGCCTATGCCGTAATGGCCGAGAGCCAGCATGTACTCGCAGTGTTCGGTGTTTTTCTGCTGTAGCGGGCTTTCCCATATGAGCAGGTCGGGCAGGGAGACGGCGAAGTAGTCCGTCTTCACCACGTCGAAGATATGCTTCTCGCCGTAAGCGATGAAACGGTGGAACACGCCGTCGGCCTTGCCGTTGAGAATCCGGCGTTCCTCCTCCGTCGCGGCCATCCCCGCCAGACGGCGGTAAGCAAGTCCGCTGAAGAAGATTTTGTCCGGCTTGGCATCGTTGTAGTACATCGCTCCCGCAGGTTCCACGGGGCCAATCAGTGCTTGCTCGTAACGACGGCGGGCTTCGTCCGGGTTGCCGCTCAGGCGGAAAGCCTCGCCCATGTAGTAGTAGAAGTCGTTCTCCTGGGCACCGTAGAGCTTGCCTTCGCCGAGGTGTTCGGGATAGACGAGACACTCTTCGAGCAGACGGACGGCTTCCTCGTAGTCGCCCCCGGCAATCAGCCGCTTGGCCTTCTCCATGCGGCAAATCTGGTACTGCGCGGCCACTTTCCCCTCGCCGCCCTCCCAAGGGTGGAACCTGCGGGCGTCGATGACCTCGCGGGCCTCGTCGTAGCGTCCGAGCTGATTGAGCAGGGTGGCCTCTTCGAGCACGAGGTCGTCGCGCTGTCGCACGAGGTCTTCATGTTGCCGGAGAAGCCCCAACCGCCGCGCGAAAGGCTGTTGCATCACCTTGCGGAGCAGGTCAAGCTCCATCAGGATCCGCGCATCGGTGGTGTCAAGGCTGAAAGCTCGCTCCATGTAATCGAGAGCCTTGTCGGGATTATGTTCCTTGTTGAAGGCGGCAAGCGCGAGGTTCCGCCACACCGTGGGAAAGGCAGGATTGAGTTGCCGACTCAGTTCCCAGTTGCTGACGGCTTCGTCGTACTGGCGTTTGTCGTAGAACAGGCAACCAAGATAGTAAGGAGCCTTGCCGCCCCCGGTGCCCGCCTCGCCCGGTGCGGACGGCGCATGGGAAGAGTCCGGGCGGGCTTGCCCGGTCTCTCGCCTTGCGTCGCGATTCAGTTCGATGGCGCAACGCAACACGAGGATGTCTTCCAAGCGGTTGGGGAAACAGCAGTAGCTGTCCTCCCGCTCGCCGGCCTTGACAGCCTCCGACGCTTCGGCATCGCGACCGAGCTGCCGGAGGGCGTATCCTATATAATAATGTGTCATCGGGTTGACCGCACGGACATCGATGGCCACTTTCAGAATGTCCACCGCCTCCTGCCACAGTCCCGCCTGGGCGTAGTCTATGGCCGTCTCGTGATAGTTGAGCGCATTGCCGTGCATGAGCCGTATCATCAGTTGCAGGTCGTCGGAGTTGTCTTCTATCAGATATTTCTCGTAAAGGGCACCATAGTTGAACTTGTCAATGGCCAACGAATCCTTGGCCAGTTGCAGAGCCTCGTCGCGGCGGCCCGTCATGCGGAGGAGGGCTATGCGGAGGGCGCGGTTCTGGTGGTGATGCCATCCGGCATCCATGGCACGCTCCGTCTCGTGGAGCGCATCGTCGAGACGGCCTTGCGACGTGCTGATTTGTGCGCAGGCATAGTAGGCCGCGTTCTGCCACGCGCCGTTCCATGTGGCCTTGTAGAACATGTCGTAAGCCTCGTCCGTCTTGCCCTGAAACTTCAGCGCGAGGGCGAGGTTGTAGAGCGGCTCGCCGTCGTAAGGGTTGGGGTTGCGCTTCTGCAGTACTTCCACGGCACGGCGCAGATACGGTTCGGCTTTCTCCGGGCGGCCGTCGCGAAGAAGCCGGAGACCCGTCGCGTTGTTGCAACGCACGTCGTCGGGGTCGCGGCGCAGACCCTCCTCATAGTAGTCGGCAGGATTCCATGTGGCGTGGCGGTACTGTTCGAGATGGAGGCCCGTAAGGTAGAGCTGTTCCACGGTCTTCGTGTCCTTCGGGCTCGGCGCGGCTTCGGCGGCATCGGGGATGCGTTTCACCTCGTCGCTTTCCGCATGCCACGTCATCAGGTGGCGACGCAAGGCAGGTTGCCCAGCGGCATCGATGACGACGTTCAGCTCCGTGAGTCCGGCCTTTTTCGTGTCAATCACCTCGTCGAAGATGTCGTGCGGGGAGAGCGTGCGTTCCTCGTCGAAGTATGTCGTGCCGTCGTCGTTCTTGACGATGATGCGGATGTGCTGCTCGCCGGTAGCGAATATCTTCAGGCGGCTCTTCCCTCCGTCTGCGGAAAGGATGTTCATGCAGAGGTCTTTGGTGGCGTTCTTCACCACTCCGAGCTCCCGATAGGGCATGAAGTACTGGGTGAAGCGTTTCTCCTCGCCCGGCTGTATCCAGGCGAAGTCCGGCTGGTTCTCCGTGTAGACCCCGGCCATGAGTTCGATGTAAGGGCCGTCCTCGTCGGTGAGGTTGCGGTCCCAGGCGCGGCCGAAGTCGCCGTTGCCCCAGGTCCACTGCTTCTTTCCGGGGGAGACGTGGTGGTCGGCCACGTGGAGCATGCCGGCGCGGGTGTCGTTCTCGTAGCCGCCCTCGAAGTCGAATTTCGAGTTGACACCCATGTAGCTCGTAGGCACCTTGATGTTCTTGTAGTTGGAGATGTCCACGCCCGCGGAGTAGTCCATCTTGTAATAAGTGCCGGTGGCTACGGGGAAAGTGCTCACGGCACGCTTGCCGTGGTCGAAGACGGCGTTGATGTCCTGGGGGAAGACACTCTGGTAGTAGTCGTTGACGGCCACGGCGGGGTTGGCCCACCACAGGAAAGTCTGCGGCAGTTTCGTGCGGTTGTAGAGCACGCCCTCGATTTCGAGGTAGGCCTTGCCCGGACGCAGCGTGAAGCCGGCCATGCCTTTCTGGTGGGACATGCGTTCCGTCTCGTTGACCCACACGGTGACACTGCCGTCCTCGTGCTCCTCGATGCTGGTGTCGACCGGGAGAAACGTGGAAGGACGATGGTGTTGCGGCCAGTTGAACTCGATGCCGCCGGAAATCCACGGCCCGGCAAGACCCACGAGGGCGGGCTTGATGACATGGTTGTAGTAGACGAAGTGGCGTTGCTTCACCTTGTCGTAGGCCATCTGTATGCGGCCGCCGAGTTCCGGCAACACCATCACCTTGATGTATTCGTTCTCGATATAGGTGCACGCGTAGGTGTGGTCGGTCTTTTCGTCCGCGATGGCCTCGATGACCGGATAGGGATAGACGCGGCCGGAACTGCCCTGATAGACACGCTTCTCCAAGAAGATAGGGTTCTTTTCGAATTTGCCGCATTCGTAAGTGGGGATGACGACATCCTCTGTCCATGCTTTTACCATAATCAAAAGTTTTGGCGGCCTCTTCTCCCTTCCCGCGCAAGGGGAAAGGGAGGGTGAAAGGCCTTTTTTAAGTTATTGTTAAGTTCTCGGTTCTGTAAGCGGCATGTCCGTTTTGGCGGCTGTTTCCGGGCTTCTTTTTGGCCAAGACCGCTCTCTCGCCGGTTTGGCGGGTAGGCCACGCTCCCTTCCTCAATGGTTCTCTTGTCTCAAAGATAAGCTCTATCCACGGCTCCCAAGATGCGGGTCTGAACCCGGCTTCCCGAATGTCCCGGGAAGTTCCGGAAGTTACGGCTGGGGTCACCCTCGCCCGACCGGCGGAAAACCCCTCTTTCCGGGGCGGACATGCCTGTGCGCCGCTTGTGGCACACGTATGTCTTCCCTCCCTTTCCGGGAGCCGCGGAGCGTCCCTCACTCCAGTTTCTTCCCTTTTGTCTCATCCAAGTATTTGTAGAATACCCCGAACCCCGTGAGGCACACGGCACTGTAAAGCCAGAAAGTACCGTAGGCACCCATGGCGGTGTTGAAAAGCGGGAAGGTGTAGGTCAGCGTACTGCTGCCCGCCCATAGGGCGAAGGTGCAGACCGCCACGGCCACGGCACGCACGGGGGTGGGGAAGAGTTCGGAGATGAGCACCCACGTGCAGGGACCGAGCGTCATCGCGTAGCACGCTATGGCAAGCACCACGAGGACGACCGTCAGCATGCCCGTGACGTGGAACCGGTAGCACGTGCCCATGATGAAGTAGATTATGCAAAGTCCTCCCGCGCCGCCGAGCATCAGCTTGCGGCGGCCGAGCTTGTCCACGGTCATGATGGCCGCCACGGTGAACACGACATTGGCAATGCCCGTGATGACGATGTTGAAGAGCACGTCCCCTACGGCGTAGCCCGCGCTCTGGAAGATTTCCTGGGCGTAGTTGAAGATGACGTTCGTGCCGCACCACTGTTGGAAAAAGGCGATGAAGATGCCAAGCCACACCACCTTATTATATTTGCCGCCGAAAAGCAACGCGAGGCGGGAGGACGGGCGGGCTTGTTCGGGTTCTCCCTGTGCGCCGCCGTCCGCGTCGGGCGAAGCCGGAAGTCCGCGGAGACTGCCCCGCGACGCTTCCGCCGCGACAGCCCCGGAGAGGATGCGGCCTTTCATGGCGAGCCACTTCGGACTTTCGGGGATGAACCAGCCGAGAATGAAGAAAATGCCGGAGGGAATCATCGGAGCCCAGAACATCCACCGCCATGCCATCCGTCCGTTCCACGAAGCGGCAATCTCCTCGGGGGAGAAGCCGGCAGGAATGGGGTCGGCAATCTGCCAGTTGACAATCTGCGCGCCGAGTATTCCTATCACAATCATCATCTGGTTGAGCGACACTAATCGGCCACGGTATTCCGAAGGAGCCACTTCCGCGATGTACATCGGCGAAAGGCCCGAGGCCACCCCGATGCCGATGCCGCCGAAGAAGCGGGCCGCGAGAAAACCGGCGAAGCCCGAAGCGCCGCCCGTGGCGAAAGAGGAGGCGAGGAAGATGACGGCCGAGACGATGAGGAGTTTCTTGCGCCCCATCTTGTCGGCGAGCCATCCGCACGCCATGGCTCCCGCCATGCAGCCGACGAGGGCGATGCTCATTGCCAGCCCCTGACTGGACGGGGAGCCGGCAATGCCGAAGAAGAGTTCGTAGAAAGGCTTGGCCCCGCCGATGACCACCCAGTCGTAGCCGAAAAGCAGGCCGCCCATGGCCGAGACGAGGCAGATGAAGTAAATGAATCCCTTGCCGTGACGCTTTTTTTCCATGTCATTCTCAAGTTTGGCTTTTCCCCATGCGGGCGACGCATAAGGCAGGACTTCGGGCGGAATCCCCGGCTCTGCCCCGCCTTGCACCGCATTTCTGTTTCCGGATGCAAATTTAAGGAAAAAAAGATGCGTGGAAATAGCGGAATTTTGACTAATATGTGGATTATTATTGCTTACTTTGAAGAGACCAAATGCGGAACGGGTCGCTCCGGAAGGCCGGGCTTGCCCGATTTTATTCGCCGAGGCGCGTCCCGCATGGGCGAAGTCAAATCTGAATACCGATGAAGATACGAGACGGATTTCGCGGAGAACGGTTTATCGTCCTGCCGTTGCCCGTAGTGGAGGCAATGGAGAAAGACCCGTTGACACGCGAACTTTTTGTGTTTGCCATAGGCCACTTCCCGAAAGCCGACCGCCACTACGTCAGCCGTTCCGCCGGTTGCGACGAGTACATCCTGCTCTATTGCGTCGACGGGCGGGGCGTCGTCACCATCGAAGGAACGCGCCACGTCCTGTTGTCGGCACAAGCCCTCGTCATTCCCAAAGGCGCAAGTCATGCCTACCAGAGCGACGAAAGGCATCCTTGGACAATCTACTGGGTACATTTCCGGGGACACCTCGCCGCCCGCATGGCCGAGGGACTGGCCCGCCCGCTGACCATCGACTCGGGCGACACCTCACGGCGCGAGGAACGCAACCGCCTCTTCGACGAACTTTATGACATCCTCGACCATGCCGCCACCATGGACGAATACGCTTTCTCCTCCGTCCTCCTCTGCCACTATCTTGCCACCTTCCGCTATCTCAGGGAATACCGGCTGTTCGGCGACGTTCACGTCCCCGGGAAAAGCGTCACGAGAAGCACCTCCATAGTGAGGAAGGCCATCCATTACATGAACGACAACATCGAACGCCACATGAGCCTTGACATGCTTTCGCGATTTTGCGGCTACAGCGGCTCATATCTCTTCCGCAAGTTCAAGGAAGAGACCGGCATGGCTCCCATGGTCTGGTTCATGCGCCGGAAAATCAACCACGCCTGCTTCTTGCTCCGGCACACCGACATGACCGTCAGCCAAATCTCCATGAAACTCGCCTTCAGCGAGAGCCAGTTCTTCGCCCGCACTTTCAAGAAAGTCATGGGCATTTCCGCCACTGAATACCGGCGGCGCGGAACGGACGGACTACCGCCGGTCGAGTTTCAGACCAAGGAAGCCGGGGGCTTGTCCCCCCCCCCCCCAAAAAAAAGACATGACAAGCTCCCTTTTCCCGAAACAAATCCTCCTCCTTTTTTTGCGCACGCCCGCTTTTATCGTATATTTGAAACCGGATAACCGAAACTAACTACCAGTAAGATTATGAAAAGGAACATATCAGCACTTTACGGCATGTTACTTTGCTGTGCGACCGCCCACGGGCAAAAGGACGTTACCTCTCTCTATCTCGCCAATCCCTCCTTCGAAGAAGATGCCCCCGTCTGCACCCCCGAATCGCCCGACATCCTCTACGAAGGCGACGAGGGCTTGCGCGGATGGAACGTGACACCCAAGGGATGGGAAGCCACCAACCCCGGCAAGGCACTCCTCATCAACGGGGACTGCTCCACCGACAACGGGTTCGGCAAGACCCGCGCCGCCGACGGCGAATTCGCCTACTATCAGCGCTACGGCTGGGGCAGCGCGGCTTCCGAAATCCGCCAGACCACCGCCGTACCCTTGCCCGCGGGCGAATATGAGCTGAAATTCGCGTGCAAGGCCTTTGCCGCCAACGGAGCCGTGACTACCGCGACCGTCACCGTCAGCGACGGGAAGCCTTCCCCGCTCGCCCAGCTCACTTTCACCTGCCTCGACGGCGTTGCCGACATCATGGCCTCCTCCTCATGGACGGAAAATTCACTGAAGTTCAAGGTGGAAGAGGAAGCCCCCGTCACCCTCTCGGCGGAAATGACGTGGGGCAGCGGCGGAAGCTGCATCGCCTACGACCAGTTCACGCTGACGCTGTTGCCCGAAGGCAGTCTCGACCCCGACGCGCCCGTCATAGAAGGCGGCACGGAAGACCACGTGCCCTCGCCCACCGAGGGTGTCATATCCCGCGACTTCGTGGAGGAAGCTACCATGCAACAGGACTTCCTGCAAATGCTGGCCAATTCCATGGCATACGCCCGCAGTATATGGTACGACTGCGCCGCCCCCAACAGCAAGGACGAGGCCTGCGGATATTTCAAGGCGCAGAGCGCAGGAAACAGCAACGAGGACGGAGTCCGCACCAACGCCGACTTCTCCATGATTTGCGCCTTCCTTTATAAATACGGCAAGGACAAGGCCGCCCTCCCCGAAGGCATCACTTGGGACATGGTGAAGGACATGGCCGTGAAGTCCCTCGTCTTCGGCTACTCCACGCACAAGGCCAACAAGTTCAAGATTACCTCGGACAACAAATATTGGGGTTCCGTCAGCGAGTCCGACCACGTATGGGAAAGTTCGCTTTGGACTACCTCGCTGGCATACGCCTCCTGGTTCCTGAAAGACGAGCTGGACGAAAGCCAGAAAGCCTCCGTCCGCGACATGATCAAGGCTGAATGCAATTACGAACTGCAACGCGACATCCCGACAGGCTTCAGCGGCGACACGAAAGCCGAGGAGAACGGGTGGGAAACCAATATCCTCTCCTGCGCCCTCGGCCTTTATCCCGATGACGAGCTGGCTCCCCGATGGTTCGAACGACTGCGTGCCTTCGCCGTCAATTGCTACTCGCACGTCGACGATGCCGGCGACGCCACCGTCATCGACCCCGAATACGACGGAACGACCGTGCAAGACTTGTACATCGGAAAGAACCTGTACGACGACTACACGTTGCAAAACCACAATTACTTCCACACTTCCTACCAGAACGTCGTGATGCAGGAACTGGGCGAATCGCAGTTGGCACTCCTCCTTTTCCAAGGCGAGAACCCGAAGTGGAAGACCAACGCCTTGATGCACAACAACCAGAAAGTGATGGACGAGGTGCTCTGCCGACTGGCCTTGGCCGACGGCGAGCTGGCCATGCCCAACGGGAACGACTGGAGCATGTTCCTCTACGACCAAATCACGAGCTACTCCACCGCCGCGTGCTTCCTGCGCGACCCGAACGCCCTGATGCTGGAGAACCTGGCCTACAAGAACATCAAGGCGCGGCAAGGCACGACGCGGGACGGGAGTTGGCTGCTTAACAGCGACATAGGCCCGCGGCGCATGGGCGTGGAAGGGCACCGCGTCATGATGACCTACCTGATGCACGAGATGGCTTCCACGGCCGACTTGCAGGCCACTTCGTGGGACGACTTCAGCCGCAAGTGGCAGCAAGCCCACCTCTTCACGCCGCAGAACATCGTGCGTGCCAACACCACCGACCGCTTCAGCGTGTTCTCGTGGAGCACCGGGCTGGACAGCTACACGGGATACATCGCGCCCAACTCGCCGGACAAGAACAAAATCATCGTGCCTTACAAGGCGAACAACACGGGGAACATACTGGGCTGGTACACCGTGGACGGCAAGAAGACGGATGCCTCCCCCGTCGT
This sequence comes from uncultured Paraprevotella sp., assembly GCA_964466445.1. GTDB lineage: Bacteria > Bacteroidota > Bacteroidia > Bacteroidales > Bacteroidaceae > Paraprevotella. Next base: position 10,350 of record CAYXQT010000020.1, on the reverse strand, counting down.
CAGCGGCATCTATGACCTCCGCGGCAACAGCTACACCATGAACGGCAAACTGCTCACCAACGAGGGAAGTCTGGAAAACAACTTCACGCTCTTCTCCACTCCCGGCAACGCCTTCGTCTATATGGATTACGTCACGGCCAAGACCGGCGGCATCATCACCGGAGAGAAAGGCGGACTGATGGCCGTCAGCACCGACCCGTTCACCAAGGAGAAGCGCACGCTCTACCACGCCAAGGGGCGGCTGCAAACCGACGGAAGCCAACTCAAGTCCTTTGCCGGAAACTGGGTCAACATAGACAACAAAGTGGGTATCGTGACCACCGCCGACGACAAGCACGTCGCTTTCGGCGACCGCGAGCTGAACAGTTCCATCTTCCTCTCCAAGATTTATCCGCTTTACTCCGTCGACAGACGTGCTTTCACGGGCGGGAGCGTCGTAGACCGTCGGCACGTCATATATTATAGCAATGTCGACTCGGTCGGCACGGGACGGTTGGCCGCCGAGACGCTGCCCCTGACGGAACAGGTGGCGGAGGGATGGAACGGCATCATTGTCAGCGACCCCGACAGCGCACGCTATCTGTTGTTGAGCAACTACCTCGGCGAGACGGCCTGCACCCTGAAAGACATTCTCCTGCCCGACGGCGCGCCGGTCTTCTCGGAGATGACCGCCGTGGGCGGACAAGGCTCCACGGCCACGTTCCGGTGCGACGTGAACCACAGCGTGGCCAACACCCTCCGTGTCTTCGTCCGGGGCGAAGGGCTCTCCGCACGGCAGATGGAGAACGACTCCTGCGGTGCTTACCTGTATAATTACAGCGGACAAGAACGGCAGGCGCAGGTCACGATATGGGCCGACGGGAAGAAGCTGGCCGAGACGGTCACGGTGGGGAAGGAAGCCTGCGTGTCCGTCAAGGCCGTCCGCGGGGAAATCCTCGTGGAGAACGTGGACACCCAAGGAGAACAGGAGGAATTCTTCGACATCACCGTGCGTTTCCTCTCCAACCCCGGCTTCGAGGAGGACGAGACCTACGGGACGGAAAGCAAGGTGACATTGAACGGAGTGACCTACGACCCCTGCTACGTCAATACGGTTCCGGCCGCCAATGACAAGTGGCCGCAAGTCCTGCCCGTCCGGGGATGGACACCCGGCAACGGACTGAAAGTCGGCTCCAAGTTCGCCTTGCTCTACTCCATGCCTTACAGCGTCGACATGTATTGCGTTTCGCCGTCCAACGTCGGCAACTCGGCCAGCATCATGGCCGAACCTGCCAACGCCGACTCCTGCGGCACGCGTTGCCTGAGCATCATGAACTCCTGGGACAGCGGCAACAACGCCGTCTCGCAAACCTTCACTTTGCCACAGGGCGAATACAAGCTGAGCTTCCTGGCCCAGTATGTCTGCGCCAACGAGATGCGGCACGTGGACGACTTCACCGTCTCCACTACCGGCGACAACGTCAACTATTCCCGTTGCGGCATCAGCTTCGCCGACACGGAGATTTACAAATACCCGAAGATGGCCAACCATTGGGAGGTCGTGGAATGCCCTTTCTCGCTTGAGGAGGAGGCGCAAGTGACCGTCAGCATGGGGCTCGAAACCACGGCCGGCGTGGGAGCCGCCTACAACACGCGCCTGTATGTCGACCAAGTGAGGCTTTTCAGTAAGGAAGAAATCGCCGACGGCGTGGCGGCTGTCGGTGGCGGGGCGGACGGGCGGAACGTCGACGTGTACAACCTGCAAGGCATGAGGTTGCGCACCAACGTGCCCGCCGCCGGAGCCACGGACGGTTTGCCCAAAGGCGTTTACATCGTGGGCTGTAAGAAAGTCGTCCGGCAATAAACCCGGCGCACGTCCGTCCCCGAGTCTCCCTCGGCAGTCTTCCCGCACCCGGCGGCTGGTCATCTGATGGCCTGCCGCCGGATTCGTTTTCGTCCGTCTGCACGGATAAGGCATGTTTTGAAGTTGCAATCCGTTGCCGCAAGAAGTACGTTCACGGTGTCTCCGCCTCCTTGTGAAAGTTGCGGTTTGAGCGGCAATCCGACCTCATGTGTCCGGTTGCCGGTTCAAGGCAGTTTGCCTTTTCATGCAGTTTCGCATCCGTGGGGGGAGAGGCATTCTTTCCCCGCACGGCAGGACTGGCAAAGGCCGTATCGTGGCGGCGGTTGCCGTCTTGTCCGCTTTTTGCGGCTCATCATTTTTTTCGTTTCAGCCTTGGCATTTGGGAGGCGGCGATTGCGATGGCTTTGCGCGGATGTTGAAATGCCCGCTTGGGTAAGAAAAAGAGCATCTTGGGTAAGAAAATATGACGAGGCGGCGGGAGAGAGACGGCGGATCGGCGTATTCCTCCTCTGGCAAGCCGTCGTGGCGTATTCTCCTTTCGCGCAAGTCCGCATCTTCGCATATACATATATATAAATGAACGCGCGTGCGCGCGAAGGCTTTTGGACATGCCATGCTATCCCATGGCACGTGCGGGTGTCTTCCCCGAAAGACATGCGTCGGGACTTGCGTGTCCGTTGCCGCTTTCCGCCTCGGTCTGGGGCGGGTTGTGCTTGTCCGGCAGTCCGTAAGGTTTAAGATTGTGAGGTCAGGCGAAAGTCGTCCGTATCTCTTCCCAATGTTCGTGGAGCGACAACATGGAAGGAAAGAGCAGGTCGGCTCCGGCATCGAGCAACACCTTGTCCGGCAACGGCCCCGTGTTGACGGCGATGGTGAAGATGCCGGCGGCCGCTCCCGCCTGCACCCCCAAAGGCGCGTTCTCCACCACGAGCCCCTCCCACGGGCGGATGCCCGCCTTCCGCAATCCCATGAGATACGGCTCGGGGTCGGGCTTGCCGCGTTCTACGTCGAAGCTCGTCACCATCAGCTCACGGCGGAAGATGCCCGGAAAGTTAAGTCCCAGCCGGTCGATGAGACTGACCTGTCCCGATCCCGTGACCACCATCGGCGTGACCCCGTCCGCCTTTATTTCCTTCAGGAGTTCGTAAGCCCCGGGCATCTGCGGGGCTTCGGGAAGGCGGCTGAACTCGTCGCATTTGGCCTCGTAGATGACGCGCTTCTCTTCCTCCGTGGCGGGCCGCCCCCATTGGATGCGGGCCAGCAGGTCGATGGTCGCGCCCCCCGTCCGGCCCTCGTGCAGGTAGGCTTCTTCCGGAGCGACATCCAACCCGTAGCGTCTCAGGGAGCGGCTCCAGCAAATGGCGTGGTTGGGCATGGAGTCGAAGAGTACGCCGTCCATGTCGAACAGCACGGCCTTGAGGCTCGTGGCCTCAAAGCCGTGCTTCGCCAGATACCTGTCTCTTTCCGCCTCGAACATGGCCTTACTCGCTTATGCGTGCGCGGATGGCTTCGCTCTCTTTCTCGTATCCCGGCTTGTCGAGCAGGGCGAACATGTTCTTCTTGTAGGCTTCCACGCCCGGCTGGTTGAAGGTGTTCACTCCCAAGAGGTTGCCGCTGATGCCGCAACCTTTCTCGAAGAAGTATATGACCTGCCCCACGTAGTATTCGTCGAGCATGGGGACGTTCAGGCGCAAGTTGGGTACGCCGCCGTCCACGTGGGCCAGTTGCGTGCCCAGCTCGGCCATCTTGTTCACCTCGTCCACGCGCTTCCCAGCTATGAAATTCAGCCCGTCCAGATTCTCCTCGTCGGACGGCACGAACACCTTGTGGCGGGGCTGTTCGATGCTGATGACCGTCTCGAAGATGGTCCGCTCCCCGTCCTGTATCCATTGCCCCATGGAATGCAGGTCGGTGGTGAGGTCTACGGCGGCCGGGAAGATGCCCTTGTGCCCCTTGCCTTCCGACTCCCCGTACAACTGTTTCCACCATTCGTTCAGGGAGTGCAACTTGGGCTGGTAGTTCGCCAGTATTTCTATTTTCTTGCCCGCGGCGTACAAGGCGTTGCGGCAGGCGGCGTACACGGCGGCCGGGTTTTCCATGAAAGGCACGTCGGGGGCGGTGGCCTTCTCCATGTCCGCGGCACCGGCCACGAGGCGTGCGATGTCGAAGCCGGCCACGGCGATGGGCAGCAGGCCCACGGGGGTGAGCACGGAGAAGCGTCCGCCCACGTCGTCGGGGATGACGTAGCTCTTGTACCCTTCCTTGTCCGCCATCATGCGTGCGGCACCCTTGCGTGCGTCTGTCACGGCCACGATGACCTTGCGGGCCATGTCCTTGCCGCGCTGTCTTTCGCATTGCTCCCTCAGCAGGCGGAACGCCAAAGCCGTCTCCGTGGTCGTGCCGCTCTTGGAGATGTTGATAATGCCGAACCGCTTGCCGGTCAGGCAAGCACGCATCTCCGCCATGTAGTCTTCACCGATGTTGTTCCCGGCAAACAGGACTATCGGGTCTTTCCTCTCCTCCGACAGCCATTGGAAGCTGTCGTTCAGTGCTTCGATGACGGCACGCGCGCCGAGGTAGCTCCCGCCGATGCCGGCCACCACTACCACTTCGCAGTTCTCGCGGAGCGTCCGTGCCGTTGTCTTCAGTTCGCTGATGAAGTCCGGGGTGATGGACGACGGCAAGTGAAGCCAGCCCAAGAAGTCGTTACCCGGACAAGTGCCGTTTTCCAACGCCTCCTGTGCGGCTTTCACCTTTTTCTCGTAAGAGGCGACGGCACCCGTCGGTAGGAAGCGCGTCGCCTTCGTGATGTCTAATTGAATGTTTCTCATTTTCTTGCGTTATTAAAAACAATGATGGTCGTGTCGCTTTCGAGGCCTCTTCCTCTGGCTTCCGCGAAGCGGTAAGGGTCACCGGAACGAGTCGGTGAGCAGTTTTATCTCTATGCCCGGCGAGATGCGCTCGTAGAGTATGTTGTACACCGCGTCGAGTATGGGCATGTTCACATGCAGCCGTTTGTTGATGTCTTTCATGCACTTGGCTCCGTAATATCCTTCTGCAATCATTTCCATTTCTATCTGCGCGCTTTTCACGCTGTAGCCCTTGCCAATCATGGAGCCGAACACGCGGTTGCGGCTGAAGTTGGAGTAGCTCGTTACGAGGAGGTCGCCGAGATAGACCGAGTCGATGATGTTCCGTTCCACGGGGTGGACTGTCCTCAGGAAGCGGTGCATCTCCTGCGCCGCGTTGGATATGAGGACGGACTGGAAGTTGTCCCCGTATTTCAGCCCGTTGCAGATGCCCGCCGCGATGGCGTAGACGTTCTTCAGCACCGCGGCGTACTCTATGCCGATGACATCGCGGCTGATCTTGGTCTTGACGTATTCGCTGCCAATCAGGTCGGCGAGGCTCTGTGCCTTTTCCGCGTCCGCACATCCCACGGTCAGGTAAGTCAGCCGCCCCAATGCCACTTCTTCCGCGTGGCTCGGTCCCCCCAGAACGGCCAGGTTCTCGTCCGGCACGCCGTAAGCCTGATGGAAATATTCCGAGCAGACTAAGTTCTCGTCCGGCACGATGCCCTTGATGGCCGTTACCACGAACTTGCCGTTCAGGCGCGTCTTGAGCTTTTTCAGGTGGCTTTTCAGGTAAGGCGAGGGAATGACGAAAACCAGCGTGTCCGCTTCTTCCACTGTCTTGTTGATGTCCGTGGAGAAGCCGATGCGGCTCGTGTCGAAATGCACGTCCGTCAGGTAGGCGGGGTTGTGTCCCAAGCGGCGGAACTCCTCGATGCGGTCCTCCCGCCTCATGTACCACAGGATGGAATCGTTTCGCTCCAGCATCATCTTGGCGATGGCCGTCGCCCAGCTGCCGCCCCCCATGATGGCTATCGTCCCCTGCTTTCCCATCTCCTCCCCTTTGTCATATTCTGGCAATCCATCCCGCCACCTCGTCGACGGAAGGCTTTTCGATGTCTAAATTGTACCTTTTGATGATTTCTCCCGTCTGTTCCCGTATCTTTTGCGGGCTCACGCCCTTCAGGTCGCCCGCCAAGTTGTATCCTGCCTTTTGTAGCACGGGCACGAGCTCTTCGGGGATGCCGGCGGCGGTGAACTTGTCCGCGCCGTCCTTGGGCGGCTTCTTTTCGGGGCGCATCTGCGGGAAGAGAATCACCTCCTGTATCGCCGTCCGTCCCGTCATGAGCATCACCAAGCGGTCGATGCCAATCCCGATGCCGCTTGTCGGAGGCATACCGTACTGCAAGGCACGCAGGAAGTCGCGGTCGATGAACATCGCCTCGTCGTCCCCCCTCGCGCTCAGGCGCATCTGTTCCGCGAAACGTTCCTCCTGGTCTGTCGGGTCGTTCAGTTCCGAATAGGCGTTGGCCAGCTCCTTTCCCCCCGCCATCAGCTCGAAGCGTTCCGTCAACGCCGGGTCGCCGCGGTGGCGCTTGGTGAGCGGCGACATTTCCACCGGATAGTCTGTGATGAAAGTCGGTTGCACGTAGGTGTCTTCGCAGAACTCTCCGAATATCCGGTCAATCAGCTTCCCTTTGCCCGTCGTGCCGTCCGTCTCCATGCCCAAGGCCCTGCATATCCCGCGGATTTCCTCCTCGTCCTTGCCGTTCAGGTCGTAGCCCGTCTTCTCCTTGATGGCTTCCAAGAGCGGCACGCGCCGGTAGGGCGCCTTGAAGCTGACCCTCTTGCCGTCCACCACGCTTTCCGCACATCCGTTCACGGCGATGCAGACGCGCTCGAGTAGCCGTTCCGTGAACGTCATCATCCAGTTGTAGTCCTTATATTGCACGTAAAGCTCCAAGCAGGTGAACTCCGGGTTGTGGCTCCTGTCCATGCCCTCGTTGCGGAAGTTCTTGCCAATCTCGTACACCCCCTCGAAGCCTCCCACGATGAGACGTTTCAGGTAAAGCTCCGTGGCGATGCGCAGGTACAGGTCTGTGTCAAGCGTGTTGTGGTGCGTGACGAACGGGCGTGCGCTCGCCCCTCCCGGGATGGGTTGCAACACCGGTGTCTCCACCTCCGTGTAGCCCGCCTCGTCCAACGTCGCCCGCAACGTTTTCAGGATGGCCGCGCGTTTCAGGAACGTCTCTTTCACCCCGCCGTTCACCGTCAGGTCCACGTACCGCTGGCGGTAGCGGAGCTCAGGATCGTCGAAAGAATCGTACACCGCCCCGTCCTTCATCTTCACCACGGGGAGCGGCCTGAGGCTCTTGGCCAAAAGCGTCAGTTCCTCCGCGTGTACGCTCGTCTCCCCCGTCTGCGTCTTGAACACGAAGCCCTTGACACCCACGAAGTCTCCCAAGTCGAGCAACTTCTTAAATACGGTGTTGTAGAGCGTCTTGTCGTCGCCCGGGCAGATGCCGTCGCGCGTGACGTACACTTGGATGCGCCCTTTCGAGTCCTGCAACTCAATGAAGGAAGCCTTGCCCATAATCCGTCGGCTCATCATGCGCCCCGCGATGCAGACCCGTCGTCCCTCTCCCGCCGCCTCGTATGTGGCCTTGATGTCGGTCGAGAAGGCATCGGTGGGATATTCGTCGGCAGGATAGGGGTTGAAGCCCAAGGCTCGGAGTTCGTTCAGGTTGTTTCTTCTTACGATTTCTTGTTCGCTAAGTTCTAAAACGTTCATTTCTTTCCCGATTGCGATGTACGGGGCAAAATTACAAAAGTTTTTTCGAGTGTCCCAATGATTTACTTTTTATTAATGATGGAGTTTGGACAGGGAGTGAGGTGGCACGCAGTTGAGGTGGGCTTGTCCGGGCGGCGGGGATTCCGTCATGATACATTGTGCCACGGGAATCGGCATCGGCCTCGTGCGAAGGTCTCTTTTGGGGAAAGTCCCGCCTTTGGTCGCTTGTTTTTCGGATAACATGAAAAATGGTGTGCCCTTTCTTGCGGAAACATCGTGTGGTTGCAGGGAGGATGAGAGCCGTAGGATTGTCCGAAAGTTACTTCCGGTACGTCGACCGGAAGTTCTCTGCAAGACGGAAAATCGCGTTTTGCAGGATGAAAAAGTCGTTCTCCGCGGATTGGAAAATCGCTTGTACGGCTTCCTTCCGGCGGCTTGCATGTCCCGGAAGCAGACGGTATCGATGAAAATTCTGAAATAAAAGATGATTTTTGTTGAACGGAATGGGAAAAAACCGTTATCTTTGCCGCTGAATTCCCGGATTCGTGCGAGGATGTTCCGGCAGAAGTGTTTGTCGGGACTCTGAAAAACGAACGGATGCCCACGCCGAACCGCGAAAGCGGGGCAGGGTGGGGACGGGGGTTCGCGACATATAAAAGGCGTTTACGCAGCGTCTTGTTCTTGACTTTAGGAAATCTGGTAAATTTCAATCACTGTCAGGGATGGCGCAACAGTAGATGTCCGTGGGATGTGTATACATGCCCGTTTTCCTTTTTGGTGCGGCTTAGGCCGCGTCAGGGAGAAAGAGGGTGGTATCCATATCGGCGTGGGCTCTGCGTGTTGCTCGTTCGGCAGTGATGGGCATACCAGAGCCTCCTAAGGTGGGACGAGCAACGAAGGTCTCACGCTTTTTTTGTGTCGTCACACTTGCCGTCAGGCACAGAAGTGTGGTGGATACGTTGATTAATGTAGCCAGTATTCCGGAGGAAAGCGAAAGCCGACTTCCGAGTGAGGGATTGCCTCCCGTCACAACCGCCGGGCCGCGAAGGAGCGGGAACGGGGTGTCCGTGGAGTATGTCCTGCATCCGGCATCCTGCAAGCGGTTGCCGCGCGGCAACCGCTGGTATGTGCTGAGGGCGACTTACGGACGCGAGCGCGAAGCGGAAATCCTGCTCAAGAAGCAGGGCATATTGGTGTATGTGCCGAAGCGGAAGACGATGAAGTTGGTGCGCGGGAAAAGGAAGAAAGTGATGGAGTCCCTGTTGCCCAACCTCCTTTTTGCTTTCACTGACGAAAGCACGGCGCGGCAGATAGTTTCTTTTCCCCTGAAGTCGGAATGCCATCGCAGGGACAAGGCTTCTCTGGATTTGCGTTTCATGTACGACCGCACGTCGCTGAACGAAAACGGGGTGAACGACGTGGTCGTCATACCGCACGATGAGATGGCCAATTTCATCCGCTTCACCATCGGAGGAAACGAGTCCATCCGCACCGTTTCGCCGGAGGAGTTCCAGATAAAGAAAGACCGGCGCGTTGTCATCACCGAGGGTGATTTCAAGGGCGTGGTGGGGCGCATAGCACGCATCGACCGCCAGACTTGCGTCGTGGTGGACTTGCAACCAGTCTGTTTTCTGGCCTCGGCCTACATTCCCAAGGCGTTCCTTAAGGAAGTGCCCGAGGAACCGAAAGCATAAAAAAGAGGTGGAAATGTTTGGCTTGTTCTTTCTTGTCCGCTATCTTTGTGAAAGAATCGTTCAAGTAAGTCGTGATGAGGTTTCCCATAGGAATGCAGAATTTTGAGACTTTGAGGCAGGACGGTTACTTGTATGTGGACAAGACGGGTCTGATATACAAGTTGGCTGACACGGGATGTTATTTTTTCCTAAGTCCGCGGCAGTTCGGCAAGTCTCTTCTGGTCTCTACCATCGAGGCTTACCTCAAAGGGGAAAGAAGACTGTTCAAGGGTATCGTGCGGCGTGCATACGAGAAGACAGACCATAGGGTCGCGGTACTGGTGGACGGATATGACAAGCCGTTCAGCTTGTTGAACGCGTTGAAGAACAAGCGGATTGATGATTATTGGTTCAAGACATCGTAATCATGACGACAGATTACATTTACGTGATGGGAATCAAACTCGATGGTGATGCCGAGGAGACCTTGCGTCAGTTTCATGAGAAAGGTTATGCCGAGCCTTACCGCAAGGACGGTCACAAGCTGTTCCTGATAGGTGTGAACTTTTCATCGACCAAGGGTATCGAGGAATGGAAAATGGAAGAACAGTGAGATGAAAGGAGCGTGGGGAATGAAACAGCGACAAAGGCTTTACCCGATAGGGATACAGACGTTCGAGAAGATAAGGAGCAACGGTTACCTGTATATTGACAAGACGGAGCACGTCTACCGCATGGCTCATTCGTCCTCGAACTACATGTTCCTGAGCCGCCCGCGCCGTTTCGGGAAGTCGTTGCTGGCGAGCACGCTCCGCGCCTACTTCGAGGGGCGGAGGGAGTTGTTCAGGGGTTTGGCGTTGGAGCGCATGGAGACGGAATGGGAGCAATACCCCGTGCTGCACTTCGACATGAGCTTGGGCAAGCACATGGACAGGGAACGGCTGGAACGCTATATAGATTCGCAACTGGCGACGTGGGAAAGCGAATACGGCATCCGTGCCGGTAGTCCGGATGCCAACATCCGCCTTACGGGTCTCATCCGCCGCGCGTGCGAGCGTACGGGCCGTCAGGTGGTGGTGTTGGTGGACGAGTACGACGCTCCGTTGCTCGACGTGGTACACGAGGAGGAGAACCTTCCCGCGTTGCGTGGGGTGATGCGTAACTTCTACAGCCCGCTGAAGGCGTGCGACC
>CAYXQT010000019.1:0-19588 GCA_964466445.1 uncultured Paraprevotella sp. | reverse complement strand
TTTTTGCAGGCGAGGCGCGGGACATACGGACTTTTTGCCTATCTTTGTGCAGGGATATCAAAGACGGAGGAAAGGAGCATGGCGAAAGGCGGGAGGCTATACCCGATAGGGATACAGACGTTCGAGAAGATAAGGAGCAACGGTTACCTGTATATTGACAAGACGGAGCACGTCTACCGCATGGCGCATTCGTCCTCGAACTACATGTTCCTGAGCCGCCCGCGCCGTTTCGGGAAGTCGTTGCTGGCGAGCACGCTCCGCGCCTACTTCGAGGGGCGGAGGGAGTTGTTCAGGGGTCTGGCGTTGGAGCGCATGGAGACGGAATGGGAGCAATACCCCGTGTTGCACTTCGACATGAGCACGGCCAAGCACGCGGACAAGGGACGGCTGGAAAGTGAGCTGAACTTGAAACTGCGGGAATACGAGGCCGTCTATGGCCGCGTGGAGGAGGAGACGGACACCAACCAGCGCCTGATGGGCCTCATCCGCCGCGCGTGCGAGCGGACGGGCCGTCAGGTGGTGGTTCTGGTGGACGAGTACGACGCGCCGTTGCTCGACGTGGTACACGAGGAGGAGAACCTGCCCGCGTTGCGTGGGGTGATGCGGAATTTCTACAGCCCGTTGAAGGCGTGCGACCCCTACCTGCGCTTCGTGTTCCTGACGGGCATCACCAAGTTCTCCCAGCTGAGCGTCTTCAGCGAGCTGAACAACATCAGGAACGTCAGCATGCTTCCGGAGTACGCCGCCGTGTGCGGCATCACGGAGGAGGAGATGGAGAACCAGATGGGTGAGGACTTGGAGATGCTGGCGGGACGCTTGGGCGTGAGCCGCGGGGAGGCGGTGCAGAGGCTGAAGGACAACTACGACGGTTACCATTTCACGTGGCCTTCGCCCGACATCTACAACCCGTACAGCCTGTTGAACGCCTTCGCCGACGGCAGGCTGGCTTCCTATTGGTTCGGCAGCGGCACGCCGACCTACCTGGTTGAGATGCTGAGGAAGTACAACGTCCCTCCGCAGCAAATCGGCGGACGGAAAGCGATGGAGGAGGCTTTCGACGCGCCTACGGAGCGGATGACGGACATCACGCCCCTCTTGTACCAGAGCGGCTACGTGACCATCAAGGGCTACTCCCCGCTGACGCAGATTTACACGCTGGACATCCCCAACAGGGAGGTGCGCGTCGGACTGATGAAGAGCCTGTTGCCCGGCTACCTTGCCCGCCGCACGGCGGACGGGATGACCACCGTGGGCCTGCTTTACGAGGCCATATACGAGGAGCGGTTGGACGACGCGTTGCGCCTCCTGCGGTCGTTCCTCTCCACCGTGCCCTACTGCGACCGGACGGACTACGAGGGTCATTACCAGCAGATGCTCTACGTCGTCTTCAGCCTGTTGGGGATGTACGTGGACGTGGAGGTGCGCACGCCGCGGGGTCGCGTGGACATGGTGATGCGCACGGCCACCGCGCTCTACGTGGTTGAACTGAAGCTGAACGGTTCGGCGGAGGCCGCCCTGCGCCAGATAAACTTGAAGGACTACCCGGAGCGTTTCGCCCTGTGCGGCCTCCCCGTGGTGAGGGTGGGCATCTCCTTCGACACGGAGAGCCGCACGCTGAAGGACTGGGTCATCGAAAGGTGAAAGGCCGTCGGAAGACAGGACTCGCACGAAAGACCGCCGTGCCTGTCCGACTTCCATATAGGGAAAACGGCGGGACATGATTTCGGGGAACTCCTTGCGGGACAAAGAACCGGGCGTTCCCAACGTTTCCCGTGGAAGCTGGTTTGCTTCCGGACGGTTGCGCCTCCCCCTTGACAATATGACAGCCGGTCCCTGCCTTCCGCGGGCAGAATGAAAGGGAAAAGCCCGTTCCATGCGTTGCGGATGCCGTTGGAAAAACGCGGAACAGGAGCGGAAGAGGGCGTTTCCGGATACAATTTTTCAGGATTCGGGCGTATTTTTCACATCCTTTAAGTAAAGACGCGGTTTTTTCTGCCGAGGAAAATTCCCGTTCCTGCGGACGGAACACTTTTTTTGTCCGCAGGGAATGACGCGGACGTCCGCATTCCGGCGGAAGAACCTCCCGGAAACGGGAAACCGGGCCGCGGAGGAACCGTCTTTTTTCCCTATTTGGAGGGAAGACGTGTACGAAATCCCGGTGTCGTTTTGCCAGGCGGAACGCCTTTCGTGCTTGCGCGTCCCCCGTCCGCAAGCGCGGGGAGCCGCGTTCCGCCGTGCAGGACGGCGGCGGAAACCCGTTTCCGGCTGACGTCCCGCTTTCCGGGGACGGCGCGAGAATCGCGTATTTCCCGTGCCGCCCGGGCAAGGACGCGAATGGGCGATTCCCGCGGGGGTGCAACTGACATTCTGACAGAATGACAACCGGCGGAAGCCGCGTCCTTCCGGGCCTCGCCCGACGGGCATCCGGACGGTTACGGTAGTCTTGCCGTATCGGGCGGCAGATATACGGATTTAGGCAACATATTCACGGAACGTCGCAGGACGAAAACGGGGAAGAAGGACGTTCGACCGTGCGGAATCGCAGGTCGTGCCGGACAGAGGCTTGCTTGAGTGCCGACTGCCGAACGTTTGAGGTCAAGGCGCAGACGGGATGCCCCACGCTGTTTCCGTGCAGGAACAGCCTTGGCCGCAAGTCCATATTGAATCCAAAACACTTTCCGGCGTGGCACGGTTCCGGACATTCCGAAAAGGCCGCGCCAAAGATGCCCCGGCATCCGGAACAAGCGTTCCGGGAACGGGCGTTCACACGAAATTTTATCATTGATGGCGACCACAGACACCCTGCAACGGTGCAGAGGCTTTCTTATCATGCTCGTTCCCCTTTGCTTTTTGGGCAGAGGTCTGACTTTTTCCGTTTTGAGGATGTTCATCTGCCTCCCGTTGACGTTTCTCTTTTTGACGGGAAGGAGGCCGTCCAGGAGCACAAGGCATCCGGTGTCGTTTTTCCTTCTTCTGGCACTGTTGATGGGAATCAATATACTCGTGAAAGGCGTAGCATCTTTGCTTTTCTTCATGGAATTCATGTACATATTCTTCAACGGCGGACGCAACGCGGAACAGAAAGACTTTTATTCAGACCGGTTTGTCTTGGGGTGCGGCATAGCCGGGGTCTTGGGTTTTCTCAATATGGGGTGGAGCAACGTCTTCGTCGTAGGCGGCGATTACACGGAAAACACACTTAACATTTCAAATATCACGGTGCCGATATTTATGGCGTTGTACATAATACACCTTGTGTTCAGGCAAGTATCGAGAAAGAAAGTGTCGATAACCGGTGTGGCCGTCATTTCTGCCTTGGTTCTTGCGATGATATACCTCGGGAAACGCGGCCCGATTTTGTTCTTGGTCGTTTCCGTGGCATGTGCCTGTTTCATAAAGTCGGGTCGGGCAAGGACTTTGTTACTGGTGGTGACGTTCCTTTATCCGTTTTACGAGATACCGCTCGTCACGTTCCTGTCCGAGAAGAATGAAGTCCTGTCCAAATTCACGGAACGTGTCGATGATTTCAGGAACGTGGAAGACAATCCCAGGGTGGTGCGCTTGCTTGCCGCGACGCAATTCCTTGAAGATTTCGAGTATACGGACTTGTTCGGTTACCATAAGGAGTTGCAGTTGTCCTCGTGGAAAGGCGACAAAGCACATAACCATTTCCACAATTTCCTGTTGCAACTTTATTACGAGACAGGTTTGTTATCGGTCGTTTCGGTGCTGTCCATCACTTTCCTGCTGTATGGATGGACCAAGAGGAAGGACACGTCGCCGGCGGGAACGTCCGCATTCGCGTGCATCCTGTTCCTGTACCTGATAGGGACGAACGAATCCCTCATGAAAGGCTCAATGGAGATTGTTACCTTGTTTTTCCTCACATACATTTACTCACGTGAATTTAACAAGCAATAGGATAACGAACTCGCCCACGTTGATGACAATGTTCAGTCTGACCTCGAAAACGTTGTCTTTCATTGCCGTCACGCCCTTCTTGCTTTCGTCGTTCGATGCGAATGAAATAGCATTCTACTATTTGCTCGGCGTTTTCATGAGCTTGCAGGCTTTGGCCGACTTCGGCTTTTACAACACTTTCGTGCGCGTGATGGCTCTGGCGTTCAGCGGCGGATGCAAGTCTGTCGAAGATTTGAACAAGATTGAGTGCTTGGACCGCGGGGTCGGCATCCCGAACACGGAACTGGCCGGGATGGTCGTCGGGACGATGATGTCGGTATACTCGACATTGACAGTCATGGTCGTCCTTTTCCTTGCGGCGTTTACGCCCTTGTTGACGAAAAACATCGCGTCGTTGGAATGCAGCCCTGACGGATGGCTCTCGTGGATTGCGGTCGTCGCGTTCTCGGCACTTAACTTCTTGGGAAGGCCTTATTCCAACTTCCTGCTGGCGCAGAACAAGGTGGCGTTGGTGCGCAGGTGGGAAGGCATATACAACACCTTGGGCATCGTCGCGAATGTGGCGGTGATATCCTGCTCCCATTCCATCGCCTTGCTCGTCTTCACCAACCAGGCATGGATACTCGCGAACCTGTTCACGAACAGATACCTTGCAAACCACCATGTCGCGTTCAGGCTCAATTCTTTCGGGCGATACCGTTGCGACAGGCAAGTCTTGAGAGTCGTGTGGCCCGTCGCATGGCGTTCCGGGCTTTCGTCCCTGACGACACAGGGAATCGTCAGTGCTTCCGGAATCATCTGCAATCACTTTTGCGCGGCCGAGACGGCAAGTGTCTACCTTTTCGCCGAGAAACTTTACAATGCCATGCGCTCGTTCGCACAGGCTCCGTTCTACAGCCGGATACCTTTACTTGTACATCTGCGGGGTCGGCAAAGGATTGACGAGTGGCGCAAGGTCTCGCAAAAGGGGATGTTATACTCCTATGCGTTGATGGTCGTCGGGGTAATATCGTTCGATTTGTCCGGAGGCTTCCTGTTCGGCTTGATAAGGAGCAACATAACTTTTCCGGACCATTTGTTGTGGCTGTCCATGGGATGGGCTTACGTCCTGCATCGGTACGGAGCCATGCACTCCCAGTTATATACGACGATTAACAAGGTGAACAGTCACATAAGCGACTTGATAGCGGGAGGTATCATGGTCGTAATCTGGTCGGCGGCTGTCAGGCATGTCGGGGCTTATGCGTTCCCTCTGGGTATGTTGTGCGGCTATCTGCTGTTCTACGTATGGTTCGCCGGTTATTATTCGTACTCTGTTAACGGCGCGGGTGTATGGGCGTTTGAGAAGAAGACTTCTTTTGTGCCGTTGTCGCTTTTGGCCGCGTACACCGTGCTGAGGTGCTTCGTGCTTTGACGTGAGGAGAGGAAAAACGTACGCGGGCGGTTTCCCGCGGATGTCGGAACCAACATGAATAATGAGAATAAACCAATGAAGACAAGAACATTCGGCAGGCGTTTGTGGAACATTCTTTCACAAAACGCATATCGTTTCACTTCCTTGTACGGTTACAGGGAAATATCGAGGTGGAGACGCGTAAGGGGGAAATACGGAGGGGAGCGCCTGTTCCTGATTGCAAACGGGCCGAGCCTGAACATTACGCCGCTGTATCTGTTGAGGGATGAATACACGATAGCGTTCAACAGATTCGGGCTGATGCTTGAAAGGTTGAACTTTGTTCCCGACTTTTATATGGTCAGCGACGGCGAGGTCGGGAAAGACATCAAGGACGACATATTCTATTTCATCGAGAAATCGGACATGGTTTTCGTGCCGGACATCGCGAAAGGCGACAACGTCTATTTCAGGAAGTTCATGCCCCGCAGCGACAAGGTCATGTATATGTTCGGGATACGCTCCAGGTATTATTCGCACTCGTTGCCTTTCGTGGGCGACGGAAACACCGTGATTTTTCCCGCTTTTCAGGTGGCTGAGTATTTGGGGTTCAAGGAAATCGTTGTCGTCGGCAACGACATGAATTACGTTCTCCATACGAACGCGGAAACGCTGAAAGAGGAAAAGATAGCGGATCACGTGAACCAGACTGTCAGGCTTGAGGCGGACGATGACCCGAACCATTTCGACTACAGATATTTCGGCAAGGGGCGCGTGTGCCATCAGCCCACCGAATATAACATCGGGAAGATATTCGACAATCTGGATACCGTGGCAAGGAACGCCGGGAAGAGGGGCGTGAAAATCATGAACGCGGGATACAATTCCAAAGTCACTTGTTTCGAAAAGAAGGATTTCTTCGAGGTCTTGGGCTACTCCGACGAGAAGATAAGCCGGATGTTCGGCGATTTGGTAGCCGGCTTCGGGTACGGCTCGCTGGAGGAGTTCATGAAGGAAGCCACGCGCCGCGACGGCGATTGGGAAGAGGACATTTCTCTGGTTTCGGTCGAATGCCATGCCGCAGAGCGGATAGTAAAGGAGAAAATAGAGAAATATATCCCTGTGGGTCCCTATCGTGGTAATCTTTATTTCATAAACCGGAAAACGAGATTGAAATGAAGACAGTAGCCGTAGTCGTAACCTACAACAGGCTTCAATGCCTCAGGAAGGTGGTTTCGGCCTTGCGCGGACAGGTCGGACTGGATGAAATCATAGTCGTGAACAACGGTAGCGCGGACGGCACGCGGGAATGGCTGTCAAACGAGGAACTTACCGTTATAAACCAAGACAACACGGGAGGATCCGGAGGCTTTCACGCGGGCATAAGGTTCGCGTATGAAAAGGGTTACGACTATGTCTGGTGCATGGACGACGACGTTTATCCAAGACAAGGATGCCTCCGGACGCTTCTTTCCTGGATGCGCGACGGGGTCGGGATAACCTGCCCCGCCAGGATTCAAAACGGGCGCCTGTTCATCACGGAAAGCAAGACTTTGAATTTCTCCAACCCGTTCAGGCGTTTGTTCTGCGACAAGTTGCACGGCAGGAACATCGGGAACGAGCCGATTCCCATCGAGGGCATGGTCTTTGAGGGGCCTTTAATCAGGCGGGAAGTCATCGAAAAGATAGGCAACGTGAGAAAAGACCTGTTCATCTTCTTCGATGACTTCGATTATTCATACAGAGCCGTGCAGGCGGGGTTTCGGGTCTTGTATGTACCCCGTGCGGTATTGGACAAGGAATGTTTCTCCAATGAGCTCTCAATCCCGCAAACGTTCCGCAGGAACAGATGGAAGACCGAATACAGGATTCGGAATTATGCCTACTTCAACAAGGAGTACGGCCGCGGTTCCGCGATAAGGGACGTAAGACCTTTCATGTATCTGGTCTACCGCTATGTGGAACATGTCGCCATGACGGGAGACGTGCGTGCCTTCAGCCGCTTCCGTAACGCATACCGCCTGGGGTGCAAGGGGGTGCTGGGACAAATGACAAGCGACTGACGAACGTTTTTATTCACAACTATAAATCTAAAAATTATTCACGATGCACGCAGACGAGTTACAATCCAAGACCATTGACTTTCTCCGCTTTCCTTTGTGTGTGGGGGTAGTGTTGTTGCATTCCGACCTTTTCAAATTAGTCGTCGGGGGGGGTAAATTGATTGGAAATCAAGAAGATTTCCCTGTGTACCACAATTTTTCTTATTTTTTGTCGGAAGTGTCAAGCATGGCGGTGCCTTTGTTTTTCTTCATTTCCGGCTTTCTTTTCTTCCGTGTCAAGGCAGAGCGTTTCGACAGACAGACATGGTGGGCGAAAATAAAAAAGCGGACAAGAACCTTGTTGGCTCCTTACATATTCTGGAACCTGCTGGCACTTTTGCTGGTCGTTGCCGGGCAAGTGTTCTTTGCGGATATGATTTCAGGCCGGAAAAAGCCGATAGCAGACTATGGCTTATGCGACTGGTTCTCCTCTTTTTGGGCAATAGGCGACACGGGAGAGGCGGCGAAGGCTCCCATCAACAGGCCTCTATGGTTTTTACGGGATTTGATGGTGATGGCGTTGCTTTCTCCTTTGATTCATCTGTGGATAAAAAAATTGCGCGTGTACGGCGTAGTACTATTGGGCATCTTGTGGTTGCCGTCTTTCTCGTGGAACGACGTGCCGGGGTTCAGCCGGACGGCTTTGTTTTTCTTTTCCGCCGGGGCATGGTTCGGCATCAATAAAAAGAATTTTGTGTCCTGTCTGAAACCCTATATGAAAGGTGGAATCATCGCGTATGCAATAACGCTTCTCGTCATGACTTATGACAAAGGCGAAAGCGGCGAATGGACTGTCTACCTGCATCGGTTCGGCATACTTGCGGGCATCGTCAGCGCAGTCACGACATCCGCGTATTTCCTGAATAGGGAGACATGGAAAGTCAACACGTTCTTGGCGGGAAGCAGCTTTTTCATTTACGCGTATCACGATTGCATGGTGAGGTCTTTCGTGCAAAGGGTCGTTTTCAAGTTGGTTCAGCCCCAAACGGAGTTATCAGTGATATGCGTGTATTTGGCTTGCCCCGCGATAATTATAGGGATTGGTCTTTCTCTTTATTACGCATTGAGAAGATGGTTTCCCATGCTTGCCGGCATTGTTTCCGGGGGAAGATAAGAAAGATCAAACCGGCGACCCGCCGGTTGCGCCAATCCGGATTGTGGAAGAATCGTTCCGTCCACAAGCCGATTTGAGAAACGAAACGAAAAAAGAGATAATGAAGATGAAGAAAGTACTGACTTCTCCCTCATCGATGGGACAATGTGGCAACGAGCCTTTCGCTCTCTTGAGGGAGAATGGATACGAAGTGGTGAACAATCCTTACGGGCGAAGGCTTACGGAGGAAGAGGTGATGGAGCTTGCCAAGGGTTGCGTGGGAATCGTGGCCGGCGTGGAGCCGTTGACGGCACGCGTGTTGGGCGCATTGCCGAAACTGAGATGTATCAGCAGAGTGGGCGTGGGCATGGACAGCGTGGACTTGGATTACGCCGGACGGAAAGGCATCGTGGTGCTGAATACGCCCGACGGCCCCACACGCGGCGTGGCGGAGTTGACGCTCGGCATGACGATGGCCTTGCTTAGGCGCATCCCGCAGGCCGATGCGGCATTGAAGCGGCATATATGGAAGAAGCAAATCGGCAATCTGGTTGAGGGGAAAAGAATCGGGGTCGTCGGACTTGGCCGCATCGGTCGGTCGGTGTCCGAGCTGTTCCGTGGCATAAAGAACCCTGTCATCGGCTTCGACCCTTATACGGACATGGCTTGGGCACACGAGAACGGGGTGGAACTGGTAACGTTTGAGGAACTCTTGAAGGAGGCCGACATCGTCACGTTGCATATTCCCGGCAACAAGGACAAATCTCCGTTCATCACGGCCAAGGAGTTGGGCATGATGAAAGATGGGGCGTTCCTGATTAACATCGCCCGCGGCGGGGTGGTGGACGAGACCGCCCTGTATGAGGCTTTGAAGAACGGGAAACTGGCGGGAGCCGCCATCGACGTGTACACGAGAGAGCCGTATGACGGCCCCCTTTGCGACTTGGACAACATCATCATGACACCGCACCTCGGCTCTTATGCCAAAGAATGCAAGTTGAAAATGGAAGTGGACGCTTGTCGGAACTTAATAAACGCACTGAAATGATTAGGATAGGCATTATCGGATATGGAAAACAAGGCGGCATACGGCATCAGGCTGTCAACGACTCCCTTTATGGCGAGGTGGTGGCAGTGTCTGAACCGTATTTGAAGCAAAGCCTCGGACTGCCCAACAAGTCGCACGATGAAATCGTCAATGCCCCGGACATTGATGCTATCATCGTTTGCACTCCGAACTACCTGAACAAGGAACTGACCGTCAAGGCACTGAACGCGGGCAAGCACGTGTTCTGCGAGAAGCCGCCTTGCTTTACGGGCAAGGACATGGAGGAAATACGCGAAGCGGAAGCCGCCTCGGGCGGAAAGAAGCTGATGTATGGCTTTAACCACCGTCACCACGACAGCATTATCCGGATGAAACAGATTGTGGATGGCGGGGAGTACGGCAGGGTGCTGTGGATGAGGGGACGTTACGGGAAGAGCGTCACGGCCGACTATTTCAAGGAATGGCGTTCGAAACGAGAGTTGGCCGGCGGTGGCATCTTGCTGGATCAAGGCATCCACATGCTGGATTTGTTCATGTACCTGACCGGGGATTTCGACCGGGTCAAGGCGGAAATCTCCAATCTGTATTGGAAGATGGATGTGGAGGACAACGCTTTCGTCATTCTCAAGAACACGCATACGGGTGTCGTGGCGAGCTTGCATTCCACGATGACGCAATGGCGGCACTTGTTTTCTCTGGAGGTGTTCATGGAAAAGGGTTATATGGTGCTGAACGGCTTGATTACTTCTTCCATGTCGTATGGCGAGGAAGTGCTCTCGGTGGCCAAGAACCGCTCGACATCGCCTGCCGCGACATGGAAGGACGAGGCCAAAGCGCAGTTCTTGACCAACAACAGTTGGCGATATGAAATAGAACATTTCCTGAATGCCATCCACGACGACAAGCCCGTTGCCATCGGCAACTCCGCCGACGCGCAACGGCTGATGGACGTGATAGACAAGATTTACGCACAAAAGGATTTCTGAAAAAAGTAATGATTTTATGGAATCGAACAGGATGATTATCGAAAGGCGGGAAAAGCTGGCATCGTTTCTTGATACGTATAAAGAAAAGGTAAACGCCTTGTACGAATCGGTGGACTTCGCGAAAGTGAACGAGGTTCTCACTTGCATCATCGAGACTTTCAAGCGTGGCAACACTTTGTTCATTTGCGGAAACGGGGGAAGCGCGGCCACGGCATCCCACATGCAGGTGGATTTCACTTATTTCATACGGCATTTTACAGAATACAAGCCCCGTATCCTTTCGCTTACGGATCATGCGGCAATGATTACGGCCATCGGCAACGACCGTTGCTTTGAGGACGTTTTCAAGGATCAGTTGCGCGGCATGATGCGCGAGGGCGACACCGCCGTCTTTATTTCCGCCAGCGGGAATTCGGAAAATCTCGTCCGAGGCGCAGAGTATGTCAACGAACACGGCGGCACGAGTATTTGTTGGGTGGGATTCGACGGCGGGAAATTGAAGGATGTCTGCCGGTTGGCGTTGCATAACGAGAACCCCAAGGGCGACTATGGCCCGATAGAGGATTTGCACATGTTTTACGTACACATGCTGGTGAATTTCCTTGCTGTCGATGAAGAATTCAAATCGCTGAAATGACATGGTATTGGATTTTATCGGCAAAACAGCCTTGATAACCGGAGCGACCAGAGGAATAGGAAAAGCTGTGGCGGACACCTTGTACGCGGCTGGAGCCGAAGTGTATTTGACCGGAACGAGGCGGGAAGAAATAAAAAGGTTGAATGAAGAGGCCGGGAAAGCATCTCCGGGGCGCAAACACTATCTGTGCGTGGACTTGGGCGACGATGCTTCCGTGGACGCTTTCTTGGACTGCATCCGTTCCTTGCGACGTATTGACATCTGTGTAAACAACGCGGGAATCAATATTGTGAGGGATTTCTGCGAGGTTTCTTATGATGAGTTTGTCTGGATACAGCATGTGAACGCTTTCGGTCCTTGGCGAATCTTACAGGCCGTGGTGCCTAAAATGAAGTCTAACCGTTACGGGCGTATCGTGAACGTGGCATCCATTTGGAGTGTCATCAATCGCCCCGGGCGTTCGAGCTACGGCATTTCGAAAAACGCCATACACGGATTGACGAAAGCCTTGGCGGTCGAACTGGCCGAGTTTGGCATCATGGTGAATACTGTAAGCCCGGGATTCACCATGACAGAACTTACCAAAAACACGAACACTCGGGAGCAACTTGACCGTTTGACCGGCAAGGTGGCCGCCCGGAGGCTGGCCGACCCGCAGGAGCAGGCCAATGTCGTGGCATTCCTTTGCAGCGAACAGAATAGTTACATGACCGGGCAGAATTTAATAGTGGACGGAGGATACACAAATGAATAAGTTTTCAGTAAAATCAACAATCCATGATTACGAAGTGGAGTTTGTCGATGACACTCGGACAGTATTGGAGGCGATATTGAAAGAAGGGGATTGGATAGTCATAGACAACAACGTCAAGCGTTTGTACGCAGAGCAACTGGAAGTCGTGTGTTCAATGCGTGGTATATTCCATATCGGCATCGATGCCACGGAAGCCCAAAAGAGTTATCAAGGAATTGAACCTGTCATAAACGAACTGATTTGTGGCGGCTTTAGGAAAAACCACCGCCTTGTGGCTATCGGAGGCGGTATCACGCAGGATGTCACGGCCTTCATTTCTTCTGTCATGTACAGGGGTGTGGATTGGCTTTTCTTTCCGACAACTTTGCTGGCGCAGTGCGACAGTTGCATTGGCAGTAAGACATCCATAAACTTCGGAGTTTATAAAAACCAACTGGGAGGATTCTATCCGCCCAGCAAGATTTTCATAAATCCACGTTTCATGGATACCTTGACGGAAAGTGAGATGAAATCGGGAATGGGAGAAATGTTGCATTATTTTGTGGTATCCGGTTTCGAAGACTTTAAATTTTTCAAGGACAACTTCAAGGCCGCTTTTAAAGACAAGAAAGTCCTTGCAAGCCTTGTTGAACGGTCGTTGCAGATTAAGAAAGGCTACGTTGAACGTGACGAATTCGACCGGGGACCGCGGCAGGTGTTCAACTACGGGCATTCTTTCGGGCATGCCATAGAATCGCTTACACATTATCGTATCCCGCACGGGATAGCTGTCAGCTACGGCATGGATATGGCGAATTTTGTCAGCATGAAGATGGGACTGGTCTCACGGGATGTGCGTGACGAGATTCGCGACATCGTGGTAAATCTTTGGTCGGGTTATGACATAGGCGGGATAGACGTGGACGCGTATATGGAGGCTCTTACGAAAGACAAGAAGAATGTAGGGAAACGGCTCGGACTGATTTTGAGCAAAGGCTATGGCAAAATATTCAAGAACATCACCGAAAATGACAAAACGTTCAAGGATTGGATTCGTGAATACTTTGCCAATGAGCTTGCGTACTAATACAAAAGAGAAGGCTATGATTCTGGATTTAATTAAAAACATCGGCATCTATAAAGGCTTGTCGCCGGATATTTACGTCGGTCTTGAGTTCTTGAGGGATGTAAAGCCTGACATAGAATTGGGTGTCTACGTCATCAATGCAAAAGTGAAAGCTATTGTGAGTTCTTATTCTACAGTGGAATGCTTTGAGCGCGGCTACGAGGCGCACCGGCATGTGATAGACATACAATATCCCATAAAAGGACGGGAACGGGTGAAGTGGTCGCCTGTCGCGGGCATGGATGTGAACATTCCGTATGATGCGGCAAAGGATAGGATTTTTTATAAAACCCCGTCGCCTTACGGATGTGAGGTGGTGATAGGAAACGGGGTTTTTGCCATCATGTTTCCTGATGACGGGCATTCACCGCAACATTTGGTGGAAAAATCAGAAATGATAAAAAAGGTAACAGTGAAAGTGGCATTCTGATGTAAAAACGGACAGTCCCGTATCGGGTCTATCACACATGGCGAACCCTGACCCGGCAACTGTGCAACGGGAAACCTGCGGAAGTTGCCGCTTCATCGCTTGCGGGACGGACTTCCTGTTTGTGGAAATGCGGGAAGTAAGGAATGAACGTTTTGGAAGCTACCTTGACGTTTGGTAATCACGGCATCAGGAAATTGTCCAAAAGGGACTGGATATCAAAATGAGATGTTCCCAATCATTTTGACCCAAGATATTTCGGAGGGGATTGAAGACATGAAAAAAGAGCCGACAGTCAAGTTCGACCCTTGCAGAGAATCCTTTGGACTTTGCCGAGTTTGTATTTACAATACCAGCCATGGTAGCAAGCTGAAGTCTTTCCAAAGGGTGGATTTTGAAAGCGTCTTGAGTATTTCTTCCGAAGTTCAAGGAAAGATGTTTTTGGATGCCAAGCAAGCGATACAATCCGGTATCACTTTTGACGATTTTGGAGGTCGATTATCTGTCCTTCCGTCAATGTAAAGAAGAATACTTGTAAGCCAACTGATTGTCCGCATATTTAAGGCAAAGTTTAATTAGGAAAACCGCAATAAAGGTAAGAACAGGAGACTAAACAACATGAATATTCCCGATATAGCAGCCCTTGTACCCATGAAAGGGCATTCCGAGCGTGTACCGCACAAGAACATCCGTCTCTTGAACGGGAAACCCGTCTGCCTGTGGGTACTCGAAAAAGTGAGCCAATGCCGATATGTCAAGGAAATCATCGTGGACACGGATGATGAAGAAATTGCCGCCTGCGTAAATCGCATAAGCAAGATAAAAGTGATTGAACGCCCGGACTTCCTTTTAGGTGACATGGTAGGGATACAACCCCTTATCGCCTACGACATGCGTCATAGTTCATGCGATTACTTTTTGCAAACGCATAGTACTAATCCCTGCGTGAAACTTGAAACCTATGAACAAGCCATAGAGACGTTTTTCATCCAAAAGGAACATGATGCCTTGTTTTCCGTGACGGAAATCAAGAGCCGTTTTTATTGGCCTGATGGAACGGGTATCAACCATAATCCCGGACATTTGATTCGCACGCAAGACCTTGAACCGATTTACGAGGAAAATTCCTGTTTCTACCTTTTTTCGCGCGAGACCAATGAACGGGTGCGGAACCGATTGGGCGAACACCCGATGATGTTTCCCATAAATCCGCTTGAAGCGGCTGACATAGATTATATGGAGGATTTTTATTGGTGTGAGTTCATTCTGAAAAACATGTTGGTCTGAGTATGGGGCGGTTCGTAAGATTATCCCATATATTGGACGCTGGGACGCCGTCCTATGGAAATAGGGATAAGGTCATCATTCGTGTGAACTCCGACATGAAAGCGGGGGCTACGGCCAATTCATCGTGTTGGATTCTATCAAACAACCACATCGGCACGCACATAGACGTGCCTTACCACTTCTCCCTCACGGGGAAAAAGACCACGGATTATCCTATTGGGGACTATGTCTTTGATTATTGCGAGGTAGTTGACATTCCCAAAGACAAGGATTGTTTGTTGTGTCCATCCGATTTTGAGGAGATTTCTATTTCTTCCGACGTAGAGCTTTTGCTCATCCGTACCGGTTTCGAACTCCTGAGAGGACAAGACGTATATTGGAACGGTAACCCGGGTCTCGCTCCCGAACTCGCCGATTACTTTCGCGGACGTTTTCCGAAATTAAGATGCGTGGGCTTCGATTTCATATCCGTTACTTCGTGGTGTCATCGAGCCGAAGGGAAAGCGGCGCACAAGGCATTTCTTGCTCCGGAGGGTGAAATACGGGAAATATGGTGCATAGAAGATATGTCGCTGAAAAATGCGTGTGGAAAACTTGGCCGTGTGGTTGTTGCTCCTTTTCTGGTGGAAGATGGCAATGGGGCAGGAGTTGCCGTGATAGCAGAACTTATGGAATGAGAAATTATGTGGAATAGAAATCTGAGAAGGAAAATCTTGAACCATGAACTGACATTAGGTTCGTGGATTACTATCGGTCATCCCAATGTGGCCGAGATTTTGGCGCGGGCGGGTTTTGATTGGTTGGTAATAGACATCGAACACAATCCGATTGACTTTTCCATGGTGCAGGTGCTGGTTACCACAATCCAATCCAAGGGAGTGGCTGCGATTGTGCGAGTGAGCAAGAATGAGGAAGTGCCTATAAAATTAGTCCTTGACGCGGGAGCTGACGGCATTATTGTTCCCATGGTTTGTTCTGAGGCGGATGCCGTCCGAGCCGTCCAGTATGCAAAATATCCGCCGATAGGTAAAAGAGGAGTCGGATTGGCACGTGCCCAGCAATATGGTGCGGGGTTCGAAACATATAAGGAATGGGTTGCCGAGGAACTGGTCGTCATCGCTCAAATTGAACATATTGATGCTATCAACAATCTGGAAGCCATCATAAGTACGCCCGGCATTGATGGCACCATCATTGGCCCGTATGACCTTTCCGGCTCGTTGGGTATGCCCGGTGCTTTCGAGAATCCGGAGGTGAAAGCCGCCTTGGAACGTTTTGTGGAAGTGTGCAAGTCTCACGATGTCACGATGGGATACCACGTTGTGAATTCCGATCCGTTGGCGGTCAAGCGGAAGATGGATGAAGGGTATAAGTTTCTGGCGTATGGCACGGACTTTCTCTTTATGGGGGACACCGTTGCGAAAGGAATGTCTTTTTTACGTAACCAATCATGCTCGGATTGATTAGCCAAGCACATAAGACGTGCAAGCAATATGGTTTTGGGGTGGCCTTGTCGCGGACGTGCAATTATATGCTGTTCAAGGTCAGACGCCTACTGTCCAGTAAGGATGAAGAGAATTTCAAGAGGTTTGAATCCTTGAAAGGCCAATACTCGGGAAAGAAAGTATTCATTATTGGCAATGGCCCCAGCCTCAACGAGATGCCGTTGTATTTGCTTAAGGACGAATACACCATGTGTTTTAACCGTTTTGCTCTCATGGAAGAACGCATTAATTGGTTCCCAAACTTTTATGTGGTGACAGATGACCTTGTGCTCAAGGATCAGTACGAGGAATTAAATAGTCAGATTGTTCCTCGCGTGGATTACGCTTTCTTCCCTGATTTGCATCCGTCCAATATTTCTGTGAAGAAATTGATAAAAAGTAAAAGGAATGTGTTATGGTTGCACGTGGACAAACCGGAGTTTTCCGATAGGCTTCCTTATTGCGGAATCAATAAGACGGTGGTCAATGCGGGTATGCAGATTGCCGTCTTTTTGGGCTTTTCTGAAATTTATTTGTTGGGCGTGGACATGGACTTTGGCAATCATAGGGTAAAAAAGGTCAATTCGCGGAATTGGCAGTCTGAGGAAAACGACCCGAACCATTTTGACCCCCGTTATTTTGGAAAAGGAAGAAAGTACCACAATCCCGGGGTGGAAGAGATGTTGCGAAAGTTCGAACAGTGCAAGGTCTTTTGTGACAAAAATGGAGTGCGTGTATATAACGCCGGCCATGGAGGAAAGTTGGAGGTATTTCCCCGTGTGGCGTTCGAGGATGTGCTGAAAATGAAAAAGGAAGAGAAGAGGCGACTTTTTATCAATGCGGCAAAGGCGGTAAATTCGTCGGTGGAAATTTCAGATATTCAACCGTATGAAAGAGAAAAATCTACGGAGACGGACTTTTATGTATCGGCAGACAAAGGTGTTCGGATAATTGGGGATTTCATTTTCACACATGTGCCTCTCGGCCCATATGAGGGCAGATACTATTTTATGAAACGGCAACTTGCCAAACCAGTGTGACGGTAAAATGTCTCGTGGTGAAAACCGATGAACTTCTTTTGGTTTCGCCCAATATGGGTTGCGCCTCGGCAGAACTCAAGAGAACTTGGCTCTGCTCCCAGCTTGCACCACTTTTCATTGAATTGGTAAAAGTGTCATTGGGAACTTTGGAGGAATTGTCAAAGGCCTCCGAGAAACTTGTTGCTGGGTCGGTATGCCACAGTGACATTTATTGAGAAAAGGAATGGGGCGTAAACCGTTTTGCCGTGGATTTAAGTTCCTGACTGCAAGAGGATGGCTTTTCAGCTTGCATCTTGAAAGGACAAGGTGTGGTAGTAAATTATCCCAATCCGTCTCGCCGACAATGTGGGGATATTGATGTCTGGATGCAGAACCGGTCAGGAACGCGGAATACGACAGGATGAACACGATAAATTATGCAAGGCGGAAAAATCAAAAAAACAAGGTTAGGTTTCATCATGTGAAACTTTGATGTGTATAAGGAAGTCCCCGTTGAGCTTCGTTTTATGCCCACATGGTTGAACGACCCTTTTATGAGCCGGAAACTCCAACGTTGGTTTGAAAAGGTCAGAGACGAACAGTTTGACAATGTTGTCGGGAAGTATCATGTACCTGCGGATTCGTTCAACACCGTTTATTTGTTGCTATATATATCCAAACATTTCCATGAGCAAGGAATAGGAATGCGGCAGTTGATGGATTATTATTATCTATTTCGAAAGATGATTTCCCGGTGGATAAAAAAGAAGAAGTTTGCGCCTTGTTTCGCATTTTGGGCTGATGCGTATGGCATGTGCCGTGAAGTATGTGTTGCAGGAATTGTTCGGCCTTGCCGATGACAGGCTGTTATGTGCGCCCGAAGCAGAACGTGTTCGTTTCTTGATAGATGAGGTCATGATTGCCGGTAACTTCGGTAAATACGATCCACGGTTCGGCGACCTGCGAGGCGAGAGTACTTTCTATTTGTTCATGCGGAAGCAGAAACGAGGTTTGCGTTTCCTACGGTTGAAACCGTGTGAGGTGCTATGGAATCCTTATTTCGCCATTTATCAAAGATGCTGGCGGCATAGATGGAGGCTGATTTGAACGTTCCTTTTTCTGCCGACAGACGGATTCTTTTGCACAAGCATTTGATTTGCATTCGATAGACGGCAACAAAGAACCAATCATAAGGTTGCTACCATGATAGGGTAATGAAACATCGCCCTTACGGAGGTAAAGAAAGAAAACGCGGATTGTGCCGACACAAGACACACGAAGACATGAGAAACTATATTTTCCTATAACGGTTTCCGAGGAAGCGTCTTATACCGCTTACTGGAACGAGAAAAAGGAATAATCCGGAGTTTTGTTTACAGGTGTTGCGATTGTACGGGACACCGACGGGATGCCGACAAAACTTTCTTTCAAGTGTGCAGGGACGGTTTCGGAACACGACAGGTTGTTGGTGGCGGCTGTCAGCTATAACTATTAACATAACTATAACTCAGAAATTGCATCTATCCCACCATTATCCTCATCGTGCTCTTGCTGTCCGATATCCGGATTGACGCGCTGAAGATGAGGTATTGGCGGAGGTTCGTGTCCGACTGCAAGGCATGGGGTACGCGCCTCGTTTTCGTGGTATCTCCGTTTTATGCCCCGTCCGGTGCCAAGCCGGAATACGGGCTGATTCGCGAGATGGCATGTTGGGAAGGCATTTCTTTCTTGTCGCATGCCGACGATAGTGCCTTTGTCGGAAATAACCGATATTTCAGGGATTGCTTTCATTTGAACTGAGAGGGCGCGGAGGCGTTCACGAGAATCGTCGCATCGGACTCAGGAAACTGCTCGAAGAGGGAAACTGACACACTCCCACGCATGAGGCATGGCTTCCGCTAACGCCGTCTGTGTCCGGCATTAAAACGTACCCTTCGGGTCATTCGTCTTTCGTTTTGTCAAAACGTCAGTTCCGCCCTCGCGGGAATCGCGCATTCGCAACCTTGTCGGAATGTCGTGGAAAATACGCGGTTCCCGCGCCGCTTCCGGAAGGCGGGATGTCAGCCGGAAAGGGGAATCCGCCGTCGTTTTGTCCAGAGGAAAACAATTCCCCGCGCTCGCGGACGGAGGACGCGCAAGCCTGAAAGGCGTTCTGCCTTGCAAAACGACACCAGGATTTCGTACACGTTTTCCCTCCAAATAGAGAAAAAGACGGTCTCTCCGCAGTCCGTCCCGCCGCTTTCGGGAGGAAAATCCGCCGGAATCCGCACCTTTCCAGATTTTCCTGCGGACGAAAAAAGTGTTTTCTCCGCAGGAACGGGAATTTTTCTCG
>CAYXQT010000018.1:3321-19807 GCA_964466445.1 uncultured Paraprevotella sp. | reverse complement strand
ACAACGTCACCTCGTTGACGGATTTGACGGTGGAAGTGACGTATGGATACTACAACCATACTCCTACATATACAGGAGACATGGAAATCCCCGAAACAGTGGAATGGGAGGAAAAGACATTCCAAGTAACAGCCATTGGAGAAAACGCTTTTTATAGCGCAGGATTCTCATCCATAAAGATGCCTAACAGCATAACCGCTATCGAACGGTATTCTTTCAGGAGTTGCACTAAATTAAAAGAAATCACATTTCCCAAGGACTTGGTTCGCATTGCCGACCACGTGTTTGAAATTTGTACAAGCCTCACATCTCTTGATATACCGGCAACATCAATTGAAGAACAAGCATTCGTAGGTTGTGCCTCCCTGACCCATATCACTTTTACGAACTCATTTAACGGACTATCTTTATCTTCTGAGGTATTCAACGGATGCAACCAGTTAAAAGAAATCACTCTCTATGCTGAAAACCCGCCAAAACTTAGCTACGAAAACACCTTTCCTGCAATCGCTTATCTCGATGCTACCCTATACGTCCCGAAAGGTTGCAAGAATTTATACTCTACAGCCCCGACATGGAGCAATTTCTCTCATATTGAAGAAACTGATTACAGCAATCCGGCCTCATGCACTTTGTCCGTCTCTTCTATCGGTAACGGTTCCGTCTCATTCCTTTCATATAAAGTTGCTCCCAACAATACTGTAACAAGAAAGGTGGAGAAAAATAGCACCGTCGATTTTTATATAAATGCCGACTATGGACATAAATTAGAAGCGATACGGATTCATGGGGCATACGTCTCCCTCACCGAATTGGTTACATCTACTTCTATAAGACAAACTCTGACGCAAGACAACAATACATATGAATTTATCTTCAGTCCTATCTCCGTTAACCTCGCTATCCGACAAGCCGAAAGCGGTACTGTGGAAGTGGAAGCCGAATATGGCCAGACACGCACTGTGCGCATTACGCCTGACGAAGGCTGGCGCATCCACTCCGTCACTCTTGACGGCAAAGACTACACCTACGCCTTGGACAGTGAAAACAGCTTTACTACACCAAAACTTTATGCCGATGCCTATCTTAATGTGGCATTTGAACAGGGCGGCAGCGGCGTTGCGGACGCAAACGCCTCCGCCGCGAGGGTCTATGTCCAAAGCGGGAAGCTCGTCATAGAAAACGCTGATGCCGGCGACGACATCCGCATTTACGATACGGCCGGGCGCACCGTCAAAACCGTGAAAGCCCGATACGGCCGCACGGAAACCGCCCTCCCGCCGGGACAAGTCTACATAGTGAAAATAGCCAATAAGACAATAAAAATAGCCATTTGACCTGCCTGAACTTATTCAGTTGGGTTCCGTGCATCATCCCATCCTGTACCGCAGTTACAGGTTTGGGATGTTTTTTTGCTGATAAAAGAGACCGTTTTTCATCCAAAACACCTACCTTTGCTTGTGAAACGACAGCGTCATGCTGCCATTTCATCACACCAGCCATTATTTCAGATTAAAGTCAAGACAAAAAACAATATGAAACTTAACACACGATACAGGGGCTTTCAGAACTCGGTCTATCCTGTTACACAAGAAAATCGACACTCCATGACGGGAAGCGTCCTTGCGGCATGTGCCTTATTGATTGGCACGTCAGCGGGACACGCCCAAAACTCCGAGGACTTCCGCCCGATGGAAGACGTGAACCACGTCGTAGACCTCACGCTCGACAGTCTGGAAAAAGCCAACACGGCCCGGCCCGTGCCCGGTTCGTCGCGAAAGGGCAACCACCCCGTGCTCTTCCTCGTGGGCAACTCCACGATGCGCACCGGCACGAAAGGCAACGGCGACAACGGGCAATGGGGCTGGGGATACTTCGCCCGCGAGTATTTCGACGCGGAGAAAATCACCGTCGAGAACCACGCCTTGGGCGGGACGAGCAGCCGGACGTTCTACCGCAAGCTCTGGCCTGACGTGAAGAAAGGCATCCGCCGGGGCGACTACGTCATCATCGAGCTCGGCCACAACGACAACGGCCCGTTCGACAGCGGGCGCGCCCGCGCGTCCATCCGCGGCATCAGTCCCGACGACTCGCTCCGCGTGACCATCAAGGAGACCGGCGAGCAAGAAACCGTCTACAGCTACGGCGAATACCTGCGCCGCTTCGTGCGCGAATGCAAGGAACTGGGGGCGCATCCCGTGCTGTTCTCGCTCACGCCCCGCAACGCACGGGACGAGAATGACCCGGGACGCATCGCCCGCACGAGCGGGACTTTCGGCCTGTGGGCAAGGCAGGTGGCCGAGGAGCAAGGCATACCGTTCGTGGACTTGAACGAGATATCGGCCTCGAAGTACGACGGCTTCTCGGCATGGAAGGTCGACTATCATTTCTACCTCGACCGCATCCATACCAGCGAGTTCGGCGCACGGCTCAACGCGCGTTCAGCCGCCGAAGGGATAGCCGCCTCGACGCACCCCGACCTGAAGCCGCTGCAGGATTGCCTGACGAACCTGACACCGCCCGAAGTGAAACGGGAAGAGGGGAAGCCCGTGGTGTTCATCACCGGAGATTCCACGGTGAAGAACGAGGACAAGGATTCCCTCGGCATGTGGGGCTGGGGTAGTCAGGCGGGCGACATCTTCGACACGGGGAAAATCACCGTGGCCAACGAAGCGAAGGCGGGACGGAGCACGCGCACCTACCTGGAAGAGGGACGGTGGGAACGGGTCTACAACGCCATACGCCCGGGCGACTTCGTGCTTATCCAGTTCGGCCATAACGACATCGGTGATATTGACCGGGGCAAAGCCCGCGGCGTCATCGCCTGCGCACGGGACACGAGCCATGTCTACCGGGTGGAAAAGGACGGCAGGACTTACAACGAGGTGGTGTACTCCTTCGGCTGGTATCTGAAGAAGTTCATCGACGACGTGCGCGAGAAGGGCGGCACGCCCGTCCTCGTCTCCCTCACGCCCCGCAACGAATGGCACGACGGAAAGGTGGAACGCCGCAACGACAGCTACGGCGAATGGTACCGCGAGGTGGCGGCGGAGACCTCCGCGGAGTTCGTCGACTTGCACAACATCACGGCCGACGCGCTCGACCGCATGGGACAGGAAGAAGCCAAGGCGTACTACAACAACGACCACACCCACACGTCGCTCAAGGGGGCGCGGCTCAACGCGCAAGGCATAGCCCGGGGACTGCGCGACATCAACAGTCCGCTGGCTCGGTATTTGAAACAATTCTGAAGCGAGGCCGGGCAAATCCCTTTGCCCGTCCCTGCTTCAAGACACATGCGCGGACTTCGGGAAGAACGTTCCCCCGAAAAGCGGTACAAAATGAACGAGGGCTCGGCATCCGCGGAAGTTACGCACTCCGGAATCGCATATTCGGCATCCGCCGAAAAGAACCTTGAAAATGCGCCCTCCGCCTTTGTCTGTCGGGTGGGCGAGCCTTTATAAATTCTTGGACGAGCACCTTTCGGCGTTCATGGCCGCTGTTTCCATACAAGTCCGGTTCGGTCGTTGAATCCGGGCGCAAGGGGGATTGTTCGCGTCCGGGCATATCCGGTAGCGGCAATCTCATCCGCGACCGTGCATGTCACGTCCCGTACCAAGTTACGTGCCGCGTAACTCCTTATGGATGCGACGGGAACAGCCTTTTCCCCTCCTCCTTCCTTTCTCCGGGGGATGTATCCTGTTTTCTTTCCCGCTTCCCAAAGTATTCCGCGGAAGGCTCTTCATCCGTAAGGCAGGACGGCGACCGCCCTGTCCTTCTGCCCGCAATCCGGAAGACGCGGTTTCCGCCGATTATCATTTTGTCGAAACGTCAGTCGTACTCCCGCGAGAATCGCGTATTTGCCCGCCAGTCGGGGCGGCGCGGAAAATACGCGATTCTCGCGCCGTTTGCGGAAGACGGAATGTCAGCCGGGAAGGGAATTCCGCTGTCGTTTTGTACGATGGAAGACAATTCCTCGTGCTTGCGGACGGAGGACGCGCAAGCCCGAAGGGCGTTCCGCCTTGCAAAACGACACCGGAATTTCGTACTCGTTTTTCCTCCAAATAGAGAAAAAAGCGCGTTTTCCGCAGTCCGTTTCTCCGTTTTCGGGAGGAAAATCCGCCGGAATCCGCACTTTTCCGGATTTTCCTGCGGACAAAAATTACTGTTTTCATGTCCGTGAGACAGCAGGCAAACGACATGAACGGAACGTCGACGGGACTCCTGTCTGGTCTTCAACCGTCGAGAACAACGGTCGATTCGCAGTATGCTGAAATGTGCCCGCTCGTCTGCAATGTCGACAGACTGCCGAAAGAAGACCGCGAGTTGCGCAAATGTATGGAGAAATATGAGAAATCCCTGAAAGACTCGGTCGACAGCGGCATACCTTCATCCACCGATAAGGCTCATATACCGGAAGTGCGTTTCTGCAAGAAAGTCTGCACATGTGGCTGTTGTAACCTGGATATGAATCAGGGCGCAAGGGCGGATTTATCGCTTTCGGCAAGAAACATACGTGCAACCGTCACATGTCCGAGCGCGGTACGACGTATGCCGTATGGACGGCCTCGGTCCTTGTCCTCCACGACGTTCAATGTAACAGTCGGTCGGGGCGCATTGGCCGGATTATCCGTGAAACGCCTGACAAATCAAAGCCGGCAGCCGTCCTTATCGGGCATCTTATCAAAGAATCATCCGTTGCAGGCTTTGACGAAACTGGTGCCGATGCTCTCCATGCAATCCGCTCCATTGTCGGCGCGGCGTGGAAAAGACGAGTGCCACGAACCTACGGCATTTGATCTGGCTGAATAGTTACCGGGTTTTGCTTCTTTGTTAAAAAAACAAAAGCAAATCGACTTTTCCGCTGTTTTTCATCTAAAAAATAGTATACTTGCACAAGTTATTGACATGAAAAGCGAATCCAAACCGATTAAGCGATGAAAAAGTACATTTGTACAGTTTGCCAGTGGGTTTACGACCCCGAAGTGGGAGACCCTGAATCAGGTATAGAGCCGGGCACGCCTTTTGAAAATATTCCCGAAGACTGGGTATGTCCGGTCTGCGGTGTGGGTAAGGATGATTTCGAACCTTACGAGGAGTAATATTCAAAAAGGGAAACGTATTCTCTCATGATTCCGACGCGTTCTTAACGGTCAGTCCTTGGTGAAGTAACGGCATAACCCCAAGCCTCGATCGTGAGGCGGGGATGTTCCCGTTTCGCTAATCCTCTTGTGTTGTGGTACGAAATATCGCTCTTCCCGTCATGGGCGGAAGAGTGGGTTTTGTCCCATGTGTGGGGGAAGCTCATGGATGGCGATGAAAACTCATTGTGCGTCGAAAGTGGAATGCTTGCGTCCGATGCTCCGGAAACAAGTATTGACCCGTTGGTTGTATTAAAAATTCAAATGTCCCGCGACGCGGGGGCATCCTGCCATGAAGCCCCGTGACGGACACGTTCCACACCTTTGCGTCCTGTCGCCTCACGTCGGCTCTTGTAAGACGGGAAAGTCATGACCTCTCCGCAGTCGTTGCACAGTGAGGTGGAGCTTGAAGCCGTGACATCATCCCGTCGTGCCCCTGCCGTCTGCCGCAGTGTATTTGGATACCTTGTTGAAACGCCGCCTGAAATTGCGGCGGACGGGTATCGTCATGATTCCGCCCTCGCGAAGCCTGCCCCTGCGGTTTCCGTGTCTTGTCCCGTTGTCCGTAACTTCCAACCTGAGATTTCTCCATAGTCCGGCGTGCAAATTCTTCTCAAACTCATCCATGGCACAAAAAATCCAATGTTGTCTTCGGTAATAATCCAGGGGCAAGCCGCTGTTGTATGGTGGACTGTCCTGCCCGTTTTGCCCGCGGGGGCGTTTTTTCATTGCAGACGGTGAAATAAACCGCGCCAATCCATGGGAAAAGACGGGGAAAAACACTAAATTTGACGGGTAAAACGCCCGTGGCGGGAGGGAGGGGATACACCCCGCCCGCCGACGTTAAGAGGAATTTATACCATGAACCCTACAAATACAGACAGATGAAAGAACTTAAATGTCCCCGTTGCGGCAACGTCTTCTCCGTCGACGAAGCCGATTACGCTTTCCTCGTCAACCAAGTCAGGACGCGGGAATTCAACGAAGCCTTGGAAGAACGCCTCAAAGAGCAACGGAAACAAGACGATATAAGGCTGGAGGCCGCCACCATGAAGATTGGCCAGAAGTATCAGGGAGAACTGAACGACAAGGACACGCTTCTGGCGAAGAAAGAGAACGAGATAGTCAGGCTACAATCCCAACTGGAAGGATTCAACCGGACTAAACAGCTCGAAATCGAGGCCGAACGCTCCAAGGCAGGAAGCGAGATAGCCCGCCTGAACGCCATCATACGGCAGAACGACGACAAGGCCGACATCGCCCTTCTCAAAGAGCGGGACAAGGTCAAGGAAATCATACAGGACAAGGACAAATCCCTCATGGAACTGCGCAACCAAATCGAAATAGGGCGGAAAGAAGCCGACATCCGGGAGGCCAACATGAGGGAGGACTACGAGCGGCAACTGAGACAGAAGCAGGAGATGGTGGACTATTACAAGGACTTGAAGGCCAAGCTGTCCACCAAGATGATAGGCGAAGCGTTGGAGGTGCACTGCTGCAACGAGTTCAACCGCGTGCGGACGGCGATGTACCCAAATGCCTACTTCGAAAAGGACAACGACGCGAGCCGCGGCAGCAAGGGCGACTTCATCTTCCGCGACTACGTGGACGGCATGGAGTATGTTTCCATCATGTTCGAGATGAAGAACGAGATGGACGAGACCGTCACCAAGCACAAGAACGAGGACTTCTTCGCCAAGCTGGACAGGGACCGCAACGAGAAAGATTGCGAATATGCCGTCCTCGTCTCGCTTCTGGAAGCCGACAACGACTTCTACAACAGCGGCATCGTGGATGTCTCCTACCGGTATCCCAAGATGTTCGTCATCCGCCCGCAATTCTTCATGTCGTTGATTGCCCTGCTCGCTCAGGCATCCAGAAAGAGCGTGGCATACCAAAAGGAACTGGCGCAGGCGCGACAGCAGTCTGTTGACGTGACCAACTTCGAGGACAAGCTCGCGGACTTCCGCAACAAGTTCGGGAACCACTACCAACGCGCCGGCGAGAAGTTCAAGAAAGCGATAGAGGAGATAGACAAGACCATCAAGTCGCTCCAAAGGATGAAAGAGGAGTTGCTCGGCTCCGAGAACTACCTGCGGCTTGCCAACAACGACACGGAAAATCTGACCATCAGGAAACTCACGTATGGCAATCCCACGATGAAGCAGAAGTTCGAGGAGGCCCGCCAGGCGGCCCGGGAAGACAAGTGAACCGCTTCCGCCGGATAGGCCGCGCCGCCGGGAGGACGTTCCGCCGCCTCGGAGGGCGCGACGAGCAAGGAAAAGAAAAAATGTATAACCCTACATACGGACTTATGAAAAGACATGTTTTGGCCGCGCTCTGCCTCGCGGCACTCCTCGCACCGCCCGCCGCGGCGCAACGCATCCAACAGCCGCTCGGACGCGGTGTCGTGGCCGTGCAGAACGGCTCGAACGTGCTCGTGACGTGGCGCCGGCTGGCGCAGGAACCGGAAGATGCCGCCTACAACGTGTACGTTGCGCGGTCGGGGTCGGCATTCGTCAAAGTGAACGACGAGCCGGTAGATAGGACGAACTTCGCCACCACGACTTCCACCATCCCCGTGGGGAGCCAAGTGGCCGTGTCCGTCGTTACCAAGGACGGCAAGGAGACGCGCTCCGAGGCCTTCACTTTCCGCGCCGGCGACTTCGCGGACATCTTCTTCGACATCGACTTCCATGACTCGCCGCTCCCCATCGCCGACTATACCACGAAATACGTCTGGCCTGTCGACCTCGACGGCGACGGGGAGTACGACTTCGTCGTGGACAGGCTGCACGCCAAGGACGGCCTGACCGACAAGGTGGAGGGCTACCTGCGCACGGGAGAACACCTCTGGACGGTGGACATGGGTCCCAACGAATTCATCTGCATGGGGCAGGACGACCAGGTACTCGCCTACGACATGGACTGCGACGGGCGCGGCGACGTGGTGATGCAGACCTCCGACGGCACCCGCTTCTGGGACGCGCAGAAGGGCGACTGGGGCGAATACCTCCTGGGAAAGGAGGACACCGACGACGACGGCATCGTGGAATACGAGAAGCAGGGCAGCCGCAACGCGCCTCGGTACATGACCGTCGTGGACGGCATGACGGGCAAGGAACTGGCTACCGTCGAACAGATTTACACGCCCTACTACGACCGCGACAACCGCGCAAGCCTGATGGGCGACGAATACAACAAGCACGTCGGGCACATGGGCGTATTCTACCACGACGGCATACATCCGGCCGTGGTCATGGAGTACCACACCCGGACTGTCGACGGCGCACACCATTATTATAACGGGGCTTGGGCTTTCGACTTCAGCGGCGGGACGGCCCACGGTTGGCACCAGCTCTTCAACGAGCCGACAGGAGGCGCCACTTTCCACCAAATACGCGTGGCCGACCCCGACGAGGACGGGCGCGACGAGATGGTGGAAGGGGGATACACCATGGATCACACGGGGAAGACGCTCTTCAACGCGGGAATATCACACGGCGACCGATTCCGCACCGGAGACATCGACCCGGAGCGGCCCGGATTGGAGACGTTCGCCATACAGCAGGACGCACCCGACATGCTCGGACAAATCCTCTACGATGCCGCCACGGGGGAAGCCATCAAGAAATGGTACTTGTCCGCCGTGGGTGACGTGGGGCGCGGCGAATGTCTGGACTTGGACTCGCGGCACTTCGGCTACGAGATGTTCTCCACCATGGAGGGCATGTACGATGCCAAGGGAGAACTCATCGCAGACCTGCCCACCTACTTCCCTACAGAGGGCATCTGGTGGGACGGCGAGCTCGACCGCGAGCGACTGGACTCGCCGGACGGCGACGGCTACAACATCGACATACGGAAATACAACCGAGGGGCTAACACGAGGCTCGTCGAAATCGCGAAGAAAAGCGGATATAAGTATCTGGGGCAGGGCAAGAAACTCGGCCTCTTCATGGGCGACATCATCGGCGACTGGCGCGAAGAGGTAATCCTGCGCAAGCAGGAGGCCGAGGGCTGCACGGGCATCACGGGCTTCTCCACCGACATCTCCGCCGGTGCCAACGGCATCTACTGCCTGCAGGAAGACCCCGCCTACCGCATGCAATGCACCACCAAGGGGTACTACCAAAGTCCTCTCGCCGGTTTCTACTTGGGCTATGACATGCCGCGCCCGCAACTCCCTCCCTGCATGGTGGCGGATTTGGTCTGCCGCTCCTCCGGCGACTACACGGACTTCGCGCGGAAGTCGTCGGCCACCTATGAAGACGGCAAGAGCGTCCTCTTCGACCTTGAGACCGCGGAAGACATCTCCGTAGACCGCACGCTCCGGCCGGGGACGATATACGCCATGCCCGTGAAAGGACAGACCGTGAGGTTGGGAGGCGGCGGGAAAATCGAAGGCTCCGCCGACCTCTGGAAAAGCCAGGCCGGGACGCTGGAGCTCGACATCCCCTGGACGGGGACGGGGACGCTCTACGTCTCCCAAGGCACGCTCGAAGTGAACGGTGAGGTGAGCGGCAAAATCGAACTTCGCGCACGCGGCACGTTGTCGGGAAGCGGCTCCGTGGGCGACATCGCCTTCGAAGGCGCACTCCACCGCGAGGGCGGACGCATCGCCCCGTCGCCCTGCCTCACGTTCCGCAAAGGGCTGGACATCAACCGTAAGACTTTCATCGAGATGGACTTGTACCCGCAGGACGGGCAACAGACGGCAGACCTCGTCAAGGTAGAGGGCGACTTCAGCGTCTCCGCACCCCTGACGTTCACGTTCGTCACCCACGGTGATGCCCCGCAACCGGGACGCTACAAGCTCGTGGAACATACGGGCAGGTTCACGGGCGATGTCGCGCTGATGTCCGCCGGCGGCCTGCAAGGATTGTCGTACAGCCTCGTGGACGAGGAACAGGCCTTGTGGCTCGTCGTCAACGAACAGCGCGAGGCGGCGACGGGAGTGAAGTGGAGCGGTGCGGTGGACGGCACGTGGGATTATGCCACGGAGAACTTCATCCTCGGCGGGCAGGCCACGGCGTTCGTGGGCGGCGACGAGGTGGCGTTCACCGACGAGGCGGATGTCACCACCGTGCGCGTGAACGAACTCATGCCCACGGCAGGTGTCACTGTCGACAACTCCGCGAAAGACTACACGTTCAACGGGAACGGGGGACTGAGCGGGACGGGAGGACTGCTGAAGCTCGGAGAGGGGAAACTCGTCCTCGCCGCCAAGAAGAGCGACTACACCGGCCCCACCGTCATCAGCGGCGGCACCGTGCGTGTGGCGGAACTGTCCGACGGCGGCAACCCCAGTTCGATAGGAGCGTCGTCCGCCGATGCCGCGAACCTGCGGATAGGACGCGCCACGCTCATCGTGGACAACACCAACACGGCCACCGACCGCGGCATCACCCTGACCGACTCGGCGGTTATTTCCGTGGCCTCCGGAGCCACGTCGCTCAAAGGTATCGTGACGGGCGCGGGGACGCTCGTGAAAGAGGGTGCCGGGCAACTCAACCTCACCTATGCCGGGCAGAACACGTACAGCGGAGGCACCGTGTTGCGCGGCGGCACGCTGGCCATGGGAGCCTGGAACACCACGTTCGGAGCCGCGGCATCGAAAATCACCGCCTACGGAGGCACGATACGCATCTTCGACAACAACATGACTTCCGCCGTCCCGTCGTTCGGGAACACGCTTGAAGTGACAAAAGGAAGCACCGTCACCCTCGTGGGCGGACAACGCTGTTCCATACAAGGCAGGCTGACGGGGGAGGGGACGCTGAAAGTGTCTTTCCCCTACGTGCGTGGTGACGTGTCGACTGACATGTCCGGTTTCTCCGGCACACTCGACGTTACGTCGGGACAGTTCCGGCTGACGCGGGAAACCGACCTGCGTCAGGCCGCCGTCGTGCTCGAAAGCAATGCCTACCTCGCTCACTTCAAGGCCGGGAGCGGCACGGAGACGAACTTGACCACGCGCATGGGGTCGCTCGCGTCGGCAAGCACGGATTGCAGCTTGGGTACGGGAACGTATGAGATAGGATACGACGGCACGTCGACCACCTACGCCGGGTCGTTCGCCGCCTCGGCTCGCGTGTCGAAAGTGGGCGAGGGCACATGGACTTTGTCGGGCACGTCGTCCACAGGCGTTTCCGTGGAGGGCGGGACGCTGGCCTTGGCGGGGAGCGCGACGATGGAGGGGCTCGCCACGGTGGAGGACGGCGCTTTCCTCGACATCGCGGGGACGTTGCGGAACGCCCGCATACAAACCGGGGGAACGCTCTGTGTGAGTCGCAACCGCCGTACCTGCTCCGAGGGACACGTGAGCGGAAACCTGACGCTCGCCAAGGAGGGCATCGTGGAAATCAAGACGGCAAACGCGAGGAACGACAAGTTCCGGGTGGACGGGAGCGTCACGCTGGCCTCCCCCGTCATCAAGGTGGAACAGCTGAGGGGAGAATATGAAGCCGGGGACGCATTCCCCATATTCACGGGTTTCTCCTCGCTCCGCGTGACGGGTACGCCGTCCGTCATGCCTGCGGTGCCGGGCGAAGGCCTGGCGTGGGACTTGTCCACGTTCGCCACGGATGCCACGTTGCGCGTGGTGGAGGCATCGGGGGTCGGCGGCATATCCGCCGCACGGTACGGCCTGAGCCCGAACCCTGCATCCGACCGTTGTCTCGTCACTTTCGACCCTTCGCTCCCCGCACCGACGGAAGTGCGCATCTATGACTTGCAAGGGAAGACCTTGTTGCGCGAGCGCGTGGCACCCGGTGCGACATCCCAAGTCCTGCGGCTCGGCTTTGCGGACAAAGGCACATACTTGGTGGTAGTAGTCCACGGCTCTGCCCTCATGAGTTACAAGCTCGTCAAGAAGTAGCGGGAAAGGAATGTTTGTGCTTATAAGAAGAGTTGGCTATATGGGATACGCGAGTTCGGGATAATCTTTCGCGCCAATCAGGACAAGTCAAAGCGGCATCATGGGGAGGAACCACACGCGGCATGAAC
This sequence comes from uncultured Paraprevotella sp., assembly GCA_964466445.1. Lineage (GTDB taxonomy): Bacteria > Bacteroidota > Bacteroidia > Bacteroidales > Bacteroidaceae > Paraprevotella. Next base: position 7,658 of record CAYXQT010000018.1, on the reverse strand, counting down.
TCGACGAACCTGTCGTATGGGACAGCATCGGGGAAACAGGATTCAAGATGCCCTCTGATGCAAGACAGGCAATTGTGCCTGAAGTTCCCGGACGAACTGAAATGGTAAATCTTCACAAACTTGTCCATGACATAAAAATTTGCGAGGTTACCAATTTTTCATGTACTTTCTTATCCCGAACTCGCGTATGATTTCGCGGAAGTCTATGGTTAAAGAAATACGAAATATACGGCCAGCACAAGGCAGAAGAAGGCGGCCAGATGATTCCAGTGCAGGGGTTGCTCTTGGAACATTACGGTGGCGATGACCGTGAAGACGATGAGCGAAATGACTTCTTGAATCACTTTAAGCTGCATCAGGTTGAAAGATCCGCCGTTGCCTTCGAAGCCAAGCCGGTTGGCCGGTACTTGACAACAATATTCCGCGAAGGCTATCATCCATGAAAAAAGGATGATGCCGATAAGCGGCCAATGGGTTGACACGCCCGCTTGTTGTAGTTTCAAATGGCCGTACCAAGCCAGCGTCATGAAGATGTTGCTACATATGAGCAGCAAGATGGTGTAGACTGCGTTCATGTTGGCGAAATTTGGGTTGGAAGCGAAATAGGAAATTTTTCAGTCCTACGTGAATTCCAGATAGAAAAAGTCTTTCAAATTCGGTAACCCCAGCGTTATTTTGTATCTTCAAGCCTGATAAACGACAAAACACAAAACGAATGCCAGTGATTATCAAAGACAAAGTTATAGATATTTTTATGATAATCCGCATTAGACCTAAGCACTCGCTATGTTGCTGTTGTACACTCGGCTTCTAAAACTCGGAGAGAAATCTGCGACTACAACAGGCAACCTGTCAAAAGGTCTCTCTCCAAAACAGCAGAGGTTGAACTTGTGGAGGAATTCATTGGAGTACTCCTGCAGGTATTCCGGTTTGATGCCGCGGCAGATGTCGGCAAGTCCGGTCTTCGTCTCCGCTATTGCCACATGGCTCCCTGAAAGCACCTTTCCGGTTTCACCGACGCTGACGACCCGCCCCACATATTCCTTGGACATCTTTGGAAACTTCACATGCGGTTTGGTGTCGTCGCTGACAACAATGGCTTCTGCACCGACACTTTCCCCCGCTACCGCCGGGATTGTCCCGGACTTCAAATCCGAAACCACAATCATCCTGACATGACCGGCTTTTCCGGGCTTCCGCGAACTCTTCGGATTCTTCGGGTTTTCAACCTCCTCGCTCCTATCCATTACGGACACCTTTGTCCTTGACTGGTTGCCCGCACCTCTTTCGAATCCTTCATCCTTCTTGTCGCCAGGCACTTCCGCGGAGAAAAAGCCCTCGTCAATCTCCACGTTGCTTGCAAGGGCGCATCTGCCGTCACGTCCGACCGTGACTCCGTGGAATTCGTGAAGTATCTCCCGAATCGATTGGCAACGCTTGTGTCCCGATTGGTGTCGCGGAACCATTGCGGAAAACGTGTTCTTGGCAACGGTCAGAAAGTGCATCGGGACGGACAGGTAGCGGAACGGAAGTCTGGAATTCTCCCTGACCGTACCCTTGCGCGGACTTTCCCCGCAATGGAAGGTCTTGTCTTTCTTCCGAAACCGGCACGCATATCCGCATTCGGGGCGGACATGCGGATTCCTTTCTTTCAACTCCCCTAAATCCGTGATGCACGAGGCCTCATCGGGATGTTCGGACGCAAATTCCAACAACTTCATCAGTGAGGTTGATTTGAGTTTGCAAAGGTACAAAATCCGCCTAATCATGCCAATTGTTTTTGGGTACAAATACGGATTGTCATGTAATTTTTGTGTTAATGACGAGTTTTACAAGCATTTTGAGCAGGAAATGAAAAAACCTCTTTCCTGTTGACGATGCAAGGAAACGCCGTAACAGGAAAGTTTCCCTCCCGGACAGTGAAATCATGACCGTCCTTCCTCCTTTTTCATTTCGGAACCTACGTAAATTCAAGTGCCGTTATGTTTTCCGCATCCGCGGCATTAAGGCGGGACTTTGCGGAAGCGAGTTCCCGAACTCGCGTTTACCTGAATCCGCGCCTTGCTGACAAAAATCCGTCGCTGTTTACAGTTTTTGGTAAATATTAACTTATGAAAGGGCGGACAATTCGACAAATAATGTTAGTTTTGTAGTGTCTGACGAGGGCGGTCGTCAGCAGAAATACGCAGAAAACAGACCAAAAAAACAAATAGTCATGAAAAAGAAATGTTTATTTACCATTCTCATCCTCGCGTGGCATGCATCCACGCGAATCTTTGCAGAGGGCAAGGTCGAATTTGTCGTGTCCGGACTGCAAACAAACGACAAGGCAATCGTGTCGCTGGGTGCCGACACTTACTTAGACACCAAGACCATTGATGCCGACGGCACATACTCGTTCGCAAACGTCCCCGCCGGGGAATATTTCGTCAAGGCGGAAGCGTCCGGTTACAATCTCCCGCAAGCGCAGACCGTAAAGGTAAAGGACGACGGGAGCGTCGTTCCGGCTGTTCCGATACAAATTTCAATCACGCCAAAGAGTGGAAACCCGGACGAGTGGAACCATTCGTGGGAAGAAGACGGAAGCCTGTCCGGTTACGTCACCACCAGCCACATCAACACGCCGCCTGAAATTGAATTCCTCGGAAAGAAGATGGTTCCCTCCGACGTGCCTTTCTCCGGCACGCTCTATGCGAATTACCACATTATTCTTTCGGACGAGAACAAGCCTTGGACGCAGGAATACGCTTACCGTCTCCTGGAAACGCTGAAAACGATTCCTTACAACGTTGCCGAAAATGTTCCCGCGAAGTTCAAGCTCTCATCCGAAGCACTTGAAAACGACATCACGGTATCCGACCTGGGCGAGGGCAAGGAAGTCACGGTTTCCGAAGACGCGTTTTATTACGCCAATCCGTTCCTTGTCAATCTGGACGGAGTGCGCGGCCGATTCTTCTCGAAACGTCTGCACCACGCGTTGGTGAATTACGCCACGGATTTCGGCACGGACAGAGGCCAGGTGAACACCATTTTGAGCAATCGTTTCGGGTGTAGCATAGAAGTACCCGACTACAAAGCCCTTACGGCAGGCATTACCGATGAAGACGAATTCTGCTTTCAAGATTTCCTGCCGACGGAACTGGTCAGCATCATCAACATGTTCGAGGAAATGCCGGAAGGCTTCCATAAAATCCCCCACTTGAACTATCTGGTACGCCGCCAAAACGGGCATAAACATCCCATCTACCCTGAATACGTGGCCGTGGCGTGGACGGTTGACAACGGCTACATCGAGTTCATGGAAGATGCCTTTGGCAACAACAACTTGGGATTTGAGACATTGCGGCTCATCCTGCATGAAAAGACCCACTTCCTGTGGGCTTTCTCCTTCTCGGACGAGATTAAGTCCGACTGGATTGAACTGGGCGGATGGTACAAAGACCCGAATGCCGCAGGAGGATGGAGTACCACCAAGGACGCAGAATTCGTGTCGGCCTACGCCCACGGCAAAAACCCGGACGAGGACATGGCCGAATCCGTCGCCTACTACATCAAGAACCCGGAGCTGTTGCAGTCAAGGTCGTATGGGAAATACGAATTCATCCGCGACCGCATCATGCACGGGACGCGCTACATTTCCAAGATACCGGATCATTTGACATTCGAGGTGCTGAACCTGAACCCCGATTATGACTACCCGGGCAAAATCAAACGTCTGGAGGTCAAGGTGACGGGCGCGCCGGAGGAAGACAAAACCGTAAGCGTGGAAATAGAGCTTAACCACATGGACGGCTTCGAAGACGGCGCGTCAAGCGCATTCACCCGCATCACCAGCCCCAAGTTCAAAGACCGGGATGGAAAAGAACATTCACAATTCATGGACCTTTGGATGGATCCCGTTGACGGGAACCCGTACCTGCTGCGCGGAGAAATGACCGTGAGCCGTTTCAGCAAGTCGGGCTACTGGACAGCCGGGGACATTGATGTGCATGACATGCAAGGAAACCAACGTTTCGAGGGACGCAACGACTGCGTGTGGAACATGTACGTGAACAATCCGCTGGAGGATTTGGAAGCACCCAAATATGTCAGCGGCAGTCTGGACTACGCATTGTCCGACACTCTGATGGAAGGACACAAGGCGCAAAACCTGCGGATAACTTTTCAAGCAATTGACAATATCGGAATAGGAGGAGTAATGGTCAGGCTTTCGCGTGGAGAAAGCCAATATTCATGGGATGATTTGTACGGCTCGTGGGACGCGCAGACGCAGACAGCCACCATCGACTTCCCCATCAAGGAGTTCTTCCCGACGGCAGACTATTATGTAGAGTGGA
>CAYXQT010000018.1:0-3221 GCA_964466445.1 uncultured Paraprevotella sp. | reverse complement strand
ATCGACTTCCCCATCAAGGAGTTCTTCCCGACGGCAGACTATTATGTAGAGTGGATAACCATTTTTGACAAGGCGCAAACAGAGACGGATGTATGGTTCTCCGATTCACCCGACCATGAGCCTGTCAAGAAGATTCATATAGAGACACCCAATCCTGACACGCAGGCACCGGAAATCGACCTCAACCGCATAACCGTGTATGCCGAGCCCACCCATCCGGAAGCCCCCGACGGGGAAACGTTGGTTACCATCAATTACTATGCCCGCGATGACAAATCCGGATTAGATAAAGTACTTTATTGGTTGAAAGACCCGCAAGGCATTATGTATTCTGAATACCACTACCACAGGAACTACTATACGCAATACTTCGACGGCGACCCGACCGTATGGGAAAGATACACCATCAAATGCGTATTGCCAAAAGGCTCCGCGCCGGGCATTTGGGGGCTGGCACAAATGGAGGTCAATGACAAGGCTTGGAACGGGAAGACCTACAATTTCGTTGAAACACTCATCTTTGAGCCGGATGACTCCAACACGGATTATGTGCTGTTCTCCGAATTTGAAGAAAACGGCTTGTTGGACATAACCCTTTCTTCCGAAGTGGTTTCCGGATACGGATTCACCTACCGGGTTATCCACGAAGACAGCGGAATGGAAATAGACGGAGAGGTGAAGGCAGGGTATGTCAGAAGCTCGTTCACACCGTCTGCACAAGTCGATGTGTCCTCCCTCCCTGACGGAAAACTGGTTGTCATTGCCCAAGTCAAGGACGAAAACGATCAAGTGACAGCCGTGCGATCCGCGACGATAGACAAAGGGAATACGACCCACGTCGCCCTGCGGCAAGACAGCCACGGGCTAAGCATAAAAGGAGGCATCGGACAAATCACCGTCATTTCCGACAAAGAGCAGCCTGTGCTTGTATATTCAGTAGATGGAACACTCGCTAAGGAGGTTATGGCGAAAAGCGGAATCACGACTATTGAAATGCCGCGGGGCATTTACATTGTCCACAAGAAAAAAGTCGCGGTCAGATAGGAAAGTCAGCCCTTATGTGCGGGAAAAACCGCTTTTTCCGCACATAAGGCTGATTCCATGACGGGCGATGTGCGGCAGGGAAAAGGAAACCGGAAAACGGCAAACGGAAAGGGCCGCGGGCTTTCTGTCTTTGTAAGTCCCATGTCGGGCAAGGGTGGGCATGGTGGGCATAATTGACGGCTGTCAAGACGCAGGATTGTCCCCATGCCCATGAAAAAGTAGCGGCTGTCGCGTAACCCGAACGCCATTCCCCGTGCCGTAGGCAAGAATCCGCATGCCGCGAGCGCACGCTTAGACAACGGGAACGTCCCGTCGGGTTTCCCGGTTAGAAATTCTGCGGGCGGCGGGACTTGGGACTTTCCCTGCCGACCGGAAAATCATCCGACACAGAAAGAAAAACCAATCGCCGCAGAACGGAACACGAATCTGCGGCGATTGGTTTTCTGACTTGCCTCCCGGCTCATGAAAACGCCTTTCAGAAGAAATACGACGGAGGTAAAAAAGCCGACATCTGGGAGTGAAAAGCCGACCTCTGGGGTCGAGCCCCCGTCCCCGACGGGAAGTCCTCGAAAGCGTACAGCACGGTGGACAAGTAGCGTTCGCCCGTGTCGGGAAGCAACGCGACAATCGTTTTGCCCGCGTTTCCCGGACGACGCGCGATTTGCAGGGCGGCATGCAGGGCCGCGCCGGACGAGATGCCCGCGAGCACTCCCTCGCGGCTTGCCAGCATGCGGGAGGCGGCGACGGCATCTTCGTCTGTCACCCGGATGATTTCGTCCACTACGCGGAGGTCGAAGTTCCCCGGAACGAACCCCGCGCCGATTCCCTGTATTTTGTGAGGCCGGGCATCCCCTCCGGAGAGGACGGGCGAGGCGTCCGGTTCCACGGCCACGGCCTGCACGGACGGGTTGCGGCTTTTCAGTCCCTTGGCCGTCCCGCTGATGGTGCCTCCCGTGCCCACGCCGGCCACGAAGAAGTCCACTTTTCCACCCGTGTCGTCCCATATTTCCTCCGCCGTGGTCTGCGCGTGCGCTTCCGGATTGGCAGGGTTGTCGAACTGTCCCGGGACGAAAGCCCCGGGATGGGCCGCCTTCAGTTCCTCGGCCTTGCGGACGGCTCCTTTCATGCCCTCGCCGCCCGGGGTGAGCACCACCGTGGCACCTAACGCTTTCAGGAGGTTCCGTCGTTCGACGCTCATGGTATCCGGCATGGTGAGCGTGAGCCGGTAGCCCTTGACCGAGGCAATCCAGGCGAGTCCGATGCCCGTGTTCCCGCTGGTCGGTTCTATGATGAGGCCGCCGGGGCGCAACAGCCCTTCTTTTTCCGCAGTTTCTATCATGCGGAGGGCTATGCGGTCTTTCACGCTTCCCCCGGGATTGAAACTTTCCAGTTTCACCAAGAGCCGGGCCTTCAAATGCTCTTCCTCCTCCACGCGGCTGACTTCCAACAGGGGCGTGCGCCCGACAAGTTCGGTCAGCGAATGATAAATCCTTTCCATAATCCTTTCTTTTCAGCGGTCGTCGGATGCGTCTTCACGCGTCTTCCCTGCCTCACACGTTGTCGAAAGCCTGCGCCAGGTCGGCAATCAGGTCGTCGATGTGTTCCGTGCCGACGGAGAGGCGCACCGTCGACGGGGTGATGCCCTGTTCGGCCAGTTCCGCTTCGTTGAGCTGGGAGTGGGTGGTGCTGGCGGGGTGGATGACCAGCGACTTGACGTCGGCCACGTTGGCCAGAAGAGAGAATATCTCCAAGCCGTCGATGAAGCGGAACGCTTCTTCCTGCCCTCCCTCGATTTCGAAAGTGAAGATGGAACCCGCGCCGTTCGGGAAGTACTTCTCATACAGCCCGTGGTCGGGATGCCCGGGCAACGCCGGATGGTTGACTTTCCTCACCTTGGGGTGGTTGGAGAGGAAGTCCACGATTTTCAGGGTGTTCTCCACGTGGCGTTCCACCCGCAGGGACAAGGTCTCCAGGCCTTGGAGCAGGATGAAGGCGTTGAACGGGCTGATGGTGGCTCCCGTGTCGCGCAACAGCGTGGCGCGGATGCGGGTGACGTAGGCCGCCGCGCCCGCCGCGTCGGTGAAGCAGATACCGTGGTAGCTGGCATCCGGCTGGGTGAGCTGCGGGAATTTCCCGGAGGCCTTCCAGTCGAATTTCCCGGAATCCACGATGACACC
>CAYXQT010000017.1:9491-20192 GCA_964466445.1 uncultured Paraprevotella sp. | reverse complement strand
CTCGACATCGGCAAGTTCAACGTAGGCTTCGGATACGCCCTCGACTTCAACGAACTTGGGGAAGAACTCAAGACCAGCAAGTTCTCGGTCAAGGTGGGCTACAACTTCTGACAACATCCGTTCTTCCACATTAGAAGCTGATTGGAGGGGGACTGTCTCAAAACGACTTTTACTTTGGGGCGGTCTCCCTTTTCCGTCTCCTTCCGCAAGTCCGCGAAAATCCGGGCGGCATTCTCCCTTCGGTGCTTTTCATGCCGCTTTCTCCGCATCGCAGGGGCGTCGTCCTACTTCCCCGTCACGATGCGCTTGATGTCATCCAGTTTGTTCAGGGCTTCCACGGGTGTCAGGTTGTTGACATCGAGGTGCAGTATCTCGTCGCGTATCTGGCACAGCACGGGGTCGTCCAGCTGGAAGAAACTAAGCTGCACGCCGCTGTCCGCCGACATGACATGCTTCGCCCCGCGGCTGTTCTTCATCACGTCCTTGCTGTTGGCGGACTCCAGTTCCTTTAATATGGTATTCGCGCGCGCGACGATGCCCTTGGGCATTCCCGCCAGACGAGCCACGTGGATGCCGAAGGAATGCTCGCTTCCTCCGCGTTCCAGCTTGCGCAGGAAGATGACCTTGCGGTCTACCTCGCGCACCGACACGTTATAGTTCTTCACGCGGGGATACAGCTTCTCCATCTCGTTCAGCTCGTGGTAGTGCGTGGCGAAGAGCGTCCTCGCCCTCCCTTTCTTGTTTTCGTGGATATACTCCACGATGGCCCACGCGATGCTTATGCCGTCGTAAGTGGACGTGCCACGCCCCAGTTCGTCGAAAAGCACCAGGCTGCGGGGAGATATGTTGTTCAGGATGCCTGCCGCCTCGCTCATTTCCACCATGAACGTGCTCTCGCCCATGGAAATGTTGTCGCTTGCCCCCACTCGGGTGAAAATCTTGTCCACAAGCCCGATACGGGCGGATTCGGCCGGCACGAAGCAACCTATCTGAGCCATGAGCGTAATCAATGCCGTCTGGCGCAGGAGGGCGGACTTGCCCGCCATGTTCGGCCCCGTGATGATGAGGATTTGCTGTTTCACCGTGTCCAGATAGACGTCGTTGGCGATGTACTGTTCCCCCACAGGCAGTTCCCTCTCAATCACGGGGTGGCGCCCCTGCCTGATGTCCAGCACGTCGTCGTCCTCTATTACCGGACGCACATAACGGTTCTCCCCGGCTACCCGGGCAAAGGACAGCAGGCAATCCAACCGCGCCAGCAAATTGGCGTTGGTCTGGATGGCGGGCGTGAATTCCGCCAACGCCGACACCAGTCCGTTATACAGCCTGGCCTCAATCATCAGAATCTTGTCCTGCGCGCCCAGTATCTTCTCCTCGTATTCCTTGAGTTCCGGCGTGATATACCTCTCGGCATTCACCAATGTCTGCTTGCGTATCCAGCTTGCGGGAACCTTGTCCTTGTGGGCGTTCCTCACTTCCAGATAATAACCGAAGACGTTGTTATAGGAAATCTTCAGGCTCGGAATCCCGGTAAGCTCCGTTTCCCTTTGCTGTATCTTCAGCAGATAGCCCTTGCCCTCGAAGGCGATATGGCGGAGCTCGTCCAGTTCCCGGTCCACGCCCTCGGCTATCACTCCCCCCTTGTTGAGCAACACGGGCGGGTCGTCCTGTATCTCGCGGGCAATGCGGTCGCGGATGGACGCGCAGAGATCCAGTTGCTTTCCTATCCTCCTCAAGGTCTCGTCCGTAGCGTGTTCGCAAGCCGTCTTGACAAGCCCGACAGCCTGCAGGGCCACTTTCAGCTGCACCAGGCCGCGCGGGGAAATCCTGCCCACGGAGACCTTGGAGATGATGCGTTCCAAATCGCCCATCAGGCGCAGCTGCCCGCCTATCAGTTCCTTAAACTCCGGTTCACGGAAGAAATAATCCACCACGTCCAAACGCTCGTTGACAGGTTTCCCGTCCTTCAAGGGGAACAGCATCCAGCGGCGCATCAGACGGGCGCCCATCGGCGTGAGCGTGCGGTCTATCACGCCCAACAGCGAATTGCCGCCCTCTATCATGGAGTTCAGCAGTTCCAGGTTGCGTACCGTGAACTTGTCCAAACGGACGTAACGCTCCTCCTCGATGCGCGAAATGGAAGTGATATGCCCGATGCGGTCGTGCCGGGTCATCTCCAGATACTGCAGGATCACGCCCGCCGCCACGATGCCGCATTTCAAATGGTCGATGCCGAAACCTTTCAGGTTCTTCACCTCGAAGTGCTTCAGCAACTTTTCCGTGGCCGAACGTTCGGAAAAGACCCAGTCGTCCAACTCGAAAGTAAAGAACTTCGTCCCGAAGCACCCTTCGAACAGACCGCGCTTTCCCCTTTCGAAAAGCACTTCCTTCGGCGAGAAGTTCCCCAAGAGCTTGTCCGCATACTCAGCCGCGCCCTCGGCCGTGAGGAACTCCCCCGTGCTGATGTCCAAAAAGGCTATCCCGCAAACGTCCTTATTGAAGTGCACGGCGGCAAGGAAATTGTTCTCCTTGTTGCTCAATACATTGTCGTTCATTGAAACTCCGGGTGTCACTAACTCGGTGATTCCCCGCTTCACCAATGCTCTGGTCTGCTTGGGGTCTTCCAGCTGGTCGCAGATGGCCACGCGCCGCCCCGCCCGGATGAGCTTGGGCAAATAGGTATCCAAGGCATGATAAGGGAAGCCCGCCATCTCCACCGGCTCCCCGTCTTTTCCGACATTACTGCGTTTCGTCAAGGTGATGCCCAATATTTCGGAAGCCAGGACAGCATCCTCGCAATACGTTTCGTAGAAATCCCCGCAGCGGAAGAGCATGACCGCATCGGGATGCTTCGCCTTCAAGTCATAGTATTGCTTCATCATCGGGGTCAACCCTTCTTTCGCCATAATCGTCACTTTATTAGGATTAACTACAAATATACTATTTATTTTCCGGATTCGGAAACAGATTGTTTTGCTTTTCCGCAAGATACGGGAAACGGGACAAGCACCGAACCGCAAGGGGAAAGCCCCGGCGAACATTCCCGAAAGGCGCACGCCTTTCCTACACGCGCCATTCCGCCAGCCCTTTTTTCTTGACCTGCGTCAAGGAATGTCCGGAATATGTTCGTTGAAACGCTTAAAATCCGTATATTTGCAGTTTCTCATGAAGTAAAAGACCGCAAACATCAACGCATGCACAACGACATGGAATACGATTTCAGGAAAATAGAACCGAAATGGCAGAAATACTGGGCGGAACACGGGACTTACAAAGTGACGGAAAAGCCGGACAAGAGGAAGTTCTACGTGCTTAACATGTTCCCTTACCCCAGCGGCGCGGGACTGCACGTGGGGCACCCGTTGGGCTACATCGCCTCGGACATCTACGCCCGCTACAAACGGATGCGGGGCTTCAACGTGCTCAACCCGATGGGTTACGACGCTTACGGGCTTCCGGCGGAGCAATACGCCATACAGACGGGACAGCATCCGGCGGTGACGACGAGGAAGAACATCGTCCGCTACCGGAGTCAGTTGGACAAGATAGGTTTCTGCTTCGACTGGGACAGGGAGGTGCGCACCTGCGACCCGTCTTATTACCGTTGGACGCAATGGGCTTTCGAGAAGATGTTCGGCAGTTACTACTGCAACGAGAGACAGCAGGCACGCCCCATAGAGGAACTGGCGGAACGGTTCGGAAGGAGCGGCACGGAAGGCTTGAACGCAGCATGCGGCGCGGAACGGCACTTCACCGCGGAGGAATGGAACGCCATGGACGAGAAAGGGCGGCAGGAGACGCTGATGAACTACCGCATCGCCTACATAGGGGAGACGACGGTGAACTGGTGCCCGGCGTTGGGAACGGTTTTAGCGAACGACGAAGTAGTGGACGGGGTGAGCGAGCGCGGGGGGTATCCGGTGGTGCAGAAAAGGATGCGCCAGTGGTGCCTACGCACGAGCGCATACGCCCAGCGGCTGTTGGACGGGTTAGACGAGTTAGACTGGACGGACGCGCTGAAGGAGACGCAACGCAACTGGATAGGGCGCTCGGAGGGGGCGGAAGTACGGTTCAGGATAAAGAACAGCGACAAGGAGATTACCATCTTCACCACACGGGCGGACACGGTGTTCGGCGTGACGTTCATGGTGCTGGCTCCCGAGAGCGGATGGGTGCCGGAGGTGACGACGGAAAGCCGGAGGGCGGAGGTGGAGAATTACATAGAGGCGGCGAGGAGGCGCACGGAACGCGAACGCGCAACGGGAGGCGGCGTGACGGGAGTGTTCTCGGGCTCGTATGCGGTGAACCCTTTCACGGGGGAGGACATTCCCGTATGGATAAGCGACTACGTACTGGCGGGATACGGCACGGGAGCCATCATGGCGGTGCCGGCTCATGACAGCCGCGACTACGCCTTCGCCAGACACTTCGGCCTGCCCGTCATCCCGTTAGTGGAAGGGTGCGACGTGAGCGAAGAAAGCTTCGACGCGAAAGAGGGCATCGTAACGAACTCGCCGCGGGCGGACGCGGTGGTGCCGGGGGGCTTCTCGCTCAACGGTTTGACGGTGGCGGAGGCCATCGAAGCGGCAAAGGCGTACGTCACGGCGCACGGGATAGGTAGGACGAAGGTGAACTACCGCCTACGCGACGCGATTTTCAGCCGCCAACGCTACTGGGGCGAGCCGTTCCCGGTATATTACAAGGAGGGGATGCCCTACCTGATTCCCGAAGACTGCCTACCTTTGGAACTGCCGGAAGTGGACAACTTTCTCCCCACGGAAAGCGGGGAACCGCCGTTGGGGCACGCGGCGAAGTGGGCGTGGGACACGGCGAACCGCCAGGTGACGGAAAACTCGCGCATAGACGGTAAGACGGTCTTCCCGTTGGAAATGAACACGATGCCGGGGTTCGCGGGGAGTTCGGCCTATTACCTGAGGTTTATGGACCCAAAGAACGAGGAAGCGTTGGTGGGCAAGGAAGCGGCGGCGTACTGGCAGAATGTGGACTTATACGTGGGGGGAACGGAGCACGCCACAGGTCATTTGATTTACAGCCGCTTCTGGAACAAGTTCCTGCATGACTTAGGTTACAGCCCCGTGGAAGAACCGTTCCGCAAGTTGGTGAACCAAGGGATGATACAGGGACGGAGCAACTTCGTGTACCGCGTCAAGGGGACGAACACCTTCGTCTCGCTGAACCTGAAAGAAAGGTACGACACGACACCCCTGCACGTGGACGTGAACATCGTGTCGGGCGACATCTTGGACGTGGAGGCGTTCCGCAGACTGCGCCCGGAGTACCGCGACGCGGAGTTCATCTTGGAGGGAGGCAAATACGTCTGCGGATGGGCGATAGAAAAGATGAGCAAGAGCATGTTCAACGTGGTGAACCCGGACATGATAGTGGAGAGGTTCGGGGCGGACACGCTCCGCCTGTACGAGATGTTCCTCGGTCCGGTGGAGCAGAGCAAGCCGTGGGACACGAACGGCATTGACGGTTGCCACCGTTTCCTGAAGAAGTTATGGGGCTTGTTCTACGACCACACGGGCAAGTTCCTGCCTGAGAAAGGGGAAGCGGGCAGGGAATCGCTGAAGACGCTACACAAGCTCATCAAGAAAGTCACGGCGGACATCGAGGCTTTCTCCTTCAACACTTCCGTCAGCGCGTTCATGATTTGCGTCAACGAACTTTCCCGACAAGGATGCCGCGACTGGAGCATCCTCCGCACTTTGGTCATCCTGACGGCTCCCTTCGCCCCTCACATCGCGGAGGAGCTGTGGCACGCCTTGGAGGAAAAGGAAAGCGTATGCGACGCGGAATGGCCGGAGTGGGAAGAGGAGTACCTGAGGGAGGACAGCGTGAGGATGAGCGTCTCCTTCAACGGGAAGACGCGCTTCGCCATGGACTTCCCCGCCGATGCCGACAACACGGCCATCGAAAAGGCGGTATTGGACGACGCGCGAACCAAGAAATACACGGAAAGCAGACAAATAACCAAGGTCATCATCGTACCGGGGCGCATCGTGAACGTGGTATCAAAATAAACGGAAAGGCCGCGTGAGGAGACATCTCCGCTCCCTACCGCGCGGGCTTTCCAAAACAACGGAAGCATGAGATATTCCAAACAGGAGACGTGGCAGGAATGCAAGGACTACTTGGGCATCGTCACGGGTCTTACCCTCTACGCCGCGGGGTTCACGGCGTTCATACTCCCCTACCAAATCACGACGGGGGGGCTGTCGGGCGTGGCGGCCATCATCTTCTACGCCACGGGCTTCCCCGTGCAGTACACTTACTTCATAATGAACGCCCTGCTTCTCGCCGCGGCCATCAAGATACTCGGTTTCGGCTTCTGCGTCAAGACACTGGCGGGCATCGTCATCCTGACCTTCGAGCTGGGTTTCTTTCAGGAGCTTTTGGAAGACAGGTCGGGGAACCTGCCGCGGATATTAGGCAATCAGACTTTCATGGCCTGCGTGCTGGGGGCATGCTGTGAGGGAGTGGGGCTGGCCATCGTGTTCCTGAGCAAGGGAAGTTCCGGGGGAACGGACATCATAGCCGCCATCATCAACAAATACAAGGACGTGACGCTGGGGCGCGTGCTCATGCTGTGCGATGTGGCCATCGTGTCGTCGAGCTACTTCGTGTTCCACGAGACGCAGAAAGTGGTGTTCGGCTATTGCGCCCTCATCATCTCCATGATTATGCTGGACTATTACATGAACAGCGTGCGGCAGTCGGTACAGTTCCTCATCATATCGGGCAAGCCCGAGGAGATAGCCGAGGCCATCAGCAAACGCATCAAACGAGGGGTGACGATTCTCAACGGGGAAGGGTGGTACAGCAAGGAGCCGCGGAAAGTGCTGGTCGTCTTGGCCAAACGGCGCGAAGGCATAGAGATATTCCGCCTCATCCACCGTATCGACCCCAAGGCGTTTGTCTCGCAAAGCAACGTGGTGGGAGTCTACGGGGAGGGCTTCGACAAGATAAAGATAAAATAAGGGAAAGATGAAAAGGAAGCTGGTCTTTGCCACCAACAACGCCCATAAGATAGAAGAGATGAGAGCCGTCTTAGGCGACAGCGTCGAGATACGAAGCCTCGCCGACATCGGTTGCCATGCCGACATTCCCGAAACGGCCGACACCCTCGAAGGCAACGCCCGCCAAAAGGCGCAGTACGTCCACGAGCATTACGGAGCGGACTGCTTCGCCGACGACACCGGACTGGAAGTGGAATGTCTCGGCGGGGCTCCGGGCGTATATTCCGCACGCTACGCCGGCGGACAAGGGCACGACCCGCAAGCCAACATGGACAAGCTCCTGAAAGAGATGGAAAAAGAAAAGAACCGGAGGGCGCAGTTCCGCACCGTGATATGCCTGATGGAAAACGGGAAAGAGAGGCTGTTCGAAGGAATCGTGAAAGGACGAATCACCGAGACGAAAAGGGGAAATTCCGGTTTCGGCTACGACCCCGTCTTCCAACCCGACGGATACGAGAACACATTCGCCGAAATGAGCGGCGAGGTCAAGAACCGCATCAGCCACCGGGCGCGTACCGGAGAGGCACTCCGCGACTACCTCAAGAAAAAAGACCGCTGACTTCGGAAATTCCATATAGGAAAATAACCCGTACCTCAACGGGCATCCGCCGGAAAGAAAGGAACCGCGGACGAAAAAAACGGCGCAAGGCACACTATTTTACAGCATTCCCGCGTTTATCAGGCAAGGACATGCCTCATTCAAAACAAACCTCATGAAAAAACTCCTCATACTGCTTTCCTTCTTCACGGGCTACGCGGTCGGGTCATACGGGCAGGCCATCGGCTCGTGGAAAGCTTATCCGGCCTTGCAAATATCCGACTACAACGTACCGGCAGACCATAAGGTATATTCCCTCTGCGGCGGCAACCTTTTCAGCTACGACACCGAGAACACGGAAATCCACGTCTTCGACAAACTCAACGGGTTACACGACACGAGAATAAAATTCGCGAGGTACTGCGAGGCCAGCCAGAAACTTATCCTCGTGTATGAAAACGGGAACATCGATTTGGTCTATCCCGACTACGAGGTAGCGAATATGAAACAGCTGAAAGACAAGAACTATCCTAACCTCACCGTCAACAACGTGTCCGTGGCAAGAGAAAAGGCATACGTATGCACGAACTTCGGCATAATCGTGCTGAACACGGACAAAGAGGAATTCGAAGCCACATACAACTTGGACTTGAATGTACTCTGTTGCGCGGCGGACGAACGCCACATTTTCTTTTCCTGCCGGGAAAACGGTTTCAACATGGGAGACTTAGGCCTTAACCTGTTGGACAAAGGCAACTGGAAACATACCAACACAGGATACTTCAACGAACTCGCATTCTTCAAGGGAAACCTGATAGGATACAACAGGGACACGGGGCTGTGGAACATAGACCTGCAATCTTACACGGCAACGGCTATAGTAAAAGGTAACAACACCTTCTTTTTCTGTTCCGAAGAAGCCATGCTTGCCGGAAATTCTTCCCTTGTCCACCTCTTCAACGACATCACGGACAAGCGGGAAATAAAGCAGGACAACTCTTTCGTCCACCTGACATACGGCAACGGCACGTATTGGGCGAGTCAGGGCGTGAAAGGTCTGCAACCCTACACGCTTTCAGACAACGCACTTTCCGCCACGCAGTCCGCCATCCAACCCGACAGTCCCGTGCGCGACTATTTCTGTAGCATGCACTATGACGGCAACCGCCTACTCGTCGCCGGCGGGGATTTGAATTACAACGGAATCAGGAGGGAAGGGACACTGATGTATTACGAGAACGGCACGTGGCACAACTTCGGCGAGGAAAACATCGCCGAAGAAACGGGACTGGCGTATAACGACATGTGCAGCATAGCGCAGGATCCGGAAGACCCGTCGCACCACTACGCCGCTTCCGCCGGACACGGGCTTTACGAGTTCAAGGACTTGGAATTCGTGAAGAGGTACGACTACACGAACAGTCCACTGAAGAGCATCCTGCCCGACGACGTGCATACGCAAGAGTACGTGCGTTGCGATGCCTTGCAGTATGATTCCAAAGGAAACCTGTGGATGGTGAACAGCGAGGTGGATACCGTCCTGACAGTGTTGAAGAAGGACAAGACGTGGACGAAGCTATATCATGAGGAGCTCAGGAAAGCACCCAACCTTCCCGACATGTTCTTCGACGGCAAGGAAAGGCTTTGGGTACTTTCCAAACGCAACAACTTGTGGAATGGTGTCTTCGTGCTGGACTTCGGCGGCACGATAGAGGACACGTCGGACGACATCCACGTGAAAAGAAGCAGGATTGTCAATCAGGACGGTGTCATTTACGAACCTTACTTCTTCAACTGCTTCGCGCAGGACTTGAACGGGCAAATCTGGGTGGGCACGGAAAAGGGTCTTTTCGTCATCGGTGACCCGGAAGACTTCATCCGAAACGACGATTTCCGTTTCACCCAAATCAAGATACCGCGCAACGACGGAACGGGATATGCGGACTACCTTCTCAACGGGGTCAACATCAGCAGCATCGCCGTGGACGCGGCCAACAGGAAATGGATAGGAACGACCGGAGACGGCATCTACCTCGTAAAAGAGGACGGTCAAGAAATACTACAGCATTTCACTACGGAAAACTCGCCGCTCATATCCGATGAAATATCGGACATCGCCATCAACCCGCAAACAGGGGAAGTCATGATAGGCACATTCCAAGGGCTCGTATCGTACATGAGCGATGCCAACTCTCCCGCCGCGGAATTAGACAAAGGAAACGTGCGCGTGTACCCCAATCCGGTGAAACCGGACTACAACGGGGTCATCACAGTAGACGGCCTTACCTTCAACGCGGAAGTCAAGATAACCACCGTCACAGGGCAGTTGGTGTATTCCGGTCGCGCCAACGGGGGACTGTTCACTTGGAACGGGCGCGACCAAAGCGGGAAGAGGGTCTCGTCAGGAGTCTACAACGTCATTTCCACCAATGCGGAAGGGAAGAAAGCCATCGTGAACCGCATAACTTTCATCCATTAAAGGTATTCACGGCATCTATCACCGCGTCCGTTTCCTCATCCGTCAGCAAAGGAGACATCGGCAGACTCAGTTCCTCACGGTGGATACGTTCCGTCACGGGCAACGACAACGAGGCGTATGCCGACAAGGCGGCTTGCTTGTGGGGCGGGATGGGGTAGTGGACAAGGGTCTGTACGCCGCAAAGTTCCAAATGCCGCCGCAACTGGTCGCGATCGGGAGTAAACAACGTAAAGACATGAAACACATGCGCTCCCTCGTCCTTTTCCATTTCCGGCAAAACCACCCGCGGATTCCTTATTTTCTCCACGTACTTGCATGCCACGCGGCGGCGGCGTGCGTTATCCTCGTCGAGGCGCGGGAGCTTCACATTCAGGACTGCCGCCTGAATCTCGTCAAGACGGCTGTTGATGCCCACATAGGGATGTACGTACTTGGCCGAAGAACCGTAATTCGCCAGCATACGCACCCTCGCGGCCAGTTCCCCGTCGTCCGTAGTGACCGCCCCCGCGTCGCCCAAAGCCCCAAGGTTCTTGCCGGGATAAAAACTGAATCCGGCGGCATCGCCCAGACTTCCGGCTTTTCTTCCCTTGTACACCGCCCCGTGAGCCTGCGCGCAATCTTCCACCACTACCAAGCCCCTCCTG
>CAYXQT010000017.1:0-9391 GCA_964466445.1 uncultured Paraprevotella sp. | reverse complement strand
TTCCCCGTACCTACGCAATGACTCACGCCGCAGTAGCGGGCAAACCGCCGTTCGAAGCGTTCCGTCCCTTCCCCGAACAAATACCGTCCGGAACGTGCCACTTTCGTCACGGCTTCCGACAGTTCCGGCTCGAAAGAAGCGTTCACCCTCTTCAAATCCAAATACTCCACCATTCCTCTTTCTCCTTTCTGAGAAAGCTGTCCGCCGCCATCCCGCAAACCTTTCATATATCCATTTCGTAAGTGTCGTACACTACCGCCCGCCCGCCGAAACCTTCCTTCTGGAATATCAGTCCCTCGTTCAGCACGCGTCCGCCCTGCTCCACGGAAGTGCCCATGTCGAAATAAGGGAAATCCTTGTATTCTTCATGAATCAGACGGTGGAACAAGAAATCCACGGCACCGCACTCCCTCCCTTCGGGAGTGGAACCTATATACTGCACGCGGACGACCCTTTCCGTCACGTAGAGTACGCAACCGGCCACCATCCTCCCGTAGGCATCACGAACTCCGTACAACAGTATCTGCCGCGGAAACCGGGAACGCAACAATGTCATCTCTTCCAAAGAATGCACGGGACGCGACTGATGACGTTCCGCCAGATTTTCCTCCAGCACCTTCCAGAAAGCGGGGAAGTCGTCGTCCGGGACGACGGAAAGTCCCTCACGCATGGCTCGCCTCACCTTACGGCGACGAAGCTCACTGAACGCCCATTCCATCCGGGACACGACAACCGTAGAGACCCTGCGCCTGACGAGGCATGCCCCGAAACGGTACAAGGCGTACAAGTCTTCTTCACTCGGATAACGGGCATATATGTAAGGTACGGGCGAATAGACCCACTTCACGACCGACGTATGCGCCTTCACGTAACGGACGATTGCTTCGAACAAGTCCAACATGAGGGCGGTCGTCATCTTCTTGTCCGTCACCACGCCCCCGTACGTCAGCCCCCGATGGCTACAGAACTCCCCCTCCTCGCAGTGGGCGGGGAGCAGGGCGCACAACCGTCCGCCCCGGTAAGCCATGAGGGAGAAGTCCTCGAAACGGTCGGCATGGTAATCCATGTAGCCGCGCATGAAGAGGAAGGTGCCGTTTCGGGAACTGCCCACGAAGCGATTCCATTCCTCCTCGCATCCGCCGCCGTACCGCCTTATTTCCCATCCTTCTTCCATACTTTCGTCTCGCCGGGCATCGGTTTATCCGTGAATGACGCGCAGGAACTCCTCATGGGAGTTTATGTACATGTCAGGAAGATAGGGATGGGAAGAAAGGACGAGGAGGACGGCATCGTCGGAGAAGCGGGAGAGTTCGTTCCACGTCAGGGGAGAAACGAGGAGACCTTTGTCAGGGGAGTCGAGGACGCAGGTGCGTCGACCGCATGCGTCCTCAAGGGTGACGGTCACGCTTCCTTTCACGGCGACGAGAAACTGGGTGGTGACGCGGTTGGCATGTCCGCCGCGGGCTTTTCCTCCGGGTACGCCGTAAATCCAATATGCCCTCTCCACGTGGAAAGGGAGGTCGACACCGCATTCGACTACGGAAAGGTTGCCGCGTCCATCGGTGAAAGTCCTCAGAGTCCTCATTGCAGTCCGAGCTTCGCGGAGATTTCCAACATCCTGTGGATAGGGGCGGCGGCTTTTTCCGCGACTTCCCTGTCCACCGTGACTTCGGGCCACTCGTATTTCAGCGTGTTGTAGAGCTTCTCCAAAGTGACGAGCTTCATGTAGGAGCATTCGTTGCAGGCGCAAGTGGCATCGTCGGGCGGAGCGGGGATGAAGTTCTTTCCGGGACAGGCCTTTCGCATCTCGTGTAGGATGCCGCTTTCGGTAGCGACTATGAAGTCGTTTCCATCATGTTGGATGGCGTACCGAAGGAGGGCGGCAGTAGAGCCGACGATGTCGGCGAGCTTCAACAAGGCTCCCTTGCATTCGGGATGGACGAGGATTTTGGCACGAGGCCAAGATTTCTTAAGTTCCAGTATCTTCTCTACGGAGAACCTCTCGTGGACGTGGCATGCGCCATCCCAGATAAGCATATGGCGACCGGTGACGGAGTTGATATAGTTGCCGAGGTTCCTGTCGGGGGCGAATATTATCTCCTCGTCGGGCGGGAGACTTTCTATAATCTGGCGAGCGTTGCCGGAGGTAACAACAACATCGGTCAAAGCCTTGACGGCGGCGGAGGTGTTGACATAGGAGACAACGGTATGTCCGGGGTGTGAAGAAACGAAGCGCGAAAACTGCTCGGGGGGGCAACTTTGGGCGAGCGAACAAGTGGCGTTCAAGTCGGGCACCAACACCTTCTTGTCCGGGCAGAGGATTTTGCAGGTCTCTCCCATGAAGTGGACACCGCACATGACGACGAGGTCGGCGGAGGTGTGGGCGGCCTTCCGGGCGAGGGCGAGGCTGTCGCCCACGAAGTCGGCCAAGTCCTGTACGTCGCCTTGCACATAGTAATGGGCGAGGATGACGGCGTTCTTCCGGCGGCGGAGTTCGTTGATTTCCTTCTTCAGGTCGATTCCTTCGGTGACGGGCTCGTCAACGAACCCTTTTTCCATCCATTCTTCCTTAATCATATGTATATATAATATGTATATGTTTTCTTTTTTTAATCTAATGCTGATAATGATAGGTTGTTGACAGTGTCGAAAAAAAACAGACCTCGGATTTGCTTTTCAAGTTATTGAAGCGGGGGTATTGGGAAATGCGCCGCTTTTCAACATGGGTTTCGAGTTCCTTTATCTTATGATTCCAAGGATTTGCATGTGTTTCTTATGTTTTTATGAAAGGCCGTTCATAACTTGCAAAGTTAAAAACTTAAATGGAAAAAGCCGTATAAATCCGATGAAAATGCGGTTGAAAGTTCATTTTCATCTTTTGCCTGATTATTTTGCGGTTTGAAATATTCTTGTATAAAGGCTGTGTTCATGATTTCCAAATTTGTTTCCGATAATATGTTCTACGATTTGTGAACGGGTTTCGGAGCTGTTTTCACCACTTTTGTTATCTTTGTGAACAAATGTGGAAAGCAATGAGAAAACTCGGAATAACGGAACTGAACAGGATTTCCGCCGAAGAATTCAAGAAAGCTGAAAAACTTCCCTTGACAGTGGTGCTGGATAACGTAAGAAGTTCATATAACGTGGGTTCGATATTCCGTTCTTCCGATGCTTTCAGGGTGGAATGCGTATGTTTGTGTGGCATTACGGCCGTCCCGCCGCAGGCGGAGATTCACAAGACCGCATTGGGAGCGGAGGATTCCGTGGATTGGACGTATTATGGAAGCACGCAAGATGCCGTGGACTGTTTCAAGGCTGAAGGTTATGAAGTCTGGGCTGTGGAACAGGCGGAGGGCAGTGTCATGTTGCAGGACTTCAAGCCGGAAAGAGGGAAAAGGTACGCCGTCATATTCGGGAACGAAGTGAAAGGCGTGCAACAGGAAGTTGTCGACAAGTGCGACGGATGTGTGGAAATACCTCAGTTCGGGACGAAACATTCTCTGAACGTTTCCGTTGCGGCGGGGATAACGGTATGGGAGTTCGCCCGCAAGATGAAGTTATGAACATTACAGTGTACCGGCTTCCACCATTCTCACCACCCGTTCCGTCAGCCGGTCGTCAGCTTCGGGTTCATAGTTCTTTTTAAGGCTGGCTCCGAATATGCCGGCGAAGGCTTGATAAAATCCTGCCTTGAAAGGACCGAAGAAAGCCCTCACTATTTCATAGGAACTTTGGTTGCATTCTCGGTCTACCAGTTTGATGAGCAGTTTTCCCTGCGAATAAGTCAATTTCTTCATTTGCGGGGTATATTGCCTTTTCAGTCCTTTCTCAACGGCTCTGATGTGAGCGTCCTTTTCTTTTTTGGTAGGCAACTTTTCTATATACTCGTAAGTTTCGATTACAGTATGATTGACCATTTTGGCAATGGGAAGAGTCTTTTTCACGTTATAGACTAATTTGTTGTACCGCATGACTTCCTTTTTGTTCTTGAATTTAAGCGGAGGATACACCGGCAGTTCGGGCATGATGATGACAGTGATGGAGTCGCCTTGATAAAATTCTTTCTGCACTTTTTTGTAGAACACCACTTTTATTGTCGGCTCTCCGTCTGCGGGAACGAACACGTCTTGGGCTTTCGCTCGGAAAGCGAGGACGACCGATAAGAACAATATGATAAGTTTGTGCGTTCCCATATCCGGTGCAAAAATATAAATTAAATACTTTCTATATCGCCCTTTTTACAAAGAATAAAGTTTGTTATATAAAAAATAGTTGCTTATATTTGAAACATGGCAGAGAAGCACCGTAAACGCCGTTGTCCGTGCCGCCTGTGGATAAGCGGGATTATGTTTTGCGTCTTGCAGACATGCTTTTCGGATGAAGTCGGCGCACAGCGTTATTCTTGGGAAGAGTTCGTGGAAAAGTTTTCCGTGGACGAATACGATGACGGGAGGGAGGATTTGAATCTTCTTTTTGAAAGGTTGGAGGAACTGCACGAGCATCCTTTCAACCTTAACGCGGCCACGAAAGAGGATTTGGAACAGTTGCCGTTCCTCGACGGGAACGACATAGAGGAAATATTGGCATACATATACCTTCACGGCCCCATGCAGTCGTTGGGAGAACTGATGCTGATAGAGGAGTTGGGCTGGCAGACCCGCCAGTTCCTCACCTTGTTCGTCTATGTGGATGACCCCGTCGAAGAAAAGGGACGGCCAAGTTTGAAAACCTTGTTGAAAGAAGGAAACCATGAAGTGTCGACCCGCCTTGACGTGCCTCTTTACGAAAGAGAAGGATATAAAATACCCGGATATGAGGCCTTGTTGGAAAACCCGAATAAGGTGTATCTCGGCAATTCGTTGTATCACAACATACGCTATACCTACAAGTATAGGAACAAGTTGTTTTGGGGTTTCACGGCGGAGAAAGACGCGGGAGAACCGTTCGGAAGCTACGGCAACAAGGCTTACGACGCTTATTCCTTTCATTTTTTGCTGAAAGATTGCGGGATGCTCAAAGTATTGGCATTGGGCGACTATCGGTTGGGTTTCGGTGAAGGTTTAGTGGTAAACAGTGATTTTTCCTTCGGCAAGTCCGTTTCGTTTAATATGGGCGACACGAAACTTGCTGTCAGAAGGTTTTCCTCCATTTCCGAAAATTCCTTTTTCAGGGGAGCGGCGGCTACCTTGCGCGTAGGGAACACGGACGTTTCCGCCTTCTATTCTTTTTTGCCGTTGGATGCCACCTTAAGAGAGGACGGAACAATATCATCGCTGAAGGCCGACGGTTTGCACCGAACTTTGTCGGAGCTATCCAAAAAACATAATGTTACGGAGCAGTCCGCCGGAGCCGACGTTACATGGAACGGGAAACACTTCGATTTGGGTGCGACGGTCTTTTATCAGCATTACGACAAGCCCTTTTCAGAAGGCACGGAACTTTACCGGCATTATTATCCGGAAGGGAAAGATTTTTTGAACGTCGGCGCACACTACCGTTGGCATGACGGGAAGTTCTCGTTTTCCGGCGAAACGGCATTCAGCAACGTGCACGGGGGTTGGGCTACGCTAAATAAGGGAATTTGGCGTTTCAACCACAAATATAGCGTGGTGGCCTTGCAACGGTTGTATGCTTACCGGTACGTGGGACTGCGGGCGAACAGTTTTTCCGAAGGCGGAGCAATTAGGAACGAAAGCGGGTTTTATGCGGGAGTGGAGGCGGCTCCGCTGAATGAGTTGAAGATGTCGGCTTACGTGGATTACTTTTATTTTCCATGGGCCAAGTTCGGAATACCTCATACTTCCGACGGAGTAGAGGGGACGTTTCAGGCGGAGTGGGCGAGTTATAGAAAATGGAACATATCCGGACGTTACCAGTTAAAGCGCAAGGAGCGAAACAAGTTGCCTTACCTTTACCACAAGTTGAAGATGCAGGTGCAGTACGCTCCTCTGAAAACTTTGGAATGGCGCGGGATGGCGAGGTTCACAAGGGTGAGGGACATTTACGGCAGGCACGTGAAAGGATACATGGGAGGGAGCATCCTGAAATTGAAAGACAGGAAGGACAGGTTGAATACGGCTTTGTCGTGCTTTTACTTCGACAGCGAGGACTACAAGGCACCCATGTCCTTTTATGAACCTTCCTTGTTGTATGCTTTTTCTTTCATGACGATGTACGGGCAAGGAATGCGGGCATCCCTGAACGCCCGCTGGAACGTGGCACGACACTGGATGCTGATGTTGAAGTACGGGGTTACCGGATATTTCGACCGCAAGGAGATAGGGGAGGGACTGCAACGTATCGGCGGACGGTGGAAAGAAGACCTTTCTTTCCTGTTGCGTTGCAGTTTTTGAAAGGAATTGTGTTACCTTTGCGCGGATTTGCGAAATGAAAAAGAAATCATGGCTACGGTAATTTATCCTTCTCCCGTGTTCGGGCCGGTGCACAGTCGGCGGTTGGGAGTTTCTTTGGGCATAAACCTGCTTCCGGAGGACGGGAAGCGGTGCACGTTCGATTGCATATATTGCGAGTGCGGTTTCAACGGAGATTTCCGTCCCAAGAAGCCGTTGCCCACACGGGAAGAAGTCCGCAAGGTTTTGGAGGAACGTCTGAAGGAAATGTCCGAAAGCGGAATTGCGCCGGATGCCCTGACGTTCGCCGGAAACGGGGAACCCACCCTCCACCCGCATTTCCCGGAAATAGTGGAAGATACTCTGGCCTTGCGCGACCGCTATTTTCCGAAGGCGGAAATCAGCGTGTTGAGCAACTCCACTCGCATATTCAGGCCGGAGATTTTCGAGGCTTTGAAGAAAGTGGACAACAATATACAGAAATTAGATGCCGCGGACGGGGATTACATCCGCCGGGTAAACCGTCCCGCAGGGCTTTATGAGGTGGACAAGGTGGTGGAACGCCTGAAAGGTTTCGAAGGCAAAGTCATCATACAGACGATGTTCGTGAAAGGAAAGTCGGGAGGAGCGGACGTGGACAACACTTCCGACCGTTTTGTGGAACCGTGGTTGCGGGCGGTGAAGGAAATATCGCCCTCCCAAGTCATGATATATACCATCGACCGTGAAACGCCCACCCGTGAGTTGGAAAAGGCCACGCCCGAAGAACTTGACCGCATCGCCGCACGCGTAAGGCAGGAGGGACTGGAAGTTTCCGTGTCTTATTGAAGGTGTCGTGCCCTGTCGGCATCGTCCGCATCGGCGGAACGATACGATACCTTTTGTCGGGGAAAATAATTTTTATCCGTTCGGTGTGAAGTATTCCTATTTTTATGTACTTTTGTTTGGAAAAGGCGCGGAAGTCCGCCCGCGTCTGCCGCTTTTTGGATTTTTCGGATATGACGGAAAGAAAACAAACCATAATGCCATGACAATAGAAGAGATATTGGATTTCAACACTAAGTTCGTGAATGAAAAGGGATACGAGCGGTACGTCACCGACAAATATCCCGACAAGAAGATAGCCGTCGTAACGTGCATGGACACGCGCCTGACGGAACTGCTCCCCGCCGCTTTGGGTTTGAAGAACGGCGATGTCGTCATCATAAAGGTGGCGGGCGCGGTCATCCCCAATCCTTTCGGAAACGTAGTGCGAAGCCTGCTGGTTGCCATTTACGAGTTGGGCGTGGAAGAGGTGATGATAGTAGGGCACATCGACTGCGGGGCGCAGGACATGAGCGGCAAGAAGATGATAGCGGCGATGGAGAAGCGCGGCATTCCCGCATCGGACATCGACATGATGCGCTTTTGCGGTGTCGACTTCGACACGTGGCTGCAAGGGTTCGACGCGATTGGATATTCCGTTCGCGAGACGGTGGATATGGTAAGGAATCATCCGCTGATACCGAAGGACGTGGCGGTGCACGGTTTCTTCATCGACCCCACTACCGGAAAATTGACTCCCGTCGTTTAGAAAACAAGGAAGAGCGGACGAGAATATATTCTCGTCCGCAACGGGCGTAAGGTCACGGTACAGGATTTTGCGGGGAAGGACGTAAAGTTGCTTCGCCGGTCTTCCCGTCTTTCTCCTTGCGATGTTGCAGGTATCTGTCGATGCCGTATGCGGCCCAGATGACTATCGCGAACATGAAAGGATAGTGGTAGCGCGGGGACACCGAAAACACGCAGGTCGCGAGCGTGCCAACAAGCAGTATCAGCAGGAGAAATCCCTTTTCGGTCAGGATGTCCCTCCTCAACCGGACAATACTGAAGAGAAAGACGACGCACACGGCATAGTAGGCGAGCGACTTGCCCGCCATGTTGAAGACCCTCTTCATCGCGGCGCTTTTGGTCGCCTTGCCGTGCGCCATCTTGTCCACGAAGCCGTCTCCTCCTATGACAGGCCGTTCCGCCCAAGAGTCTTCCACATACAGCCCGGCGAGTTTCAGCGCGTACAGTCCGGCGAACCTCGCGGGATGCTCCTTTATCCAGCCCACAGCCCTCGCTTTACACGTGGAATCCTTTTGCAAGAAAGTCAGTTCGCCGGCATTCTTGATGTAACAGAGATTGGTCGTGTCCTTGCACAAGGAAGTGGCGACACCGCCGTAAGCCTTGTCGTTGGCGGTCATCGCCAGATTGATGCCGGAAGTGGACGACTGGAAGACGAAGTAGCCGCACTGACGCTTCGCCATGAAACCGAACAGCAGGCAAAGGGACACGACGGGCACGAACAAGGCGGCGTAGCGGGTCAGTCCGTCCTTGCGCAAATACATCGCCAAAAGGATGGAAGGAACGTAAATCACGGCCAACGGCCTAATCCAGTTCGCCACGGCCAGCAGACAGCCCGCGAGCAACAACCGCACCACTCCGCCGGACACGCAGAGACAGAACGCCGAAAGGCTCAGGAACAGGAAAGGCATTTCCGTGCCCGCCGGAAGGACTACCATGAAGTTGGAATACAGGAGGCAGGACAGTATTACGGCGATGTATGCCGTGCGACGGGAGAAGAAGCGGTTGGAAAGGAACCAAATCTCGTATAAGATTCCGGCGTTCATCAGCAGGTTGAAAAAGTAGTTCAGCTTCAAAGTCCCGAACATCCTAAGCTGCCATACGAACCAGTTGATGAGACCCGGTGCCCACACATAGCTGTCGTGTACGGTCGTATGGTCGGGATACCATGCGCCCCGGCTGTAAAAGTCCGTGGCAATGCCCATATAAGCCCCTTGGTCGCTCCGTTGCTCGACATTCCAAAAACAGACAATCAACGCTATCTGTGCGATTATCCATAACGATGAAACGGCGATAGCCGCGTTCTTCCAGCCTGTTTCTCTTTTCTCCCCCCCCCATGAAGTCTTTGTGTTCGGGGCGGTGAACGAAGTATTTCTCATGTTTTTACTGTTGAAAGTTGAACTCTGATGCGATGTTTCCTTACTTCGGAACGT
>CAYXQT010000016.1:0-20472 GCA_964466445.1 uncultured Paraprevotella sp. | reverse complement strand
CAGGAAATGAAGGTCATGAACACTTGCCGCCGTCATGTCGAAAGAGCGTATTACGCACGTATTCCGCAAACAGCATGGAGCTTATATCCATAGTAGTGCAAGCCTTGGATGCACAATAGCCCCGGTCCGGAGTTGCGTCAATATTATCGTGTCCCATGGCACAGCGTCTTGCCTTTGCATTCCGGCACACCATTACCGGCATGGAATCAATACAGAACACATCCTCCGTGCCATCAATGGCAACGGCCACACCCTTGCGGATTTCCTCTGCGGGTCGGGCCGTCAGCTTGCGACGGGCATTGAACTGTCTGCGGATAGTCAGGTTCGGCAAGTCGCCCTTGCACTCGTCGTGCAGACGATGAAAAAGGAGATTCTCGCTGTCGGACCCGAAAGCCTCGGCGGTTATGCCGGGAGCGATGACTTCGAGGTCGGAGAACTTCGGAACAACGCCGCAACGCGGGAGTTTTCCGAGTTCGTTTACACGATTCTTGGAGAAATCCTTGCATATTTGGAGAATTCTAACGAAACTTGCGATGAAGTTGCGCATAAGCAGTCCGATAGTACTTAGTAGCTTGGTTACCACTAATTTACTAACAATCTGCGACTTGTACAACTTTTTTCATTTATAAATATTATAAAATTAATTCAACCAACGAGTTGCGCTAATGTAATTCAACCAACAGGTAGTCCTACATAGACACTTCTTAAAGAAGATACGCTATGTAGCAATCTTTTGTTCTAAAAGAGGGTGATTTGACGCACCCCTTATGGGCTGAAACGAGGTGAAATCCGGTCTCACTTCAGGATGTCTTTCATCCCGTCTTTCGTCAGGTTGCCGATGTTCTCGCGCATGGCCGTGTCCCCTTTCAGGTTTTCCAGCCGGTAGTAGTCCATGAAACCCATGTGTCCGTCGCGCAAGGCCTGCGCCAGAGCCTTGGGCACTTCGGCTTCCGCCTGGATGACTTCGGCACGTGCTTCCTGCGCCTTGGCCTTCATCTCCTGTTCGGCGGCGATGGCCATGGCGCGGCGCTCTTCGGCCTTGGCCTGCGCGATGTTCTTGTCGGCGTTGGCCTGGTCGATTTGCAGGGTGGCACCGATATTCTTGCCCACATCAATGTCCGCGATGTCGATGGACAGAATTTCGAAAGCCGTACCCGCGTCCAAACCCTTGCGGAGCACCAGCTTGGAGATGGAGTCTGGGTTCTCCAGCACCTGCTCGTGGCTCTCCGCCGAACCGATGGAGGAGACGATGCCCTCGCCCACGCGGGCCAGGATAGTGTCTTCTCCCGCGCCTCCCACCAGTTGCAGGATGTTGGAACGCACGGTGACGCGGGCTTTCGCTATCAGCTGGATGCCGTTCTTGGCCACTGCGGCGACGGGCGGCGTGTCAATCACTTTCGGGTTGACGGAAGTCTGCACGGCTTCGAAGACATCGCGGCCTGCCAGATCGATGGCGGTGGCTTTCTCGAAAGGCAGGTCAATGTTGGCCTTCGATGCCGAAACCAAGGCGTGCACCACGCGTTGCACGTGTCCGCCCGTCATGTAGTGGGCTTCCAGATTGTCGCGCGTGATGTTTTTCAGTCCCGCCTTGTGCGCCTCGATGAGGCTCGGCACGATGATGCCGGGCGGCACGTTGCGGATGCGCATCAGGAACAGCTGGATTAGCGAGATGTGAACGCCGGACACTTTGGCGGAGAGCCAGAGGAAGAACGGCACGAAATGGAAGAATATCGCCAAGATGACGATGGCCACGATGGCGACGAACACGGGGAAAACGATTGGATTTAAAAACATGATTGAAAAATTAAGTGTGAGAACTCTTACTACTACTTCTTCTTGACGGTGATTCGGGCATCTTCCACGCGCACGACCACCACGGGCGTTCCTTCGTCCAGAAAGCCGTCGGCAGATTTGACTTCCACCAGCCGTCCTCCGATGTCGGCATTGCCGATGAGTGCCAGACGCGTGACGGCCACGCCCTCGTCGCCGGGACGCACGGAAAGCTGTTCTTGCGTGGCGGCAGTCGAATCGATGGACTTTTGGAGCGAATACTTGTCAAGCGTCTTGGAATGCGTCATCCAGTAACCCAACAGACAGCAGGCCACGATGGAGGCGGCGGTCACCCAAACTCCCGTCGTGATGCCGTACCAGCTGAAAGTGACGTAGTTGGCCGCGACGAGGCAACAGCCCGCCGCGATGCCGGCCACGCTCGTCCCGGGGATGATGAACAGTTCCACGGACATCAGGACGGCGCAGACCACGAAGAGGAATATGACGATGAGTATTTCCATACCTTGGGGATTTCTTTGCGTTAATAAGCTTGCCTGTATTTTGTTTCATCCTGGTCATCCAGCATGTTGAGGTAAGAGGCGTAGCGGCTTTCGCCGATAAGGTGTTCCTCCACGGCGCGTCGCACGGCGCAGTCCGGCTCGTGGGTGTGCGTGCAGTCGCTGTACTTGCAACCCGCCGAGACCCGGAAAATCTCACGGAAGTAGTGTGCCACTTCTTTCCTCTCGAAGTCGAACGTGCCGAATCCCTTGATGCCCGGCGTGTCGATGGCGTAACCGCCTCCGGGCAGGTCGAACATCTCGCTGAACGTCGTGGTGTGCATGCCCGTGTCGTGGGCTGCGGATATCTCTGCCGTCCGTATGTTCAGGCCGGGTATCAGCGTGTTCAGCAAAGTGGATTTCCCCACGCCGGAATGACCCGATAGCAGGACGACCCGACCCTTCATGCTGTCGCGCAGTGCGTCGATGCCGGTGGACAGCAAGGCGGAACAGACATGGCAGGGATAGTCGATGGCGGAGTACAGGCGCACCATGTCTTCCATGCGGCGGAGGTCTCCGGCATCGTAACAGTCAACCTTGTTGAAGATGAGCGACACCGGAACGCGGTACGCCTCGGCGGAAGCCAGAAAGCGGTCGATGAACGTGGTGGAAGTTTCCGGATGCCTGACGGTCACAACCAAGAAAGCCCTGTCCACGTTGGCCGCGATGATGTGGCTTTGCTTGGACAGGTTGGACGCTTTTCGGATGACGTAGTTCTTGCGGTCTTCTATCTCCGTGATGAAAGCCGTTCCCTCCGCGTTGGCGGCGAGCCTCACGAAATCTCCCACCGCCACCGGATTGGTGCTACGCAAGCCTTTCAGGCGGAAGTTTCCTTTGACTTTGGAATGGACGAGCCGCCCCTCCTCCGTGCGGACGACGTACCAGCTTCCCGTATTGCGGACAACGAGCCCCCGCATCAGACGGTCATGATTTCTTTGTCTTTGGCTGCGTACAAGTCGTCGATTTTCTTGATGTACTTGTCGTGCACCTTTTGCAGCTTGTCTTCCGCGTCCTTTTGCTCGTCTTCGGCCATGCCGTCCTTCACGGCTTTTTTCAGGGCATCGATGGCTTCGTGCCGTGCGTTGCGCACGCTGACCTTTGCCGTCTCGCATTCGCCCTTGCATTGTTTAGTCAGTTGCTTGCGGCGTTCCTCGGTTAGGGGAGGGATGCCGATTCGGATGATTTCTCCGTTGTTTTCCGGCATGATGCCCAGACTTGAGTTTATGATGGCCTTTTCGATGGCGCGGAACATGTTCTTGTCCCACGGCCTGATGACGATGCTGCGTGCGTCGGGCGTGTTGACGGATGCCACGTTGCTGATGGGCATCATGGAGCCGTAGGAATCCACCCGAATGCCGTCGAGCAGACGGATGTCCGCCTTTCCCGCGCGGATGTGCGCCAAGGTGTCGTCCAGATACATCACCGCCATGTCCATTTTCTCCTGCGCTTCGTCGAGGATAGTCTTTGAATCTGCCATAATCTGTCCTTTTGTTAAGATGAAATATCGGTGTTGTCGCTACTTTCGGAACAAAAGTAACGGATTTTTTATTTATCTGCAATAAAAAGGCGCATGAATTCTCGTAAAGTATTCTTGCGAGATGGCCACTGTAGAGTCAACTGGCAAGTGCGAAATCAGAGGAAATGTTCGAAGAACTCACGTTTCGGCGTCGGGAAATTGAGTTTCTCCCTTGGCCTTGCGTTTATCTTGACCTGTACCTTTTTGGGGAAGGAATTGCTCAGGTTGCCGAAGTCCGCCGTCATGGTCTTCACCCCGCCTCATATGTACGGCAACGACAGCCTGGTTGCGGTTCTCGCCGCGTATGCGGCCTCTCTGCCGTATCCGGGTTTCTCCATGGGGATGAAGTTGACTGACCTATGACAGTGTACATAGCGGAAAAGCTGGACATGTGTTCAGGTTTCTCCATGAGAATGAAGTTGGTCGGACGTTCCGTGAGCGTGAGTATCGCACCTTTGCCGTTCTTGCCCGCCATCGTGTCCATTTCCCAGTCGTCGAAGCGTCTGCTGTTCGCCTCCTCCGGCCTGTCATGAATGCCTATGCGACCGGGGTGCTTCCCGCCTTGGCTGTGCGATTCAGCCTGCCGTACTTCATGCCGTGGCGGCAATGTCCCGCCAGTCCCCCGCTTTCATTCGTTCTACGTACCAACATGTCAGTTCGTGCGACATGAGCCTGCCTTCTTTCTCATGTACTCCGCGACCTGCTTCGGCGGCTATTCGTCCCGCTTCATATGCTTCAACGCTTCCACACGACTACACTATCCTTGCGGCTGTTCCCCGTGGTGCGTCTGCGCCACGCCATGAGCCATCCCGCGGGCTTTGTTCCTTCAGTACTTCCCACTTCCGGTCCCGTTGCGCCTAAACTACGAGAGAGGATCGACTGGCTTGCGCTCGTTGATAGGGCGGTTTCTTTTCCTGCCGTCTTCTTTTGCAACGGCACAAAAAATTGCGGTCTTTGTTCCGAAGTTATCTGACGGTAGTGCATGGCAACGCAAAATCAGTAATTTCAGAAGGGTTCGCCCCCTCTTTTCTTTTTTTGTATTGCCAGTTGCTCTTGGCTTGGATTTTTGCACTTCGATTTTGAATCTAATCTTTTCATTCCCTGACCAAAGCATAATCCAACTGCTTCCTTTCCAGGTTGGCTCTCGCCACTCTCACCCTCACCGCGTCTCCGAGGGAATAACGGTGATGATGCTTGCGCCCCCACAGGCAATAGTTGCGTTCGTCGAACTCGTAATAGTCGTCGTCCAAGTCGCGCAGAGGCACCAGACCTTCGCACTTGTTCTCGTCGATTTCCACATACAGGCCGAACTCCGTCACGCCGCTGACGGTTCCCTCGAACACCTGTCCCAGCTTGCCGCTCATGAATTCCACCTGCTTGTACTTGACGCTGGCGCGTTCCGCGCCGACGGCCAGCTGTTCCATCTCGCTGCAATGCTCGCACGACTCTTCGTACTTGTCCTGGCTGGCACTGCGCCCCCCGTCGGCATACCGCGCCAGCAACCGGTGCACCATCACGTCGGGATAACGGCGGATGGGAGAGGTGAAATGCGTATAGTAGTCGAACGCCAGCCCGTAATGCCCGATGTTATGCGTACTGTAATACGCCTTCATCATCGCCCGCAGCGAAAGGGTCTCTATCAAGTTCTGCTCTTTCTTTCCCCGTACTTCGCCCAACAGCTTGTTCAGCCCCTTGGCGACTTCTTCCTTGGTTCCCGTCGGTTTCAGCTTATAGCCGAATTTCACGATAAACTCGCTCAAGTTGACCAGCTTGTCCCTGTCCGGCAAGTCATGCACGCGGTAGGGCAGTGTCTTGGGCTTTTTGTTCTTAGGTTGCTTCCCCACGCTCTCGGCCACCGTGCGGTTGGCAAGCAACATGAACTCTTCCACCAGCTTGTTGGCGTCTTTCGCCACCTTGAAGTACACCCCTGTCGGTTTGCCGTTGTCGTCGATGTCGAAGCGCACCTCGCTGCGGTCGAAGTTGATGGAGCCCTGCTCGAAACGCCGGGCGCGAAGCTGTTTGGCGAGGCGGTTCAGCGTAATCAGTTCTTCGGCAAAATGCTCGGCGGGAAGCACGTCCGGCCCGCTGAAGTCCGGGGCCGCCGCGTGGTCGCCCGGCGCCTCGTAGTCTTCGGGTGACGCTTCCTTATGGTCTTCCAGCACTTTCTGCACTTCTTCGTAGGTGAAACGGCGGTCGCTCCTGATGACGGTGCGTGCCAGCCGCCAGTCCTTGACCCCGGCCTTGCCGTCCAGCCTGAAGACGACGCTGTAAGTCAGCTTCTCTTCATTCGGGCGCAGGGAACAGATGAAGTTGCACAGGCGATCGGGCAGCATCGGGACGGTGCGGTCTACCAGATACACGCTGGTGGCGCGTTTCGCGGCTTCCTTGTCTATGACGCTCCCCTCTTTCACGTAGTGCGTGACGTCCGCGATGTGCACCCCCACTTCCCACAATCCGTCGTCCGTCCTGCGGATGGAAATCGCGTCGTCGAAATCCTTGGCGTCCCTCGGGTCGATGGTGAACGTCGTCACTCCGCGCATGTCCTCGCGCCTTGCTATTTCCTCGGCCGTGATGTCCGGGCAGATTTTCTCCGCCTCGTCCTCCGCGGACTTGGGATAAGTGTAAGGCAATCCGTATTCTGCCAGGATGGCGTGCATTTCCGCGGTGTTGTCCCCGCTCTTGCCCAATATGTCCACGACCTTGCCTATCGGGTTCTTGGCGTATTCGGGCCATTCGGTAATCTTCACCACGGCCTTGTCCCCGCTCTTTCCGCCTTTCAACGCCCTTTTGGGAATGAAGATGTCGTTGGCCAGCGTGCGGTCTTCGGTGAGCAGGAATGCGTAGTCCTTGCGCACTTCCAGCCGTCCGACAAAAGTCTTCTCCCCCCTTTCGAGGATTTCCGTGACCTGCGCCTCGCGCACGTGGTGTTTCCTGCGGGCCAGCAGGGTTACTTTCACCTTGTCGCCCTCCATGGCATGCAAGGAATTCCGCTCTGCCACGAGGACGGGCTCCCCTCCGTCCAGCGGGGTCACGGTGTTCTTTCCGTTCGCCTTGCGGTTGAAGACGGCTTCGAACACCTGCCCCGTGGTATTCAGGCGGAAGTGCAGCCTCTCCGTCTCCTTTATGTAGTCGTCCATCGCCAACTCTTCCAGCAAGTCCATGCAAAGCGACTTGGCGGGATAGGTGTCGAGCTTCAAGTACTTGTATATGCGTTTGATGTCGTAAACCTCGGCAGGGTTGTTCTGAAAAAGGTCCATTAACATTTTCGCCAGCACTTTTTTCCTCAGGTGCCTGCCGCCTTTCTTCCCCGTTTTTTCCATAGTTAAGTTTGATGTTTAAGAAGTCCGTTGTCTGCAATCTTTCTGCAAAGAAAACACATTTATTCTTGTCCTTCGGCTTTTCTCCCTTGTTTTTTTCCGAAAATGCTTATCTTTGCGTTTTCTTCATAAGCCAACGGGCCAATGGAATTAACCGGACGGGAAAAGGCCATCTACCGAGTCACATGGGCGGGAAGTCTTGTAAATTTCCTGTTAGTCCTGTTCAAGTTCACGGCGGGTGCCGCGGGGCATAGCGCGGCGATGATAGCGGATGCCGTGCATTCGTTGTCGGACTTCGCCACGGATATCGTGGTGCTGGTCTTCACGCGCATCTCGAACAAGCCGGAGGACACGGATCACGAATACGGCCACGGCAAGTACGAGACGCTGG
This sequence comes from uncultured Paraprevotella sp., assembly GCA_964466445.1. Classification (GTDB taxonomy): domain Bacteria; phylum Bacteroidota; class Bacteroidia; order Bacteroidales; family Bacteroidaceae; genus Paraprevotella. The sequence continues at coordinate 12,921 of CAYXQT010000016.1, read as the reverse complement.
CGACGGCGACGATAGGCGTGGCGCTTTTCGCCGTCGGCGCGGGAATATGCTGGAACGGGCTGCGGGCCATCCAAACCGTGTGGCTGGGAGGCCGCCTGCCCGCCCCGGGACTGTCCGCGCTCGCCGCGGCGGTGGTCTCCCTCGCGGTCAAGGAGGCACTTTACCGCTACACCGTCCGCGTGGGGCGGCGCATACGTTCCGGTGCCGTCGTGGCAAACGCGTGGCATCACCGGAGCGACGCGCTCTCCTCCGTCGGAACGGCGGCGGGCATAGGAGGAGCCATCGCCTTGGGCGAGCAGTGGCGCGTGCTCGACCCGATGGCGGCCGTCGCGGTGAGCCTGTTCATCATGAAAGTGGCGGCAAGGCTTCTGAAGCCGTGCGTGGACGAGTTGACGGAGAAGTCGCTGCCTGCCGAGGTGGAAAAGGAAATCCGCCTCACCGCGGAGGAGACGCCGGGGATTTCGGCCCTGCACAACCTGCGCACGCGCCGCATCGGCAACCACTACGCCATAGAGATGCACGTCCGTATGGACGGGCATCTGACCTTGTACGAGGCGCACGCCAAGGCATCGGTGATAGAGGGGAAGCTGAAGGAGAAATACGGGAATGAAACCCATGTGGGCATCCACGTGGAACCCGTGAAGAATGCGGACGGCACTTACAGCGAATAAACAAGACGCGTATGAAAATATTGGTTACGGGAGCCAGCGGCTTCATCGGCAGTTTTATCGTTGAAAAGGGACTGGAGGAAGGACACTCGGTGTGGGCGGGCATGCGCGCCACCAGCAGCCGGGAATATCTTCAGGATTCCCGGGTTCGTTTCGCGGAACTGGACTTGGGGCATCCCGATGTCCTGCGTTCCCAACTGGCGGCATGCAAGGCCGCGTTCGGCGGCTGGGATGTCGTGGTGCATGCGGCGGGAGCCACCAAATGCATCCGGCGCGAGGACTTTTTCCGTACCAACACGGAAGGCACCCGCCATCTCGTCGACGCGCTCCGCGAAGCGGACATGACACCCCGACGTTTTGTTTTCATAAGTTCCCTCAGCGTGTTCGGTGCCATACGCGAACAGGCAGTCCGCCGCGCCACTCCGGACGACCCCCGGATATACGCCCCGATAAGGGAAGACGACACGCCCCGTCCCAACACGGCATACGGAGAAAGCAAACTGGAAGCCGAACGCTATCTCAAGTCCCTGAAAGGATTCCCTTACGTCATCCTCCGCCCCACCGGCGTGTACGGCCCGCGTGAAAGGGACTATTTCGTCATGGCGCAAAGCATCAAGCGGCACGTGGACTTCAGCGTGGGCTACCGTCCGCAGGAAATCACGTTCGTCTACGTGAAGGATCTCGTGCAAGCCGTCTTCTCCGCCATGACAAAGGATGTCGTCGGGCGCGAGTTCTTCATCAGCGACGGGAACGTCTACCACAGCGCGGAATTCAGCCGGCTGATACGCGCGGAACTCGGGCATCCGTTCATGATTCGCATCAAGGCACCGGTGTGGTTCCTCCGCGCCGTATGCGCCGTGAACGACCGGTTCAGCTCGTGGCGGGGGCGCACCGCCACCCTCAACGGCGACAAGTTCCACATCCTGTGCCAGCGCAACTGGCAATGCGACATCCGCCCGGCCGTGAAAGAACTGGATTTCCGTCCCCAATATTCCTTGGCGCGAGGAGTCAAGGAAACGATTGCCTGGTACAGGCAAGAAGGGTGGCTATGAAAGACCTCTTCCGCTGGCTTGCCGGAAACGACCATAAGTACAAAGGATTATGGCCGGTTGAATGGCTGTCCGTAATCTACGGCGCTCTCACGACCCTGACCATGTTCGCGCTTTGGCCGCACATGAATCACCCCCGGGAGATGTTGGCCGGTCGCCTGTACATCCTCCTCGGCACACTCTTCCTGTGGAGAACCTATCTCCTTTGGCCGCGCAGGCTCATGACTTTCATTCGCATCACGGCGCAGATGTCCTTGCTCTGCTACTGGTATCCGGACACTTACGAGTTCAACCGCACGCTTCCCAATTCGGATTACATATTCGCCCGGTGGGACGCGGCACTGTTCGGTTGTCAACCTTCCTTGGAATTCAGCCGCCTTTGTCCGTGGCCTTGGTTCTCCGAAGCCTTGAACATGGGCTACTTCTCTTATTTCCCGATGATTTTGGCCGTCATGGTCTTCTTCTTCCTCTGCCGCAACGGCAGTTACGAGAAAGCCTCGTTCACCGTCTTGTGTTCCTTTTTCGTCTTTTATCTTGTCTATATTTTCCTTCCCGCCGCCGGCCCCCAATTCTACTTTCAGGCCGTGCCCACGGACGACATCGAAAAAGGGATATTCCCGTCCTTAGGCACTTACTTCAGCCGCCATACCGACATGCTCCCTCCGCCGGGCTACGCCGGCGGCTTCTTCTGCCGTCTGGTCGAATGGGCTCAAGCCTCCGGCGAACGCCCCACGGCCGCCTTTCCTTCCTCGCACGTCGGCATTACTTTCATCCTGCTTTATACAGTCCGTCCGCAGAGCAGACGTTTCTTCTTCCTGCTGTTGCCTTTCGCTTTCCTTTTGACGTTGGCCACCGTCTATATCCAGGCTCATTACTTAGTGGACGTCATCGCCGGGATATTGGCTTCCTATCCGGTTTTCCGGCTGAGCGAACGGATATACGAGCGATGTTTCCGTCCGTTAGTAACGGAAGGAACTCCCCCCGACGAACTCGCGCAGCAGGGACGTAGGCGGGATTTCATCGTCTGACATCGGCACGAAATAGCGCAGGAACTTGCGCAGGCGGTAAGCCTCGGAATATTCCGGCACGTTTTCGGGCACCCTTTCCAACAGCGGCAGCGCACGGTTGCGGATGACCGCCAGCTCAAACAGCAAGGCGCTGTTGAACATCGCGTCGGCCTCCTCCTGATAAGGGAAAATCCATTTGTCTTCCCCCTTGCGCACGCTCGGCCAGCGGCGGATGGTGTCCAACGCCGAATAGCCCCGGTACTTGTAATCGCGGATGATACGGCGCAACAGGCGGTTGTCCGTGGTCGGGATGTAATTGTGCGCGTCCAAAAGGATGGTCGTCATGGCAGACACATAAATGCGGTATTTGTACCGGTCTTCAATCCTCGCCGTCAACTCGGGGTTCAAGCCGTGGATGCCCTCCAAAATCAGAATCATCCGGTCTTCCAGCCGAAGTCTCTTCCCGCTCTTCTCGCGCATGCCCGTCTGAAAGTTGAAACGGGGCAGTTCCACCTCCTCGCCCGACAGCAAAGCCTCTAACTGGCTGTTGAAGAACGGAAGGTCCAAGGCGTGGAGCGATTCGAAATCATAGTCTCCGTTCTCGTCCTTCGGCGTGCATTCCCGGTCTAAGAAGTAATCGTCCAACGATATGGGATAAGGTCTCATCCCGTTCGCCGCCAAATGGATGGACAGCCGCTTGCTGAACGTCGTCTTTCCGCTCGACGAAGGCCCCGCAATCAGGACCAGTTTCAGGTTTCTCCTCGACTGTATCTTATCGGCTATCTGTACGATTTTCTTCTCCTGCAAAGCTTCCGCCACGTTAATCAGTTCCGTGGCATGCCCTTCCTGGCAAGCCTTGTTGAAATCTCCTACCGTGTTCAGCCCCACGATTTCCTGCCAACGGTGATGTTCGCGGAAGATTTCAAGCATCTTCTCCTGATGCACCATCTCCTCTAACTTTTCGGGGTTCTTCCCCGACGGGATGCGTAACAACAGGCCGTCGTAGTATTTCATTATGTCGAACACCTTCAGCCCTCCCGTCGAAGTCAACAGCGAACCGTAAAAATAATCCACAGTCCGGTCCAAGCGGTAATAATGCGTGTAGATAGCCCCGTAGCTCTCCAAGAGCAGCACCTTGCTCGCCATTCCCTCGCGGCGGAACATTTCTATCGCTTCCTCCGTAGGGCATTGTATGCGGTGGAACGGCATGTCCGCGTCCACAATCTCGCGCATCTTGCGCCGGATGGCCTCCACGTCGTCTTCCTCCACCGGCCGCCCCATGCGCAGGTCGCAATAGTACCCTCTCGACACCGGCGTTCCGATGCGAAGCATGCAACCGGGGAACAAGTCTTTCACCGCCTTCACCAGCACGAAGAAAAGCGAGCGCGTGTAAGTCCGCATTCCCGAAGACGAGGTGACATCGAGAAACTCCACGTCCTTGTCGTTGTAAAAACGGTAGTGGAGCCCCTCCACCTTGTTGTTCACCTTCGCGCTCACCGGCCCGTAAGGCATTTGCAAGCCTGACGCGTGATAAGCATCCCAAAGCGTGCTCCCGACAGGAAGGCGGAGAGTTCTTTCGTTGTTTTTGCAACGTATTTTCACTTCTTGTACCATAATGTCTTTCGCGGATTTTGATAAACGTCCAAAAATAGGCAATCGGACGGAGAAAACACGCCGACGTTCACTTATATTTCGATTGCCCGCGGCGTTTTGGCTTTTTTTAAGATTCCGGGCGACCTCCTTGCCCGCCGGTGTTTCGGCACGGCGGCGCGAGCGGCGTTCCGTAGCGTGCTTCCCGGACATAATGGCGGCTTGGACTTCGCCCATTCGGCAACTTGCGGATATCCATCGCCGGGAGTCAAGCCGAAGCCACACGCTTATATCCGTTTCCGGAGAGCCTCGGCACATTCCTCCATCAGCCACTTCGGGGTGGAAGTGGCTCCGCAGATGCCTACCGAACGGCAGTCCTTCAGCCGGGAGAAATCAATCTCCGAGGCATCATCCACCAGATACGAGCGGGGGTTTACGCTCCGGCATTCGTCATACAGGACTTTCCCGTTGGAACTTTTTTTGCCGCACACGAAAAGGATTGCGTCGTGGCGCGAGGCGAAATCACGGATATGCGGCATGCGGTTGGCCACTTGGCGGCAAATGGTGTCGCAGTAGCGGAAAACGGCGGAGGGGGAGATGTGCCCGCTGATGTATTCCACGATTTTCCGGAAACCGTCCAGCGGTTTGGTGGTTTGCGAATACAGGCAGATGTCCCTGTCGAAATCCAGTTTGTCCACTTCCTCCGGCGATTCGATGACGATGGCCTTGCCGTCGGTCTGCCCCACGAGGCCGAGCACCTCGGCATGGCCGTTTTTCCCGTAGATGACGATTTGCTTGTTCTCCGCGCCGCCCGCCCGGTATTCCCTTTTGACACGTTCCTGCAAGTGAAGCACCACGGGGCAGGTCGCGTCTATGATTTCAATCCCGTTGGCTTCGGCCATCCTGTACGTGGACGGGGGCTCTCCGTGGGCGCGCAGGAGCACCTTGGCGCGGCGCAAGGCCGAGAACGCGGCGTGGTCGATGGTGACGAGGCCGAGATTCTTCAGGCGGTCGCATTCCTTGCCGTTGTGCACGATGTCGCCCAAACAGTAGAGCGTGCCGCCCCGTGCCAGCTCTTCTTCCGCCTTGTTGATGGCGCGGGTCACGCCGAAGCAGAAACCCGATCCCTTGTCTATTTCTATCGTCATTTTCAGAAATCCTTTGTGCCTCGAAAGGCCGTACCGGACAACCCCGTTTCCCGTTGCGCGGAAATCGCCGCCCCGTCCTGCGCCGAATGAAAAACCAACCGGCGCGAATCGTTTTTTCGCCTTTCGCAGTCATTTGGGACGATGCTGCCACGTTGGCAATGCCGCTTGCCGCATGCCATGCAGGTGTCCCCTCATTCCGCTTCCGAAGCCTTGCGGAACCGAGCCGCGAGCCATTCCCTTTGTTCGGAAATCGTCATGCAGCTGTTGTCCAGCTCAATGGCATCGTCGGCCTTGCGGAGCGGACTCACGGCGCGGCTCGTGTCAATCCGGTCGCGCTCTTTCACGTTCTCCAAGATTTCCTCGTAACTGCCCTTTTCCCCTTTCGCCCGCAATTCGTCGTAGCGGCGCCGGGCGCGGATTTCGGGCGAGGCGGTAACGAATATCTTGAGCTCGGCATCGGGGAATACCGTCGTGCCGATGTCCCGTCCGTCCATGACGACGCCCTTTTCCCGTCCCATCCGCCGCTGGAGGTCGACCATGGCCTCGCGCACGAAACCGAGCGCGGCCACGATGCTGACCTTGGACGACACGTCCAGCGCGCGGATGTCGTCTTCCACCAACTTCCCGTCCAGACAGGTCTGAGGACTTCCCGTCTCCGGATTGAGCTTGAAGGAGATGTCCAGATGCGGGAGGGCGGCTTTCAGGCGGTCGATGTCTACCTCGTCGCCGTGGAACAGCCCGTGCCGGAGGCAATAGAGCGTGACGGCGCGGTACATGGCCCCGCTGTCGATGTGAACGTAGCCCGTTTCGCGAGCCAAATCCTTGGCCATCGTGCTTTTCCCGCAGGAGGAGAAACCGTCTATGGCAACCGTTATTTTCTTCATGTCATTCTGTATTATGTCATCATGTGCGATTTCGGGTGTCCCCGTCCGCCCTTACAGGTAGCAGGACGTGTTGAAGACGAGCGAGGGGGCGGACACGTGGTATTGGGCGTAAGCCAGCCCGAAGCTGAAACGGGAGAGGCGGATGCCCGCGCCGGCGCAGAGACCCGCGGCATGGGAAGACCCCGCCGCTTTCATTTCGTTGGCTTTCCTGAAGTCGTAGCCCAAGGACAAGTACATGTAGTCGGTAGGCAGGAAATCCACGCCTGCCGCCAGATGGTTCATGAGCATCTTGCCCGTGGACAGTTCTTTGCCCGACGCGAAATAATAGTCCTTGTCCCAACGCGTCAGGTCCGTGAGGGTGACGGACACGCGGAACGGAGCGTGGTCGAACCCTTTCGTAATCCCGACCTGCATGGAAAAGGGCAGTTTCTCGTGGACATCGCCGAACGCCTTTACCTGTCCGCCCAGATTGCGTGCCACGGCCGACAGCGAGAAGTCCGCGTCCTCATCGTAGTAATTCACGCCCAAATCCACGGCCAGTGCCACGGACGAATAGTCGCCGTATTTCGAGTAGATGAACTTGCCCGTGGCACCGCCTGCCCAACGGTCGTTGAGGTTGTAGGCATACATGCCGCTCAAAGCCATGTCCATGGCCGAGAAAGAACCCACGGTCACGTTGTCGGCCGTGATTTCGTCCATGGTGCCGTAATGGGCGTATTGCGCCGTGACACCCGTCGTGGAACGCTCTCCCAATATCTTGACGAAAGCCGCGCTCCCCACGTTGCACCCTTGCAGGTAAGTCATGAAGTTGAGGCCCAGCGTCTTGTCGCTGACGGAACTGAGCAGTGCGGGGTTGCCGAAGACGAGCGAGGCATCGTCTTCTATCAGGGAAATATTGCGCCCGCCTAACGCCGTGGAATGTGCGGACACCGGCATTTCCAGAAAGTTGAACACGGAGTTGCTTTCTTGGGCGTAAGACACTGCGGCAGTCAGGACATATAATGCTAAAACGAGCTTCTTCTTCATCAGGAAATGAATTTGTGGCCAAAGATACGGATTTTCCGAAACATCCGGTTATTTTGCACGACAATTCCGCACGGGCATGCCGCCTGTTGTATAACGCGGAAAAGCCCGGTTTAGGGTGCGGAACGAAAAAAATTGCGGGAATCGGGAAAAAAATCGGGGCGGAGCGCGTGTGATATAAAAAAATGTGCTATTTTTGCGCTTAAAGGGAAATACGTAAAAACTGAATATGATATGGAAGTTAAAAAATCATTGAGCGCGGATCTCGAAGGCAAGAAAGGCACGGGGTTGCTGATGGGTCTTGTCCTTGCCTTGGCGGCCATGTTCGTCGCATTCGAATGGACGCAGCATGACAGGAAAATCATTGAGATGGAACCGGTGTTCACGGCGGCGGTGGAGGAAGACATGATTCCCATCACGCAACAACCGGAAGTGGTGGCTCCCCCTCCGGCGGCCGCACCCAAGATTGCCGAAATCCTGAATATCGTGACTAACGAGACGGAACTGGTGGAAGAGGAAGTGGAAACTTCCGAGGAAGTAAACCAAGCCATCGTGACGACTCCGGGCACGGGCGTAACCGCCCCGGTAGCCACGGGGCCGGTGGGGCCGGTAGCGGAAGAGGTGGACGAAAACCAGATTTACGAGATTGTCGAGGAGAATCCGCGCTTCCCGGGAGGTGATGAGGCCTGCATGAAGTGGCTGTCCGACAACATCAAATATCCGCCCATTTGCGTGGAACAGGGCATTCAGGGACGCGTGTACGCCCAGTTCGTGGTGAACAAGGACGGCTCCATCGTGGACATCAAGATAGTGCGCAGTCCGGATCCTTACTTGTCGAAAGAAGCCGAACGCGTGCTGAAGATTATGCCGAAGTGGAGTCCCGGCAAGCAAAGGGGCAAACCGGTACGTGTGAGGTTCTCGTTGCCGGTGATGTTCAGGTTGCAATGAGACGCGCGACGTAATGATAAAATATGCAAAGGAGGCTGCCCACGGCGGCCTCCTTGCGTAGAAGACCATGGCCTATGTATAATTGGAAAGAACTTTTGCGCTACGTCAACGGCGAGATTGCCCAGATGTCTTTCGAGCGTCAGCCGACGGAACTCTACGCGCCGATTCGTTACGTCCTTTCGATGGGAGGGAAGCGAATCCGCCCGGTACTGATGCTGATGGCCTACAACCTTTATAAGGAAGAGGTGGAGGCGGTCGTGTCCCAGGCCTTGGCCATCGAGATATACCATAATTATACGTTGTTGCACGACGATTTGATGGACAGGGCCGACATGCGGCGGGGCATGGCCACGGTGCATAGGAAGTGGAACGTCAACGCCGCGATATTGAGCGGAGATTCCATGCTGGTCATGGCTTACCGCTACATGCAGCAAGGCTGTCCGGCGGAACATTTGGGCAACATCATGGCCTTGTTTACCGAAACGGCTCTCGAAATAGGGGAGGGGCAGCAATACGACATGGATTTCGAGACCCGCACGGAGGTCAGCGAAGATGAATACATCGAGATGATTCGTCTGAAGACTTCCGTGCTATTGGCTTGTTCCCTGAAAATCGGGGCATGGCTGGGGGACGCTCCCCGCCGGGATGCCGAACTTCTTTACCATTTCGGCGAGAACCTCGGTCTGGCCTTCCAGTTGCAGGATGATTATCTGGACGTTTACGGCGATCCGGCGGTGTTCGGAAAGAAAATCGGAGGGGATATCTTGTGCAATAAGAAGACCTACATGCTAATCAGTGCGTTAGGGCATGCCATGCCAGCCGACCGCGAGCGGTTGGAGCGGTGGATAGAGAAAAAGGAGGGGACTTATGACCCGGAAGAAAAAATAGCCGCTGAGACGGAACTGTATGACAAGATTGGCGTTCGTACCTTGTGCGACGAGAAAATCCGTTTCTATTTTGAACGGGCACGCGGAATCCTGGACAAGGTGGATTTACCGGAGGAACGGAAGGAACCGCTGTGGGAGATGGCGCGAAGTTTGTCGGGACGAAAGTCTTGAAAGGGCAGGTGAGCGGTGATGAGAATGATTGACACGCATGCCCATTTGTTCGACGAGGCTTTTGTCGGGGATTTGGACGAGGTGGTTTCCCGCGCCGCACAGAACGGGGTAGAAAAGGTGTTCCTGCCCAACATAGACGAGTCGACGGTTCCTGCCATGTTGGGATTGTGCACGGATCGGCCGGACTTCTTTTACCCTATGCTGGGACTTCATCCTACGGAAGTGAGAGCGGATTACGGCGAGACGCTCGAACGTATGGAAGCACTGTTGCGAGCCGGTCATCCTTTCATAGGCATCGGCGAAGTGGGATTGGACTATTATCGGGACCGTACTTATTACAAGGAACAACAGGAGGCGTTCCGTCGCCAGACGGAGTGGTCGCTGGCCTACGGGTTGCCTCTGATGGTTCATTCCCGTTCCGCGCAGAAAGAATTGGTGGATTTGCTCTCTCCTTTCCGTCCGAGAGGTGTCGCAGGAGTCTTCCACAGCTTTTGCGGTACGGTGGAAGAGGCGCGGGAACTGCTTTCGTTCGAGGGATTCATGATAGGTGTCAACGGCGTGCTGACCTTCAGGAAGTCCGCCTTGCCGGAGGTGTTGCGGCAGATACCGATAGAACGGGTGGTGCTGGAAACCGATGCTCCTTATCTGTCGCCGGAGCCTTACCGGGGCAAAAGGAACGAAAGCGCACATATCCTGCACACATTGGTGAAAGTGGCGGAAGTTTACGGTTTGCCTGTGGAAACGGTTGCCGAACAGACTTATGAAAACGCGTTGGAAATGTATCCCGATGCCCGCAAATGAAGCCGTCGAAAGATTAAAATCAAACTTTTTGGCGGATGATACGCACTTTTTTGGCGGAGTATGGCGGCAGTCCGGAAAAAAAAGAATATTTTTGCACTGGAAGACGGTGGCATATCTTTTTTGTAACTCGCCTCCGTTTTGGGAAGGAGAGATGCTCGAGTGGCTTAAGAGGCACGCCTGGAAAGCGTGTATGCGCCCAAAGCGCATCGGGGGTTCGAATCCCCCTCTCTCCGCAATAAACACTGAAAATCAGTGATTTAAGAATTAAGTACCCGAAAAAGTACCCGAATTTACTTTTTCGGGTACTTTTTTCATCTGCGTTTGACAGCGTAAACAATACCGGCGGCGCAAGCTGCCACTATTCCGGCTAAGAAAATCCAATCCAGCCAACCCGTTTTAGGCTTCTTTTCCTGTTCCGTTTCTATGGTCGCATTCTTGTCCGCGCTTACTCCCGTTCTTGTCTGCGTTTCGGATTTTCTTTCGTCGGCTTCCGTCTGCGTTGTCGCCGTCGTTTCCTGCCGGTTTCCGTTGATGGTTATTTTTCCGGTGGTAACGGACTTTATGCCGCCTTTGCTTCCCGCTTTCGGGGGCTGTTCCCCAATTCCTCCGGGCGGTTCTGCCGTCGCTTCCGTAGTCCCGTCGGCATACTCCGTTTTCGTGAACTCGATAACCACGTTTGTACGGTCGTTTGTTTCTGTATTGGTTATGACTTCCGCCAAACGCTTTTCTTCTTCCGCCCGGTCTGTTCCCTGTATGGCGGCTACGTTTGTCTGTTCCGTGCCTTTTGCTGTCTTCCGTGTCGTACTGCACCCGGATAACAACGTCGGCAATGTCAGGCAAATCAATAATGTAATACGGGTAATCCATTTCATACCTATTGTTATATGTCCGTGAATGAATGTTTTGTAGGAGGTACGGCGTTGTATGTCAGACTTCCGTAGTTAATATATGAAAGCCTACGTAACCAACCGGCGCGGAAAACTTTTTGTGACGGGTTGCGCCTTACCAAATTTTCTATGAACTCTTCCCGTTCCCGTTTAATCCGGTCGAAAAGTGAACGGGGTTCTTGAGCATTGAGAGCGGCTAACGTCTTTTCTCCTACAATCCCGTCAACGGTTAATCCGGGTAGAATTTTTTGTACTTCCGTAATCCCGTGCTTTCCGCTTCCCCATACCCAGTCCACAACAATGTTTGCAATAGACTGGCTTTCTATCCTGTCGGCTTTCCACCTGTCCCAATAGTGCGGCTTCATGACACGGCTAACCGCGTCGGCTTCTGTTATCATACGCAGGTCGTTTACATCTATATCTCCGTCGCCGTCTTTGTCGTAACCTACTTGTTTCCATGTCGCGATGGTTACTCCCTTGTTAGTTGCCCCTCCCTTGTCGTTCGGGTGGTTAGAAAATCCGCCTTCCCAACTTAAAATGAATGGTGCTAAAATTTCAATTTTTGCCATATCTTAATCCTTTTTGTTGTTAATACCTCCGTCTTTATTCAAAGTCTTTTTTCGCTCCGAAAGGGCTTTGTTTACTCCGCCCCCTGCCATGAATGCTCCGGTACATAGTAGAAATATGCCCAATCCTTCGAGGTCGGTTTCCAAATGTCCGTTACTGCACACATCCCACACAAGGCAGAAGCAAACACAAAGCCCAATCATTGCGCCAACCAACACGGAAAGCACAAGGGCGAAACTTTTGCTGCTGTCGAAGCTATTAGCCCTTATCAGACTCTTCAAGTATTCCGCTATCCTCATTGTTTACTTTCTTGTTGTCGGTTTCTTCTTCCGTTTTGGTTTTATAGAAAGCGTCATAGTCGCCTTGCGCAAGTTTTTCAATCTGCAATAAGTACGCTTCGGCAACCGCCCCTTTGAAGCATTCATCATCCGGGCGCACACATACGTTATATTCCGCTTCTTTCAGCGCGAGCCGCAATTCGTTATTTTCACGAATAAGGGCGTTATTCTCTCGCTCCTGCTCGTGCAACTGAACATACAGCTTATCCATCCGTCCGTTAAGCTCCTTTATCTTTTGGTCTTGCTGTTCTATTCGTTGCTGCAAACTTTCTACGAGCTTTTTCATTACGCCTAACTCGCGTTCCTCCTTTTCGACTTCTTTTAGCCCGGCTTCCGCTTGTGCTTTGCGTTTTTCGGGCTTCATGAAGAAAAGGAATTTAATTAGGCTTATTCCGCCGAGTGACGCAACAAGCCCAACAATCACGTTTACAATTTCTGTTAATGTTACCATAACTTTATGCGCTTGTTTCCAACCCTGCCGTAGCAAGGTCTTCCCTTACCATCTTCTTGATGTCGGCAACGTGTTGGAGGTAAGCCTTGTAGTCGTTTACTGCTTTTGTCTTACTGTCTTCGTCCGTTTCTACTCCCAACTGTGCAGCGTAGTAGTCGTTAATCAAAGAAAATTCTTCGGTTTCGTCTATCTCGCTGCGTATGATGGTGCGTGTCAAGTTATCGTATGTCGGCTTTTCCCACACCTGCACAGTATCGTAGTCGTAAACGGTCTTTTCGCCTACTTCTTCGTCTTCTATCTTCCTTTCCGTTACGTTGTAGTTGTAATGGAACGAGCCGTTACCCAAATCTTGGATAATAGCCGGTCTAACGTTTGAATTTGATTTCATAAGGTGCAATCTTGTTTAACTTGTTAATAAAATACTCGCTATCGCTGTGTTTCGCCCAGCCCCACCACGATGCGACGGTTTGCATGAACGGCGCTTCTCCTATCGGTTTCTTCC
>CAYXQT010000015.1:0-20628 GCA_964466445.1 uncultured Paraprevotella sp. | reverse complement strand
CGTACCGCCCGTCACATGGCAAATGCGTTGAAGCCGCCGTCCACCACGGCCACCGTCCCGGTGACGAAAGCCGAGGCCTCGCTGATAAGGTAATGTATCGTGCCGCAAAGCTCTTCGGGACGGCCGAAACGCTTGAACGGCGTCTGGCGGATGACATCCTCGCCGCGCGGAGTCAGGCTACCGTCGGAATTGGTGAGCAACGCGCGGTTCTGGTTGGTCAGGAAAAAGCCCGGGGCTATGGCGTTCACGCGGATGCCGGGGGTGAACTTGGCGGCTACCTCATTGGCAAGGAAAGCCGTGAAGTTGGAAATGCCCGCCTTGGCCGCCGCATAGCCGCACACGCGGGTCATGGGGCGGAAAGCCGCCATCGAGCTGAAATTGACAATCGCCCCTTTTCCGGCCTCCACCATCGGGCGGAGGAATATCTGCGTGGGGATGACCGTCCCCGTCAAGTTCACGTTCAGTACCCTCTCGAACTCCTCTACCTTGAGGTCGAAGAACGTCCCCGTCGGCGCGATGGTGGCACCCTGCATGTTGCCGCCCGCCGCATTGAGCAAGGCATCCACCCGTCCGTAGGCCGACAGCACGTCCTGCTGGTTCCGCTCCACGGCAACCGGATCCATCACGTCCGTCTTCAGGAACACCGCTTCTCCGCCCTTGGCGCGGATTCCGTCCGCAATCTGCCTCCCGGTCTCCTCGTTGCGTCCCAGCAACGCCACCTTGGCACCTTGCAACGCAAGGTATTCCCCGATTTCCCGTCCCAGCACGCCCGTGCCGCCGGTAACGACCACCACTTGTCCTTGAATATCAAATAAGTTCTTCATTGTTGTTTGTTTATAACCTTTGACCTCGTCCAATGCGGACTGCACCTCGGCGAAGCTCAAGCGAACTTGGCTTTCTTAGCCGCCCTGCACCGCATTCGTCCCGTCTTAAATCCAGCCTTCCGCTATCTCGCGGTCTACCACCGCCATTACGCCCTCCATCTGTCCAAGAGCCAGCATGCGTCCGTGAAACGAATAACCGGCGTTATATCCCATCTTCTCGTCGCCGAGCATCAGGGGGGCGTGGTCTACCCGCATGGGCAGGGAGGGGTTCTCTTTCTGGAACGTGCGTACCAAATCGACAATGCCCGCCCGCCCGGCCAGATGAGACGCTTCCTTGAAGTTCCCGCCGGGCAGCACGTCCGTACTGCGCAGATGCACGAACTTCGTGCGCGAAACATACTTGCGTGCCAGTTCCGGCACATCGTTGTGCGCCCCGGCACTCAAAGAACCGGCGCAGAACGTCAGTCCGTTGTGCGGGTTGTCCACCGCGCCCAGAAGCCAGGCGATGTCCTCGTCGCACGTCACGATGCGCGGCAAGCCCAGTATCTGCAAAGGAGGGTCGTCGGGATGCACGCACAAGTCCACCCCGTAACGCTCGCACGTCGGCATGACTGCGGAAAGGAAATAACGCATGTTCTCACGCAACGCGTCGCAGTCGATGCCTTCGTACAAGCCGAGCAGTCCACGGAAGATTTCCACCGGCCTTTCGTCGTCCTCCCTGATATTGCCGTTCACGAAACCCTGCGTCTTGATGATGATGTTTTCCACCAGTCTGCGGTCGTCCTCCGGTGTCATCACGGCTTTCTTCCGTTCCACTTGTTCCATGATGTCCGACCCGTAATCGGCCTCGGCTCTTTCGCGCTTCAGGATGCAACAGTCGAAATAAGCGAAATCGGCGCGGTCGAAATATAGCGATGACGTGCCGTCGGCGTTCGGATGCTCCAAGTCGGTACGCGCCCAGTCGAGCACGGGCATGAAATTGTAGCACACCGTCCTGACACCGGCCTTGCCCAGATTGGCCAGGCTCTCGGCATAGTTCTCAATCAGCCTGTCGCGGTCGGAGCCGCCGTACTTGATGCTTTCGCTCACCGGCAGGCTCTCCACCACAGACCAGCGCAAGCCTGCCGCCGCAATGTAGTCGCGCATTTCCACCACGGCTTCGTAAGGCCATGTTTCTCCGTTCGGGATGTCGTGCAACGCCGTCACGATGCCTTCCACGCCGATTTGGCGCAACATGGGCAACGTAATCCTGTCTTTCTTCCCGAACCATCTCCAAGTCTTTTCCACAGAGCGTTATCTTAAAATCTGAAATAATTCTTGGCGTTGTAGTAGCAAACGTCCTCCACCATCTGCCGGATGCGCGGCATCTCGTCCACGGGCATCTCGCCGTCTTCCACGTCCTGCCCCAGAAGATTGCAGAGCGTGCGGCGGAAATATTCATGGCGGGGATAAGAGAGGAACGACCGCGAGTCGGTCAGCATCCCCACGAAGCGGCTCAGCAACCCCAAGCGGGAAAGGGCGTTCATCTGGCGTTCCATGCCGTCCTTTTGGTCGTTGAACCACCAGCCGGAGCCGAACTGCATCTTGCCCGGCACGCTCCCGTCCTGGAAATTGCCGAGCATCGTGGCCACCATCTCGTTGGCCGCGGGGTTCAGGTTGTAGAGGATGGTGCGGGGCAGGATGCCGCGGCTGTCCAGCCGGTCGAGGAAGCGAGCCAGAGGGACGGCCGTATTGAACTCGCCGATGGAATCGAAACCGGTATCCGGCCCCAAGAGGCGCATCATCCGGCTGTTGTTGTCGCGTATCGCCCCGTAATGGAACTGCTGCGTCCATCCTTTCTCCGCGTCCATCCGGGCGAACTCCACCAGCATGGCCGACTTGAAACGGGCGCATTCCGCCTCGTCCAAGGCCTTTCCTCCATATACCTTATTATATATACGTCTGATGTCGCCTTCCGTGTAGTCCTCCGCATAGAACTCCGTAAGCCCGTGGTCTGAAAGCCTGCACCCTTGTCCGGCGAAGAAGTCATGCCGCGCCTCCAACGCCGCGATGAAGTCGTCGTAGCCGGATATGGCACGCCCCGAAGCCTCCTCCAACCGCCCTACGTATGCACGGAAGCCCGCGGAATCCTCCACGGCCATCGCCTTGTCTGGCCGCCACGTGGGCAACATCCGTATCTCAAAGCCGCTCTCCCGCGTGGCGGCGTGATGCTCCAGACTGTCGGTCGGGTCGTCGGTGGTGCAGACCGTCTCCACATGGTAACGCCGCATCAGGCCGCGTGCGGAAAAATCAGGTCGCGCCAGCTTCTCGTTGCATTCCTCGTAAATCTCGCGTGCCGTGGAGGGGTTGAGCAGCTTGCTGATGCCGAAAGCCGTGCGCAGTTCCAGATGCGTCCAATGATACAGCGGGTTGCGCAACGTGTACGGCACGGTCTCCGCCCATTTCTCGAACTTCTCCCAATCCGAAGCGTCCCCCGTGACATAGTATTCGTCCACGCCGTTGGCACGCATGGCACGCCACTTGTAATGGTCGCCCCCCAGCCAAAGCTCCGTGATGGAACGGAAGCGGTGGTCTTCCGCCACCATCCGCGGATTCAAGTGGCAATGATAGTCTATGATGGGCAGTCCTTCGGCATGCTCGTGGTACAGTCGCCGCGCCGTGTCCGTCCTCAAAAGGAAGTCTTTGTCCATAAACGGTCTCATGTCCCTTTTCTCCTATTCTTTAATCAGTTGGTAGCGCGGCACCAGAATCTTGATGATTGCCCAGCTCAGCAGGTAGCCCAGCGAGGCCACCATGAATACTATCATGTAGCCGGCTTCTATGCCGCGGAAGCCCAGAAATTCCATCTGCGTCTCCTTGGAATACGTGAACAGCATACCGGAACACATGTTGAACAGCAGACAGCCGATGCCGCCTGACATGCCCCCGATGCCCGTCACCGTGGCCACCGCCGACTTGGGGAACATGTCGCCGACGACGGAATAGACGTTCGCGCTCCAACTCTGATGCGCCGCCCCGATGATGCCGATAATCACTATCGGATACCAGTATGACCAGTGTCCCAAAGGTTGCGCCGCCAAGCCTATCAAGGGGAAGAAAGCATAGATGAGCATGGCACGCATGCGTCCAGCGTAAGGATTCATCCCCCTGCCCACGAACCACGTGGGCAGGTAGCCGCCCGCGATGGAAAGCATCGAAATCAGGTAAAGAGTGAAGATGAGCAACATGCCCGTCGCGGAGTCCGAACTGTACCCGTAGACATCGTGCACGTATGCCGGAGCCCAGAAGAGGAAAAACCACCATACACCGTCGGGCAGGAAGCGTCCGGCCACCACCGCCCACGTCTGCCGGTAGGTCAGGCACTTCTGGATGCCCATGCCCTTTGCCGCGCCGGCCTTTCCGGTGCTTTCCGCGAGAGTCGCGTCAGCCGCGGCATCCTGCTCGATATAGGCGCGTTCCGCGGCGTTGACATGCCTGCTCTTCTGCGGCGGGTCGTACACATACACCCAAACGCCCATCCAAAGGAAGCCCACCGCTCCGACCAGCAGGAAAGACATTTCCCATCCCCAGCAACGCGCGAGCAGGGGTATGACGAAAGGTGCGAGCAAGGCTCCTATCTGCGCCCCGCTGTTGAACACCCCGGTAGCAAAGCCGCGGTCTTTTTTCGGAAAATATTCCGCCGTGATTTTGATGGCGGAGGGGAAATTACCGGACTCGCCGATGGCCAGCACGCAACGGGCCGTGAGGAAGAGCCAGACGCTGACGGTCGCCACCGTCCACACGCCGTCCCCCGCCGTCCGCAATACGGCCAAGCTCCGCCGCGCCCCCTCGAATCCCGTCAGCCATCCGCCGCCCAGAATCCCGTTGGTGGCTATCCCGCAAAAGGCATGAAGGCATGCCCCGGCCGACCATAGCCCGATAGCCCACAGATAGCCACGCCGCGCACCCACCTTGTCGATGAAATTGCCCACGACCAGCATGGCCACGGCGTACACGATGGAGAAACAACCCGTGATAAGCCCGTAGTCCGTATCGTTCCACCCGAATTCGGGCGCGATGAAATCTTTCCATGTCAGCGACAAGACCTGACGATCCATGTAGTTGATGGCCGTGGCCAAGAACAGCATGGAACATACGACCCATCGGTAACGGGTCATTCCCGCGAATGTTTGTTTTGACATATCCATGTTTATTCCTTATTTATTCCTTGACGCTCGTCTCTCGTACCGTGGCAGACCGCAAGCGGTCACGCCTCGTAAGGCTTCCCCTCCCGGACAATCGGACGGGACGCGCGTAAGCATAACCGTCCTCACACGGAAAGTCATGTCCTCCTCCCCGCACTTCCAGTAGAACGTTCCGGTTTCGTCCCGTTCGATGCGCAGGGGAAAAGCCGCATTTGGCCTTGCGGCGAACCGCAACTATGCAAAGTTAGTGGTTTTCTTCTGAAAAACCGGCATCAAGTGAAATCTTTTTATTCGGGGCAAAAACGGACGAAGAAAAGGGTCGTGCCGGAGAAGCGGGATTAAACCGCCTCGCCGGAACAAAGAAATTTCAAGGAGTATCCCCCCGCGCTTCCTGTATGACGCACGGGAGCGGGGCAACGATGTCGGATACGGGTGAGCAGTTATGTCTTTTTTACAATTCCGTCCGACTTGCAGGTTAAATTACGTTAACACACGGGGAAGAGTAAAACAAAATCGCTAATTTTGTAAAAGGGACTACGCGCAAGGCGAGAGCAGAGCCAAATTCGCTTGAAATAGGCCGAACCGCAACCCGCATTCAACGAAGTCAACACCCCAAGGCCGTCAGTCAACGGGTTCTGCTGTCGGCTCCGGGTCACAGAACGTATTGTCAGAACCCATTAAATTGATACTGTATGGAAAGCGACAAAAGGTTACTTACGTTCCTGAACGCCTGTCATCGCAGGCTGCTTCTTACTGCTCTCATCTCGCTATTCGCGGTGGGAGGCTTTGCACAGGACAAGACGGTCACGGGAAAAATCATCGATTCGGCCGGCGAACCCGTGACCGGTGCCAACGTGCTGGTGAAAGGCACTACTAACGGCACCATCTCGGACATCAACGGCAATTTCACTCTCCAAGGAGTGCCGAACGATGCCACGGTGGTAATCAGCTTCATGGGCTACCAGACCCAGGAACTCCCCGTCACGGGCAGGACGAGACTGGAGGTCACGATGACGGAAGACTCAGAAACTTTGGAAGAAGTGGTAGTCGTCGGCTACGGCGTACAAAGGAAGACGGACGTGACGGGAGCCATGGCACGCGTAGGTGAGGCCGAACTGAGAGCCATGCCTGTAAAGAATGCCTTGGAAGGCATGCAGGGAAAGGCCGCCGGTGTGGACATCACCAACAGCCAGCGCCCCGGCGAAGTAGGCACAATCAACATCCGCGGCGTGCGTTCCATTAACGCAGGCCAAGGCCCCTTGTACGTCGTCGACGGCATGGTCATCCAGAATGGCGGAATCGAAAACATCAATCCCGCCGACATCGAGAGCATCGACATTCTGAAAGATGCCTCCGCCACCGCCATCTACGGTTCCCGCGGCGCCAACGGTGTCGTCCTCGTTACCACCAAAAAAGGCAAGGAGGGGAAAATTACCTTGAACTACTCCGGGACTGTCACCATCGATGTCCTGAGCGACGTGACGGAAATGATGTCCGCCGCCGAATGGCTCGAATACGCCCGTCTCGCCAAGTACAACATGGGGTCTTATCCGTCGGCCACTCCGACTTACGAAGCCGACCTCAGCGCGTTCGGCTCCGTCGCCGCATCATGGGCCAACATAGAACGCGCATGGGAGGGCGGCACTTACGACCCCTCCAAGGTCGGCTCCTACGACTGGGCTGCCGACGGCAAGCAGACAGGCATCACCCATGAACACACCTTAAGCGTGTCCGGCGGTACCGACAAGTTCCAAGGATACGCCTCGTTCGGCTACCTCAACCAGAAAGGCACGCAACCGGGACAATCATACGAACGCTACACCTTGAAAACTTCGTTCGATGCCAATCCCGTCGACTTCTTCAAGATGGGGACATCGATAAACGCCTCATTTTCCGATCAGGATTACGGCTACAGCTTCACAAAATCCGTAACCGGAGCCGGAGACCTGTACAGTGCCTTGAAAGGGATGTTGCCCTGGACAGTTCCTTACGACGAAAACGGCAACTACCTCCGCAACCCGAACGGGGATGTGAACATCATCAACCCCATCCGCGAACTTGACTACAACACCAACCAACGCCGCACTTTCCGCGCCAGTGCCAGCATTTATGCCCAAGTCGATTTCGGCAAATTCTGGGAGCCCTTGCAAGGCCTGTCCTATCGCCTCCAGTTCGGACCTGAATTCCACTATTACACTCTGGGCATCGCCAATGCCGCCGACGGCATCAACGGCGACGGCAGCAACCGCGCCCAGTATAACAACCAGCAAAGACGCTCGTGGACGTTGGATAACTTGATATACTACAACAGGAAGTTCGCCGAGAAGCATGACATCGGCCTGACCTTGATGCAATCCGCATCCGCCTATCATTACGAAATGGGAGACATGCGGGCCAACAGCGTGGCATCCGCCGAAGAATTATGGTACAACCTGTCCACTTCCGGCACGCTGAGTTCCTTCGGCACCGGACTGACGGAAACGCAAATGACTTCCTACATGATGCGCTTGAACTACGGGTTCATGGATCGTTATCTGCTGACGGCTTCCATGCGTTGGGACGGCGCGTCCCAACTCGCGCCCGGACATAAGTGGGCAAGTTTCCCCTCCATGGCGTTGGCATGGCGCATGGATCAGGAAAACTTCATGCAAGGCATCGACTGGCTCAGCCAACTGAAGCTCCGTTTCGGTTACGGCGTTACCGGCAATGCCGCCATCAGCGCATACGCCACCAAAGGAGCCTTACAGTCCCTGTACTACAACTGGGGGCAAGACACGTCCGATTTGGGCTACGTGCCGAGCGACCCGTCCTCCAACAACGCCGCCAGCATGGCCAATCCCGACTTGGGCTGGGAGCGCACCTCACAGTTCAACGTCGGAATCGACTACGGCTTTTTCAACAACAGGCTGAACGGAAGCATAGATGCCTACTGGACCAAGACCAAGGATTTACTCTTGTCCATGACCATCCCTTCGTTGACGGGTTACACTTCCACTCTCGCCAACGTCGGCAAGACTTCCGGATGGGGCATCGACCTGCAAGTGAATGCGATTCCCGTGAAAACAAAGGATTTCATGTGGAATACCTCCTTGACCTGGTCGTTAGACCGTGACAAGATCGATGAATTGTCCAACGGCAGGACAGAGGATGTCAACATGAGATGGTTCGTAGGAGAGGATATCGGGGTGTACTACGACTACGTGTACGACGGCATCTGGAAAACGTCGGAAGCCGAGGAGGCCGCAAAATACGGACGCAAGCCCGGACAAATCAAAGTAAAGGACTTGAACCAGGACGGCGCGATTGACGCTACCTACGACAGGCAAATCGTGGGGAAAGTTCGCCCCGACTGGTCGGGAGGATGGACTAACACCTTTATCTACAAAGATATCGAGTTGTCTTTTTTCATCTATTCCCGCTGGGGCTTCACCGTGCCACAAGGCGCGGCCACTTTGGACGGGCGTTACATGATGCGCAGGCTCGATTACTGGGTGGCCAACACACACGAGAACGCCGAATACTATTCTCCGGGTTCCAACGGCGAGGCGGCGGACACTTACAGCTCGTCCATGAACTACCAAGACGGCTCGTACATCAAGATGCGTAACATCTCGTTAGGATATAACTTCCCGCAGAAACTCCTCAAGAGCACGGGATTAAGTTCGCTGAAACTCTACGTGCAAGCGATGAACCCCTTTACCATCTACAAGGCGTGCGACTGGCTGGACACTGACCTGCGCAACTATGACAACAACCCGGGCAGCCCGGTCTATGGGTCGGCCACGACCCTGAGAAGTTTCGTAGTGGGAGTGAACTTAGGCTTTTGACATTACGATTAACGATAAATTAAATCCATAAATACAGAAGAAACATGAAACTGAACAGAATGTCATTTGCGACCCTTATGGCTGCCGCTATGGGCGTAGCAACTACTTCTTGCAAGGATTCATTCTTAGACGAAGAGTTGAAAACCCAATATAGTACGGATCGCTTCCGCACGCAGGAAGGCTTGGACGAACTGGTAACCGGCGCATACCAGAAGCTGAAGTTCAAGTACAACTATGTCTGGGCCATAGAATGCTATAACATGGGAGTTGACGAGTTTACCGATGCCAACAATACCATGCCTGCATGGAACCACTATAGCCTGGACTTGAATTCCTCGGAAACGGATGCCAACCAACCCTTATGGGACAACATGTACGGACTGGTGGAGCCTACCAACATCTTGTTGAACAACCTGCCGACGTACTACGACCAATCCAGTCCCACTTACAACACGCGCTTGGGCGAGGCATATTTCCTGAGAGGATATGCCTACTTCGAACTTGTAAAGCAATACGGCGGCGTACCTCTGAAACTGACCCCATCGACAAAAGTGGAGACTTACTTCACCCGAAACACGGAGGAAGAAGTCTATGCCCAAATCATCTCGGACATGGAGCAAGCCTACAAGCTGTTGCCCGCGACCGCAGACCAAACAGGAAGGATAACCAAATATGCCGCGGCACACTATCTGGCGAAAGTGCACTTGTTCCGCGCTTCCGAACTATACAGCGGTTGGAACGGCAACTATGTGGATGCCGACTTGGATGCCGTAATCAAATACGGTCAGGAAGTCGTGGCCGCACATCCCTTGTGTGCCGACTACGTGGAACTGTGGGACTTCACGGAAGCAAACAGTGCCAACGAAAGGGCGACCGAAGTCGTGTTGGCGGCGCAGTTCGCCAAAGACCTCACGACAAGAGGACGCTTCGGCAACCAGATGCACTTGTATTTCCCGTCCGTATACCAGGACATGCAAGGATGCTCGCGTGACATATCGGGCGACCGCGAATTTTCCTACGTCAGCGCCACCGAGTACACCATGCAGGTGTTCGACCGCGTGAACGATTCGCGCTTCTGGAAGTCATTCATCACTTGCTATGGCTGCAACAATACGAGCACCGCGCCGACATGGACGGAGGAAGACATCCAAAGCGGCAAGGCCCCGGCCGGCGTGAAAGTCGGTGACAAGCGCTTCAAAAGCACGGAACTGGGCATCAAGTATATCGTAAACGACCCCGGAGACACGCGCTACGAAGATTACAACACCGGGGCTTCCGATGTCAGAGTCCTGAAGAACGGCATAATAGAGGCTCCCCATACTTTCGTGCGCTACTTCAAAGGTCAGGCGTTCAAGTGGAACCTCGATCCGACCCAGGCCACCGGAAACTACTACGGAATCACGCCGCACAAGCGTTCCGTGGCTCTGTCCAAGTTCCGCGACGGCTTCCGCGATGCCATCGCATCCCAGTTCGGCACACGCGACGGCATCATCGCACGCTCGGCCGACGACGTGCTCATGATTGCCGAGGCTTACATCCGCAAGGGTGAATCGGAGTACGGAAACGCCATTTCCTGGATAAACAGAGTGCGCGACCGCGCTCAATATGTGGCAGGCGAATACCGCAGCAAGAACGTCGACGGCGGACAAGCGTACAAGAACAACTCCGACTGTTCAGGCAAGGGCGGAGGCTTCGACGAGACCGACGGAGGCGCCATCTACTGGGAAAGCAACACCTACTACGAATCAAACAACTTGCCGGAAGGTTCTTTGGACAATCAAGCGTCAAACCTGCACCTGAACAGCGTGGCGGATGTTTACAACTCCGTGGTCGACAAGCCTATTTACGATGCTCTGGGTTGTACGAGCAACGCGCAAAAGATGATGTGCTTCCTGCTCAACGAGCGCACACGTGAACTTTGCGGCGAAGGATACCGTTGGGAAGATTTGGCACGTACCAAAACGTTGGACGCGCGTTGGCACGCTTTCAACGACGGCGTGACACGGGGCATCGGCAACTTCAATCCCGCCAAGCATTACTACCGTCCTATACCTCAATCTTTCTTGGACGGCATAACGACCGAAAACGGTGCCGCGCTGAGCAACGAACAGAAGAACGCGATGCAGAACCCGGGATATTGACGTGAAACGTCGGCGGCTCGACAGAGCGAATGGAAATCCGCCTGAACTTTGCCGAGCCGCCGCCTTTCGCCTCGGCGAAATCGAATGCCGCGCAAGGCAAGGAAAATCCGGGAAGCCTTGCGCGGCATTCTGTGAAGTCAAACGGCCATCCTCACGCGGGATAAGTCCGCCGACGGGTCAAAGTCTGGACAGGGACTTTCAGCGGATTGGCCTACGGGGCATCAAGGGATAAGACGATGTGATTTCGGCGGAATATCGGCATCCGGATATTCTGCCGGATTCACGCCTTATTTGCTTCATCGGCATCGCCCGATTGTGGCAGATGCCGCCGAAGAGAGAAACCGGCAACCTCTCTTCCTTACGCATTATCCTCCCCGCCTTCTCTCGCCACGGGCTGATAAGTCCGTCTCTTTAATCCGTAAAATTGGTAACAATATCCGTAATCCATATAATGTCGTGCCGCGGATTATCCCTATCTTTGCGCAAAAGGAAAAACAAAAAAAGAGTGTCGGATATGAGAATAAAAATCTTATGCGCGTCCCTCATATTAGGGGCGGCAACATGTTTGGAAGCCGTGGCGCAAGGTGCCGGCGGAGCGAAGAAGACGTTGGTGGCGTATTTCTCTTGGTCGGGGAACACCCGCAAACTGGCCCAACAGGTTCAGGAACTGACGGGCGGCGACCTCTTCGAAATAGCGACCGCGAAGGCGTATCCGGAGGAATACCGCGCCTGCACGGAATACGCCAAGAAAGAAAAGGAAGCCGACGCGCGTCCGGCCTTGAAAGGAAAAGTGCAGGAGATGGATTCCTACGACGTGGTTTTCGTGGGCTTCCCGAACTGGTGGGGGACGACCCCGATGCCTATCCTGACTTTCCTTGAAGGCTACGACCTGACGGGCAAGACGGTGATACCTTTCTGTACGCACGGAGGCGGTGGCGAACAGGATTGCTTCGGCAACTTCGCCCGGCACGCGGGCAAAGCCACCGTGAAGAAAGGCTTTGCCTGTCCCGGCGGAATGGTGGACGGCGCACGGACGGACGTGGAGCAGTGGCTGAAAGAAATCGGAATAAGTGCCAAGCTGAAGACGGAGTGAGAAGCCGGCGACGGAAATGCGGGCAAGGCGAGGGGAAAGATAGGGGTGTCCTGAAATCGGATAATTGATTATGAGTTTAAGAAGAATAAGGCAAATCGTCGCGTGCGTGTTCTTTGCGCTCGTGACGCTCTTGTTCCTTGACTTCACGGGAGTAGTGCAGGGCTGTTTCGGATGGATGGCGAAAATACAGCTCATCCCGGCTCTGCTGGCCTTGAACGTCGGGGCGATTGTGGTTTTAGTCCTGCTCGCCTTGATTTTCGGACGGGTGTACTGCTCCGTGATTTGTCCGCTCGGCGTGTTTCAGGACGCAATCTCGCGTATAGGAGGCAAGTTCAAGAAGAACCGTTTCCGCTATTCGCCCGCCTTGTCGTGGTTGCGCTACGGGATGCTGGCGTTGTTCGCCGCGGCCTGCCTCGCCGGACTTTCGGCGGGCGTGACGGGACTTCTCGGTTGGGCGGGACTGATAGAGCCTTACAGTGCCTACGGGCGCATGGCTTCCAACTTGGCCGCCCCCGTCTACCGTCTGGGGAACAACCTGCTGGCGCAAGCGGCGGAACATTTCGACAGCTACGCTTTCTACGAGACGGACGTGTGGATGAAAGGACTCCCCGTGCTGATTGTGGCCTTGCTGACCTTCGCTGTGCTGTTCCTGCTGGCCTGGCGAAACGGACGCACCTACTGCAACACGATATGTCCGGCGGGTACGTTGCTGGGACTTCTGTCCCGGTATGCCTGGCTGAAACCGGTGATAGACTCCTCGAAATGTATCCAGTGTAACAAGTGCGAGCGCAATTGCAAGGCATCGTGCATCCACATCAAGGAACAGAAGATTGACTACAGCCGTTGCGTGGCGTGCATGGACTGCATAGACAATTGCCCTAAGGGTGCCATACGTTACGCCCACGCGAAAGCGGCGGAAGCGGCCGCCCCGGAAGGAAAGAAGCCGGACGGCGGGCGTCGCGGCTTCCTGACCGTGGCATCGTTGTTCGCCGCCGGTTCGTGGTTGCGGGCGCAAGAGAAGAAAGTGGACGGCGGGCTGGCCGTGATAGAAGAAAAGAAAATTCCGGAACGCAAGGTGCGCCTGAAACCGGCCGGGGCTCTCGGACTGCGCAATTTCACCTCGCACTGCACGGCCTGCCAGTTGTGCGTGTCGGCTTGCCCCAACGGTGTCCTGCGCCCTTCCTCTTCTATAGAGACATGGATGCAACCGGAGATGTCCTACGAGCGCGGCTACTGCAGACCGGAATGCGTGCGGTGCGCCGAGGTCTGCCCCGCCGGAGCCATACGTCCGCTGACGGTGGCCGAAAAGTCGTCCGTGCAGGTGGGGCATGCCGTGTACGTGTACGAGAATTGCGTGGTGAACACCGACGGCGTGGAATGCGGCAACTGTGCCCGCCACTGCCCGTCGGGGGCCATCCAGATGGTGCCGTCCGTGGCCGGGAACCCCGATTCTCCCAAGCTCCCGGTCGTGAACGAAGAGCGGTGCATCGGGTGCGGGGCTTGCGAGAACCTTTGTCCCGCCCGCCCGTTCAGTGCCATCTACGTGGAGGGACACGAGAATCACCGTTACATCTAAGCCGGAAGCAACGATATGGAGAAGAGCAAGAAAGGCATAAGCCGCCGCAAGTTCCTGAAACTCATGGGAGCAGGCGCGACGGTCACCGCGACCGCACTCTATGGCTGTCGCACGGAACGGAAGACGGACGACGGCGGAGCGACGGGAGAGATACCCACGGACAAGATGACCTATCGCGTGAACCCCTCCACGGGCGACAAGGTCTCGCTACTCGGCTACGGGTGCATGCGCCTCCCGGCCATCGAGGGGAAAGACGCGAAAAACGGAGGCGAGATAGACCAGGAAATGGTGAACCGCCTGACGGACTACGCGTTGGCGCACGGGGTGAACTACTTCGACACCTCGCCGGCCTATTGCCAGGGACTTTCGGAACGTGCCATGGGCATCGCCCTGAGCCGGCATCCGCGCGAGAAGTGGCTCATCGCCACGAAACTTTCCAACTTCGACCCATCCACGTGGAGCCGCAAGGAGTCCATTGCCATGTACCGCAACTCGTTCAAGGAACTGCGCGTGGACTATATCGACTACCTGCTCCTGCACGGCGTGGGGATGGGAGCCGACGGCATGCGGGAACTCAACGCCCGTTATATCGACAACGGCATCCTGGACTTCCTGCTTGAAGAGAGGAACGCCGGACGCATACGCAACCTGGGGTTCTCGTATCATGGCGACATCAAGGTGTTCGACCACCTGCTCTCGCGGCAAGACGAATACAAATGGGACTTCGTGCAGATACAGCTGAACTACCTGGACTGGCGGCATGCCAAGGAAGTCAACCCGCGGAACACGAACGCCGAATACCTCTACGGCGAACTGTCGAAGCGCAACATCCCCGCCGTCATCATGGAGCCGCTCCTCGGCGGACGCCTTTCGAAAGTACACGACCACGTGGTGGCCCGCCTCAAGCAACGCGAGCCGAACCGCAGCGTGGCCTCGTGGGCCTTCCGTTTCGCGGGGACGTTCCCCGGCGTGCTCACCGTGCTGAGCGGCATGACCTACATGGAACATCTGCAAGACAACCTGCGCTCCTACTGCCCGTTACAGCCGCTGACGGAAGAGGAGATGACGTTCCTGTTCGACACGGCGGACTTGATGTTGCAGTACCCCACGGTGCCCTGCAACGATTGCAAGTACTGCATGCCTTGCCCCTACGGCATCGACATCCCGTCCATCCTGGTGCATTACAACAAATGCGTCAACGAAGGCAACGTCCCGGAGAGCTTGCAGGACGAGAACTACCGGAAAGCACGCCGCGCCTTCTTGGTGGGCTACGACCGGAGCGTGCCGCGCCTCAGACAGGCAGACCATTGCATCGGCTGTCGCCAGTGCGTGCCTCATTGCCCGCAAAACATCGACATCCCGTCGGAACTGCACCGCATCGACGGCTTCGTGGAACAGTTGAAACGGGGAACTCTATGAAAGAGGGACTGCAAGACATAATCGACCTGTTGCACGAACGGGACTGTTCCTGCGTCGTCCGCAACGGTGTCATCCGCACGTTCGGACGGCGGGGAGTGTCGGATCTTTACGACTTGTTGCGTGAACAGCCGGCCTTGCTTCGCGGCGCGGACGTGGCCGACAAGGTGGTGGGGAAAGGGGCCGCCGCGCTCCTCGTATCGGGACGCGTCGGGCGGCTGTACGCCGACATCATCAGCGAGCCGGCTTACGAACTGCTGGCACGCGCCGGCGTGGAGGTGTCCTACGGGCAGTTAGTGCCCGCCATACGAAACCGCGACGGCGACGGCCCATGTCCCGTGGAGACGCTTTGCCGCGACAAGGAGACGGCGGCGGAATGTCTGCCGCTGATAGCCAAGTTCGTGGAACGGATGCGGGCGCAGAACGCGGCAAGATAGCATATATATAATAAGGTATAGGAAAACATGGAAACGAATGTAAGACTTTATGCGCCGGGATACGCAGAGAAGCGGACTTACCTGCTGGCGGCGTTGTTCGTGGCAGGCAACATCGTGTTGCCGCAACTCTTCCACCTGCTTCCGCAGGGAGGTGTCACGTGGTTGCCCATCTACTTCTTCACGCTGGTGGGGGCTTACAAGTTCGGCTGGCGCGTGGGCCTGCTGACAGCCGTCCTCTCGCCGTGCGTCAACTCGTGGTGGTTCGGCATGCCCGCGGCATCCGTGCTGCCCGCCGTCCTGTTGAAGTCGGTGCTGCTGGCTGTGGCGGCGGGCTATGCCGCTTACCGCTTCCGCCGTGTCAGCATCCTGCTCATGCTGTCGGTGGTGCTCTTCTATCAGGCAATCGGCACGTTGGGCGAATGGGGGTTGACGGGCGACTTCTCCGTGGCCGCACAGGATTTCCGCATCGGCCTGCCCGGAATGGCGTTGCAGGTGCTGGGAGGTTACCTGTTAGTGAAACACGTGATTTACAAATAAGGAAATGTTCGGCATCGGCACATCCGAAATCCTTTTCATCCTGCTCATCGTCCTGCTGTTCTTCGGAGGAAAGAAAGTCCCCGAACTGATGAAAGGATTAGGGAAAGGCGTGAAGAGCTTCAAGGACGGCATGAACGGAACGGATGCTCCGCAGGAGAAGAGCGACAATGCCGCCGGAAGTGACAGCGCGGGAGAGCGGAAGACGAAAGATGAGTAAGGCGGACGAAGAGGCCACCGGAACGTTCTGGGAGCATCTCGAAGCCCTGCGCGGTTGCCTGATTAAGGCATTGGCCGTGACGGCGGCGTGTGCGCTCGTGGCGTTCTTCTTCAAGGAGAGCCTCTTCCGTGTCGTGCTGGCACCGAAAGAGGCGGACTTCGTCACCTACCGCCTGATGGAAGGCTTGGGGCGCGTGTGCGGCGCGGAAGGGATGACACCCGGAGGCTTTTCCGTAAGGCTGATTAACACGGGCTTGGCAAGCCAGTTCGTCATCCACATGCGGACGGCATTGTACGCGGGCGTGTTCTGCGCCTCGCCCTACCTGCTTTATTTGCTGTTCCGTTTCGTGTCCCCCGCCCTGTACGCCCGCGAGCGAAGGTATGCCACGCGCACAGTGGGAGCCGGGTATCTGATGTTCCTCTTGGGCGCGGCCTTGAACTACTTCCTCGTCTTTCCGCTCACGTTCCGCTTCCTCGGCACGTATCAGGTGAGTCCCGAAGTGGAAAACGCCATCGCGCTGGAATCGTATATGGACACGTTGCTGGCGATGACGCTCGCGTTAGGCATCGTGTTCGAGATACCCGTCCTTTGCTGGCTCTTGGCGCGGTTGGGCTGGCTCTCTTCCTCGTTCATGCGCAAGTACCGCCGCCATGCCGTCGTGCTGATTTTGGCGGTGGCCGCAGTGATTACCCCCACTTCCGACGTGTTCACGCTCCTGCTGGTAGGCATGCCCATGTGGTTGCTCTACGAGGCCGGTGTCCGGATAGTCGCACGGACGGAAAAGAGGCGGTGAACGGCGACACTTCCTTTATTTCACGACGAACCACGGGTTCGACAAGTCCTCCTTGTTGTAGCGCAACGGTGTCCTCTCGTCCGTCCGGTATATGTCCTTCCCCGAAGCGCGGACGAGGGCATGCCCCGCCGCCGTGTCCCATTCCATCGTGGGGGCGAAGCGAGGATAGATGTCTGCCGAACCTTCCGCCACGCGGCAAATCTTAATCGAACTTCCGCAGGAAATGAGGGTTACGCGCCCATGAACGCTTTCCAACCCGCGGATGTATTCCATTGTCTCCGGAGAAAGATGCGAACGGGAGGCCACTGCCACGAAACCTTTCTTGTCCGCCTGCCTCGTCGGCAACCTGTCCGCCTGCGCCGCCAGCCCGGTCAAAGGGACATCGGCGGAACAAGCATCGATGTCTTCCTTTCGGTAAGCCCCGATGCTTTCCTCGGCGAAATAAAGCGTGCGGACAGTCGGCACGTAAATCACTCCCAATACGGGAATGCCGTCCTCCACTAACGCGATGTTCACCGTGAACTCGCCGTTCCGCTTGATAAACTCCTTCGTGCCGTCTAACGGGTCGACCACCCATAAGGTCTTCCACCCTTTCCGTATGCCGTAGTCAGTCAACCGCCCCTCCTCGCTCAACACGGGAATGGCCGTGGCTTCCAGTTCGCCCGCGATACGGGCATGTGAACGCCTGTCGGCTACGGTCAGGGGCGAATTGTCCGCCTTGTGCTCGACGGCAAAGTCCGCCCCCGCATCGTCGTAGATGTTCAGGATGTCCTTCCCGGCAAGCAGTGCCGCCCTGACGGCGCGTGACAGCAGTTCGTTTCGCATGGGTCATTCGATGTTTTTCAGTATCTCGTTGCCTATCGCCCGTGCCATGAGCGGAGGCACGGCGTTGCCCACGAGCGTGTATTGCGGAATCTCGTTTTTGCGCTTGTCCCCGCCTGTCTGGCGCTTGCCCTGAAATACGAAAGAGTCGTCGAACGATTGCAGTCGCGCCATTTCCCTCACGGTCATGGCGCGGCTTCGAGAATAGTGGATGAAATCGTCAACCATGGTCACCACCGTGGGACTTTGGCCGTCGGCTTTCAACACGAAGTAGTTGCTCTTTCCCGTCTCCAGCCCCAGACTTTTCAGCTTGTCCTTGCATTCCTTCGTGTAACCGCCGCATTCCGCTATGGCTTTCAGCCGTCGCCGCACGGTCTCGTTTTGCAGGCTCGTCTGATGGTTGAACAATTCTATCGTTTCCCAAAGCCCCCTGTTGCGCAGTTCGGACGCTTTCCTGACGTAGAACGGCGGACAGCAGAAGACGAAGCGATGGGCAAGTCTTCCCTCTTTCGACCACTCGGCATACGTCCTCGCCCCTAAACCTTCGGAAACTTCGCCGTCCACTTTCCTCCGTCGCACGAGCCCTTGCCATTCGGGATGCTCCGCAGGTTTGCCGTAAGTGGCGCACACCTCGCCGTTGCCGATGAAGTCGAGGTCGCCAATGGCTTCGTAGACCGTCACCCTCTCCGCCGGGTTCACCGTCGCGGGCACTTCCCGGATGGCTTTCTGGTCGTAGCGGTTGCCTATGAACACCACGCGCTCGCGGTTCTGGGGTACGCCGTAGTCCGACGCGAGCAACACCATCTGCGTGATGTCGTAGAGGCGGATGCGGCTCATCGTCCCGGCGTATTCTTCGGCTTTTCCGCACTTCTCGGCCATGGCACGCAACGTGTCGAAGCACTCGTCAAGCGAAAATGAATACAAGCCCGTCGCCTGCTTGAGGTCTTCGGCATCCCGCCCGACATGCTTCAGGTCGTCCACCGCGTCGATGGAATTCATTATCTCCTCAATTATCCCCTCGTCGGAGATTGCGGAAAGGAAAGCGTTGAACTTCTCCGTGAACAGGTCGTTGTCCACGTTCGACACGGTCTTCTCGTTGATGATGTCCGCCGAAATCCTCTCGCGCTGCTCCTGACGGCGCAGCAGGGAGAGGCCGTGGCGTATGGTGGCTATGTGGCGGTTGGACTTGCTCGTGCGGTAGCCTGTCTGCCTCGTGACCTTGCGCAGTTGCTCGTCTACAAGGTCGAAGAAGCGTTCCTTATGCTCCGCGGCTTCGGTGTCGCTCTCGGCCATCTCCATCCGCAGTTTCGCCATGAAAGCCCCGGCGAGGAACGCCGACGCGCTCTCCTTGAGCCACGCGCCGGCAAGTTTCAGAAAAGTGTCCACCTCCCCGCCGTTTATGATGGAACGCATCTCTCGCATGATTTCCGTCTTGAACCGCCCCTTGTCTTTCGTGAGCAACCCTTTCACGTTCTCCATCACGAAATACTTGGGGCGCAACGTGCGGATTACCTTCAAGTAATGGTAGAAAAGCCCGTCGCGCTTGTCGAAACGCTTGCGCCGCCCCGACAGGCTGAACGACTGACAACTCGGCCCGCCCGTCACCACGTCGACTTCCCGCCCGTCCAAGGCTTCTATCAGGCGGGGCAGGAACGCGGGCGACATGATGTCCCCCGTGAGGAACTTCGTGGCAAGCCCCAGCTGTGCGTTGTAGCGCACGCGGTGCGTCAGTTCGCAGTTCTCGTTGATGTCGCTCGCCAACACGAAGTCGTAATACTTCTTGTCCGTATATGCCTGCATGAAACCCTCGCTGATGCCTCCCGCCCCGGCGAACAAGTCCACGAACGTGACGGGCTTCCTGCCCTTTAAGAAATCCTTGCGCTCTGCCATCGCACCACTCCACTTGCCGTTGATACTCTTGCAAATATACACAAAAACACGGGATTTCCACACCGCCGGGGTAAAAACTTCCTTTTCTTTTCCGTGGTCTGGCACGACTTCGCATCCCATCTTTCATGTTCCGCCCACAAAGCAACGGAAGCGGATTGCCTTGCAGCCTGCATACGGCTTCTCCATGCCTACGCGTCGGCTTCCGTTCCGGACATCAGGAAGATTTCGGGAAAATCCGACAGAAATCCGGAAATAGCGCAACGCAACGGAGGAATTAATGTAAGGCGAACTTATGATATTCGGCAGTTATGGCGTTTGTTCGGTCACCTTATCTTGTTGTGAACGGCATTATTTTGCCAAGGCACATACCAAAAAGTTACTTTGCCGACATCTTCCTGTCTGTCTCAGCCTGCGATTTGCATTAAAGAAACTGGCATATAAAAGAAATCGCCATGAATAATCCACCCAACGGATTGGCGCAAGGATTTGGTTATCTTGCCGACAATTCGCCAATCAGAGGTATGAAACACAGGCGACATACAAAACCTCGTGGCGGAGACAGCCTTTTTGGAAAGCGGGGTGTCCGTCCGGGAAGCGGTCATTGCGGACAAGAAGACACTCCTCTCCATATTGCAACCCTCGCTCCGCGTGCCATACATCCTTACCCGCTTGGCGCACCTCCGAGAAATGAGTTGTGGATGTCAGGCAAAATAAGAGGTTCTCCGATTGCCGGTTCGGAACGACTCCGCGTGCGCTTACCCGTAGGTCTCTATCAGGTGTTTCACGAAGTTCGGGTCGCTGAAATTGACCGTTCCTTCGTCCCGGTCGTTCAGCGTGGCGATGGTCGCCATGTCCTCGTCCGACAGGCGGA
>CAYXQT010000014.1:0-20743 GCA_964466445.1 uncultured Paraprevotella sp. | reverse complement strand
AAGTCGTTGTAATTCCCGACAGGTTCTTCTGATAAAAGCCTGTCCGTGCCTGTAAGAAAGGCGCGGACAGGCTTTCTTCTACCGTCATCATCCGAAAAGCCGACGAGGCGGATTGTTTCGGACGGTCACTTTTTCCCGAATAGCATCTTGATGATGGCGTTCCCGATTTTACGTTCAAGTCCCGCCTTTGATGTGGGGATGCCTGTTTCACGGGAAAACTTCTGCTTTGCCTGTGTTATTCCCAATGCCCTTTTCCACGAGAATGACAGTCCGGGGATTCCCGTATTTGTTTTTCTTGCCATATTTATATTATGTTTTTTATGCCCAGTCGTCGTCCCCACCGACCGGCGATGATGATTTCTTGTGGGACGTTGTTTTCATGTCATATAGGATATTTTGCAGAGTGTCAAGCAAACCATCCGCTTTATTCTGCATGTGGATATGGGCGGGACTGTCCACGAATCCTGACAGTCGTAAAAATCGAGTTTGTCAGCAATGCGTCAATCCCTCGTCCATCAGCATGTAATCCTCCCAGAACCGGGCGGGCATCATGTCGTAGCGGCGGACGATTTCCCGGATGTTCGTCTTGCGGGACTTCTCCGCATTGATGTGCAGCAGGTTGTTGTTGAGCGCCTCTTCCTTGAGCAATGCTTCCCGGTCGTCGGCCCGCAGCAGGGGCAGGAGGACACCGGTCTCCTCGTAGAGGAAGCCTCCGCCGGTTATGGCCGCCGAATACGGGCTGTCTTTCTTCTTCATTTCCGTTCCTTTCCGTTTTCGCGGAAAAGCCTCCGGGGTCGCCGGTGCGGCTTTCCGCATTACGAGCCGTTCGTTTGCCGTTTCTTCCAATGTCCCTCCTGTCCATGTCCGCGAGGAGGTAAACGTGCAGTTCCCGCGGCAGACTTTTCAGGATTGGATTTTTTTCGTCGTCAAAGGTGCTAAATATTTTTGATAATCTTCGGGATAATCGGGAGAAAATGCGCGAGGCACGGCGAAAAAAAGCCCCGCGCAATCGGAAAACGGCGGATTTCGGCGGCAAGCGGCTCTCAAAAACGCGCTTCGGCGTGCTCTCAAGTCCGCGGGCATTTCCGGTACCGGCGGTTTCACACAAAAAAGCAGCCGCAATCCCCTGCGGGGAATCGCGGCTGCATGTCCGTGAACGGGAAGGGAGGGCTATCTCACCGGTATCTTGTCTATCCGCCTTTGGTGGCGTCCGCCCTCGAAATCGGTGGCGAAGAACTCGTCCATGATTTTGCGGGCCATGTCCTTGTCGATGAAACGGCCCGGCATGACCAGGACGTTCGCGTCGTTGTGCAGGCGGGACAGGCGGGCGATTTCGGGAATCCAGCTCAACCCTGCGCGTATGCCCTGGTGCTTGTTCAGCGTTATGCCGATGCCCTCTCCGCTGCCGCAGACGGCGATGCCCGGATAGCACTCCCCGCTTTCCACGGCGAGGGCCAGAGGATGGGCGTAGTCGGCGTAGTCGCAGCTCTCTTCGGAGTCCGTGCCGAAGTCCTTATAGGCATAGCCTTTCTCGGCCAGGTATTCCTTCACGAACTGCTTGAGCGCGTACCCCGCGTGGTCTGAGGCCAGACCTACAATCTTCACATCCATCGTCAGAGCATACCTTTCACTTGGTCGTACACGTTCCGTGCCGTGAAGCCGAGTTTCTCGTCAAGAACCTTGTAGGGAGCGGAGAAGCCGAAGCTCTCCAACCCGAACACCTTGCCGTTCGCGCCCACCAGTCCTTGGAGGTTGACGGGCAGTCCGGCGGTGAGGCCGAATATCTTGGCTCCGGCGGGCAGGACTTCTTCCTGGTAGCACGGGCACTGGCTGCGGAACAGGCCTTCCGACGGGCAGCTCACGATGCGCACTTTCACGCCGTCGGCACGCAACAAGGCCGCGCCGGCCACGAGCGTGGACACTTCGGAACCCGAAGCGACGAGGATGACGTCCGGATTTTCGTCCGACCCGGCCACGACGTAAGCGCCCTTGGCCGCCTGTCCGTAGTCGTTTCCTGCCGGCAACATCTCGATGTTCTGGCGGGAAAGGATGAGGGCGGACGGCGTGTCGGTGTTCTCCATCGCGAGTTTCCAGCAAGCCGTGGTCTCTTCGGCATCGGCGGGACGCAACACGAGCAGGGAGTTCTTGCCCCGGTGGTTCTTCAGTTTTTCCATCAGCCGGATTTGCGCCTCCTGTTCGACCGGCTCGTGCGTCGGGCCGTCCTCACCCACGCGGAAGGCATCGTGCGTCCAGATGAACTTCACGGGCACCTGCATCAAGGCCGCCATGCGCACGGCCGGCTTCATGTAGTCGGAGAACACGAAGAACGTGCCGCAGGCGGCCACGACTCCGCCGTGGAGCATCATGCCGATGCAGCAGCATGCCATGGTCAGCTCGGCCACGCCGGCCTGGAAGAACGCGCCGCTGAAGTCGCCGGAGGCGAAGGCGTGCGTCTTTTTCAGGAAGCCGTCGGTCTTGTCGGAATTGGAAAGGTCGGCCGAGGCGCAAATCATGTTGGGCACTTGCTCCGCCAGTGCGCCCAATACCGCGGCGGAGGCGTTGCGGGTGGCATCGCCCGCCTTCTGCTTGATGGCCGTCCAGTCCACTTCGGGAGCCGCGCCGCTGAACCATTCCGCCTGCCGTGCCGCCTTTTCGGGGTTGGCGGAGGCCCATGCCTTTTCTTCCTCATGGCGTGCGGCCGCGATGCCTTTCAGTTCTTCGGCGCGTTTGGCATAAAGCTCCTTGACGTCGTCGAATATGACGAACGGGTTGTCGGGATCCGCGCCGAGGTTTTTCATCGTGTTCCTGTAAGCCTCTCCGCCGAGGGGCGCGCCGTGCGTCTTGCAGTTGTGCTCGTAGGAGGAGTTGTCGTCCTTGCGTGCGCCCTTTCCCATGACGCACTTGCCGATAATCAGCGTGGGACGCCGGCTTTCGGCCTTGGCGGCTGCCAACGCCTCGCGTATCTGCCCGCAGTCGTTGCCGTCGATTTCGATGACGTTCCAGTTCCACGCGCGGTATTTCATGGCGGTGTCCTCGGTCGTCACGTCCTTGGTCTCGGTGGAAAGCTGGATGTCGTTGGAGTCATAAAACATCACCAGGTTGTCCAGTCCGAGGCATCCGGCGACCCGGCCCGCGCCCTGAGAGATTTCCTCCTGCACGCCCCCGTCGGAGATGTAGGCGTAAATCGTTTCCTTGGAGAACGTCGGGTTGCCGGTGCGCGCGGCCAGGAACTTGGCGGCGATGGCGGCTCCCACGGCGAACACGTGTCCCTGTCCCAGCGGGCCGGACGTGTTCTCGATGCCGCGTGTCACGTCCACTTCGGGATGTCCCGGGGTGGGGGAGTCCCACTGGCGCAACTGTTTCAGCTCGTCCAGGGAGAATTTTCCGATGAGTGCCAGCTGGGCATAGAGCATGGGTGCCATGTGTCCCGGGTCGAGGAAGAAGCGGTCGCGCCCTTCCCATTTCGGGTCGGCGGGGTCGTACTGCAGGAATTCGGAGTACAATACGTTGATGAAGTCGGCACCGCCCATTGCGCCGCCCGGATGTCCGGATTTGGCCTTTTCGACCATGGAGGCAGCCAGGATGCGGATGTTGTCGGCTGCGTGGTTCATTACTTGTTTGTCGTTCATATCAGGAAATGTTTCAAATGATTATTTTTTGTACCGGACTGCGGCCTCTTCGATGGGCAGTCCCGCCTTATAGTTTTCGATGTATTTGTTGAAGCCTTCCACTTCTTCGGGGGTCGGCGAGACCTCTACGCCGGCATCTCCGGCAAATACATGTTCGTCCAAGAAGTCAGCCAGCGACTGCCCCTCCTCTTTGTTCACGAGGTAGGATCCTAACAAGGCGATGCCCCATGCGCCGCCTTCCCCGGCTGTCTCCATGACGGAAATGGGGGAGTTTATGGCCGCCGCCAAGACCCGCTGGCCCACGCCTTTCGTGCGGAACAAGCCTCCGTGCCCGGTAATCCTGTCCACCCTGATTTTTTCCTCGTTGAACAGTATGTCGTTGCCTATCTTGAGCACGCCGACGGCGGCATACAGATGCGCCCTCATGAAATTGGCGAGGTTGAACTTGTCGTTGGCGGAGCGTATGAACAAGGGTCTCCCCTCCGCCAGTCCCGTGACGGGCTCGCCGGAGAAATAGTTGTACGACACGAGGCCTCCGCAGTCGGCGTGTCCCGTGAGCGCGTGGTTGTAAAGTTTGCCGTAGATGTCGTCCATGTCGACGGGCAACCCCTGTATTTCCTGGAATTCCTTGAAGAGGCTGACCCAGGCGTTGAGGTCGGAAGTGCAGTTGTTGCAGTGCACCATGGCGACGAGGCTTCCGTCCGGCGTGGTCACCATGTCAATCATCTCGTAAGGCTTGGACAGTTCTTTTTCCAATACTATCATGGAGAACGAGGATGTTCCCGCCGAGACGTTTCCGGTGCGTTGCTTGACGGCGTTGGTGGCCACCATGCCGGTCCCGGCGTCTCCTTCCGGCGGACAGAGCGGTATGCCGGCTTTCAGATTGCCGGACACGTCAAGCCTTTTGACACCCTCGGGCGTGAGCGTGCCCGCGCTTTCGCCCGCGTTCAGCACTTTGGGCAGGATGTTTTTCAACTTCCAGCCGTATTTTTTGGGAGCGACCAGTTTGTCGAACTTGGCCACCATCTCGGCCGAATAATTCTTGGTGGCGGGGTCGATGGGCAACATGCCGGACGCGTCGCCTATGCCCAGCACCTTTTCACCCGTGAGTTGCCAGTGCACGTAACCTGCCAACGTAGTCAGGAATTTGATTTCGCCGACATGCTCCTCGTCGTCCAGAATGGCCTGATACAGATGGGAGATGCTCCAGCGGAGAGGGATGTTGTAGACGAAAAGTTCGGAGAGGGCGGCTGCCGCACGGGCGGTGTTGGTGTTCCGCCATGTGCGGAAGGGCACCAGAATTTCCCCGTTCTTGTCGAAAGCCATGTAACCGTGCATCATGGCACTGACACCGATGGCGGCCAGGGTTTCTATTTCCGTGTCGTATTGCTTTCTTACATTGGCGCGGAGGTCGGCATAACAATCCTGCAACCCGTACCATATTTCTTCTATGCTGTACGTCCAAAGTCCGTCTACCAGCCGGTTTTCCCAAGTATGGCTTCCTTGGGCGATGGGGCGGTTCTCGGGGTCAATCAGGACTGCCTTTATTCGCGTGGAACCGAATTCTATGCCCAGAATGGCTTTCCCGGTTTCGATGGTTGTCTTGGCATCTGTCTTCATATTCACTGTATTAATAGGTATGACAATAATAAAACGGATAAATTAAAAGTGCCGCGAACGATTGCCCGCCGGGCACTTTTAATTGACTTTGTCCAATGCGGGCTGCGCCTCGGCAAACTCGAGCGAGCTCGGCTTTGCTCTCGGCTTGACCGCATTTTAAGTGTCTTGCCGCTGTCCCGTCAGCAGAGTGCCTTGTTCAGCATGTAATACACTTCGTTCATGTGGAGTTCTTTCTTGAACCCGCAGATGGTGGTGTCCTTGTTGATGTGCACCATTTCGATGCCGGCGATTTCGGCATAGTCTTCCCAGTATTCGGCCGTCAGGTCGTAGGAGAAGCAGGAATGGTGTGTGCCGCCCGCCAGAATCCACGCGCCCGCGCCGACTTCGAAGTTCGGCATGGGCTTCCACAGTGCGGAAGCGACGGGGAGCTTGGGCAGCGGTTTCGGCTCGATGCATTCCACGTCGTTCACGATGAGGCGGAAGCGGTTGCCCAAATCCACTACGGTGGCGGTACATCCGGTGCCTACCTTCGACGTGAAGACGAGGCGGGCCGTCTGGCTCTTGCGGATGCCGATGCCGAGGAAGTGCACTTCCAGACGGGGCTTCTTGGCCGCGATGAGCGGGCAGACCTCAAGCATGTGGGCTTGCAGGATGGAACTGTTCTCGCCGTCGAAGTTCAGCGTGTAGTCTTCAAGGAACGAGCAACCCTTGGGCAGGCCTTGGTTCATCACCCATACCGTGCGGTAGAGGGCGGCGGACTTCCAGTCGCCTTCCGCGCCGAATCCATAGCCTTCTGCCATCAGGCGTTGTGAAGCCAGACCGGGAATCTGGTCGAAATAGCTACCGTCCTTTTGTCCCAAGTCGTCGAAGTTCGTGGTGAAGCCCTTGGCACCCTTGTCCTTCAGGATGGCACGCAGGGCGAGTTCGGCTCTGGCGGAGTTCCATACCTTTTTATAGGCATCCGTCGAGTTGTCCTCCAAGGCGGCATCGTGGTCGTATTCGCTGAAATAGGTGTTCACCAGTGCTTCCACGTCCGCCTTCTTCACCGCGGCATGGTATTCCATCAGCTCGGACACGGGGCAATAGTCCACGTGGTAGCCCATGCGTTGTTCGGCTTCCACCTTGTCGCCGTCCGTCACGGCCACGTTGTTCATCTGGTCGCCGAAGCGGATGATCAGCATGTCCTGAGCGTCCGCCCAAGCCGCGCAGACACGCATCCATACGGCAATCTTATGTTGTGTGGATTCGTCCTTCCAATAGCCTACGACTACTTTGCGGCGGATGCGCATGCGGGTGCAGATGTGCCCGAATTCGCGGTCGCCGTGCGCCGACTGGTTCAGGTTCATGAAGTCCATGTTCATGGTGTCCCAAGGTATTTCCTTGTTGAACTGTGTGTGGAGGTGGAGCAACGGCTTCTTCAGTTGCTGTAGTCCGTGTATCCACATCTTGGCGGGCGAGAAGGTGTGCATCCAGGTAATCACGCCGATGCACTTTTTGTCGTTGTTGGCAGCCTTGAACACGGCTTCCACTTCCTTGGAGGAATTGGCCGTGCCTTTATAAACCACCCTGACGGGAAGTTTGCCGGAGGCGTTCAGGCTG
Source organism: uncultured Paraprevotella sp. (assembly GCA_964466445.1). Lineage (GTDB taxonomy): Bacteria > Bacteroidota > Bacteroidia > Bacteroidales > Bacteroidaceae > Paraprevotella. The sequence goes on along the minus strand of CAYXQT010000014.1, from coordinate 13,895 downwards.
TCTACCATTTTAGTCGAGTGGCCGTTGACGGCTATTACCGCGTCGCCACCATACAAGAGCTGCGCTCCCGTAACGAACCACACTTCATATTGATCGAATGCGTCCATAATAAAAAATTTAAGTAGTTAAAGATTTGTTAGTTGATAATGTTTATTTGCATGAGGATGGCTTCGGCTTTCTTCTCGCCTTTGCGCCCCACGCTTTATCTGACTTCGTCCGATGCAGGATGCGCCCCGGAAGAGTTCGAACAAGTCCGGCTCTTCCGAGGCTTGCATCATTTCTTCTTTTGCCCGTAATAGGCGTTCGGGCCGTGCTTGCGGTTGTAGTGCTTCTCCACGAGCAACGGGTTCATCGTCGTGCCGGGGTTTACCACGAAGGAGACGAAGGCCATCTTGGCGCACTGCTCCATGACTTTGGCGTTGTAGACGGCGTTGGCCGGGCTGGTGCCCCAGCTGAACGGGCCGTGGTTCTTCACCAGCACGCCCGGCGTGTGGTCGGGATTGATGCCCTCGAACCTTTTGACGATGACGTTGCCGGTTTCCAGTTCGTATTGTCCTTCCACTTCCTCTTTCGTCATGTCGGCGGTGCAGGGAATGGCTTCGTGGAAATAGTCGGCGTGCGTCGTCCCGATGTTGGGGATGTCCCGTCCCGCCTGCGCCCAGGCCGTGGCGTATGTGGAATGGGTATGCACCACTCCCTTGATGTTAGGGAAAGCCTTGTAAAGGACGAGGTGCGTCGGCGTGTCGGAGGAGGGGTTCAAGTCTCCTTCCACCACCTTGCCGCTTTTCAGGTCTACCACTACCATGTCCGAGGCTTTCATCGTGTCGTAGTCCACGCCGCTCGGCTTGATGACCACGAGTCCTTTTTCGCGGTCGATGCCCGACACGTTGCCCCACGTGAAGATGACCAATCCTTGTTTCACCAAGTCAAGGTTGGCTTGGAACACCTTTTCTTTTAGTTCTTCTAACATTGCTTATAAGTTTTTCCGGATAATATACGTTCTCTCCCCAAAAGGCAAGGTCGCGATTGGTTTCGTCCGCCCCGTGTCTGCCTCGTGGAAAGAGCAACGTCGATGCCGCCCTTGCCACGAGGCCGAAAGCGATGCGGGGTCTGCCGGCAGGTCTTGTTCGCCCACAGACGGCCTCGCCTTTTTATCCAAGGCTCACCAGAAATAAGAGTAGAACAGGGCGCACAGCGCAACGACACCCAACGTGGCGACTACGTCCCATGCGTTCCAGCTCTCGCGGATGGTCTTCTTGTAGTCGCCCGTGAAGGTGATGGCCGCCACCTGTTCTGCCGAAGGCTTAGTGGTGAACGCGGATATGACGCACATCAATATCACGATGAACACCAGCAGCCATACCTCGAAGATGAGCCAATTGGTCTGCCAGAACCAAGTCGTGTTTTCCCAGAACGCGCCTTCCATGACGGCCTTTCCGGAGTCCGTGATGACGTTCGTGAGCAGACGGATCATGCCAATCAGGAATCCGCAGATGAGGCCGTATTCTCCCGCCTTCGGGGTAATCCGCTTCGAGAAGATGCCGAGCGTGAACACGGCGACCATGGCCGGGGCTATCAGCGACTGGATGTCCTGCAAGTAGGAGTAGAGGTTGCCCATGCTCATCATGACAGGCATCCACGCCAGACCGAGCAGGACGACCACCACGGTGGCGGTGCGACCCACGAACACGTAGTGGCTCTCGCTCTTGCCTTTCCGCATGGGCTTGTAGAAGTCCTCGGTGAACAGCGTGGCGCAACTGTTGAAGAAGGCCGCGAGCGATGCCACGAGGGCGCAGATGAAGCCGATGGTCACGATGCCTTTCACGCCCGCCGGGAGGATGTTCTTCACCATCATGGCGAAGGCACCGTCCGTGTCGTGGGTGTTGGCGATGTCCATCACGATGCCGCTTCCCGTCTTCTGGGAGAGGGAGAACGCCACCATTCCGGGAATCAGGAACATGAAGACCGGGAGCAACTTGAAGTAGCCGGCGGCGATGGTGCCGCGGCGGGCGCGTGCCATCACCTTGCCGTTATCCTCGCCCTTGGTCTGCCCGAGCACACGTTGCACGATGTGCTGGTCGGTGCACCAGTACCAGAAGCCGATAATCGAGGCGCCGAGGAACACCACGTAACCGGGGAATTGCGGGTACATCGGGTCGGCGGGATCCGTATGGAACATGTGCGTCGTCCCGAAACCGTTGTGCGCGGCGTTGCACGTGTCCATCATCCGCGCCCATCCGTCCGCTATGCTCCCGTCGCCGAGCATGCTCAGGCCAAGGAACAGCACGAGGAACGAGCCTATGATGAGGATGGGCGTCTGGATGGCCGAGAGCGTCATCACGCCTTTCATGCCGCCGAACACGGTGAACACCGCCGTGACAGCGATGAGCCCTATTGCGCCCCACCAGAACGGCAGGCCGAGCAGGTATTCGAAGAAGATGCCGCCCGTGAACGCCGTCACGGAAACTTTCGTCAGCACGTAGGCAATCAGCGTGATGATGGACAGCCACGAGCCCGTGCGCCGCGTGTAGCGGAACTTCAGGAAGTCGGGCATCGTGATGATTTTGCCCATCTTGTTGTTCAGCAGTTGGTAGAACGGCACGAAGAGCCACCCCAGTATCAGGATCATCCATCCCTGCATCTCCCAATGGGCCATGCCCACGCCGTCTTTCGCGCCCGTGCCGGCGAGACCCACGAGGTGTTCGCTTCCGATGTTGGCGGCGAAGATGGCCGCTCCGATGATGTACCAGGGCTCGCCCTTGCCGAAGAGGTAATCCTGACTGTCCGCCCCTTTCATCTTCTCCTTGTCCTTTTGGATGGCGCGGTACACCATCCAGACAATCGCCATGACTCCGATGGCGAGAACCAGCCAGTCGAGCCAGATAAATTCATTTGAATTCCAATTCATTGTCTTGCTTTTACTTGATTATGGTTAATGATTTTACCTCTCCACCGTGAACTTGAAGATGCATTCGCTATGATAAGTCTGTCCCGGCTCCAATGTCGTCGTCGGCCAGTCCGGCTTGTTCGGGCTGTCGGGGTAGTGCTGGGTCTCGAGGCAGACGGAAGCGCGTTGGTTGTAGACGATGCCTTTCTTCCCGCTCAACGTGCCGTCGAGGAAGTTCCCGCTGTAGACCTGGATGCCGGGCTCGTCCGTGTAGACTTCCAGAGAGATTCCGCTTGCAGGCGAAGTGAGTTTGGCCGCCAGTTGGTTGATGTCCCCGTTCGTGTTCAGCACCCAGTTGTGGTCGTAGCCGCCGCCGTTCTTCAGCTGTACGAAGTCTAAGCTGTCGATGTCACGACCCACGGCTTTCGGGGTGGTGAAGTCCATCGGGGTGTCTTTCACGGGGGCGATTTCGCCCGTGGTCATGAACGTGCTGTCCACGGGGGTGTAGTTGTCGGCATTGATGTACAAGATGTGGTCGGTGGCTGGCAGCGACGGGTCGCCCGACAAGTTGAAGTAAGAGTGGTTGGTCATGTTGATGACCGTCTTCTTGTCCGTCGTAGCCTCGTACTTGATGTCCAAGGCGTTGTCCGCACGCAGGGTATATGTCACCGTGGCGGTCACGGCACCCGGGAAGTTCTGGTCACCGTCGGGAGAGTGCATGGTCATGGTCAGCACCGTGTCGTTCGTCTGATTTCCCTCGTACACTTGGTATTGCCAGCCTTCGGGGCCGCCGTGCAGGCAATGGCCGAAGTTGTTGGTCGGCAGTTGGATGGTGTCCCCGTCGATGACGATGATGCCTTTGTTGATGCGGTTGGCGTAGCGGCCTATGGCGGCTCCGAAGTCGCTCGGCTTGTTCACGTAGTCGGCCACGCTGTCGAAGCCCAGCACGACATCGCGCAGGGTGTCGTTCTTGTCGGGCACCATGATGGATACGATGCGTCCGCCGAAGTTCGTGACGCAGACTTCCATCCCGTTGGAGTTCTTAAGGGTGTACAGGCTTGTCGGTTTGCCTTTCACGTCGGCTACGAAATTCTGCGGGTCGAGTCCCGAAGCGGTCAAGTTACTTTGCGGTTGTTGGCTACATGAAGCCAGAAAGGCTGCGATGAATCCCGCGCCTAAGAGTGCTTTTTTTCCCTTTTTCATGGTGAATGAATTAAAACAATTTAATTGAGTGTAAAGATACGGCTTTATACCGTATTTCTATTGCAAATATATATGTTTTTAGGCACAAAGTGTTTGCCTTGCACTTCTTTTTAAACCTTTCCTATGTTATAGTTTATTAAAATTGTTCCATTACGGGAGAACGTGCCGGGAGCCGGATGCCGCTTTTGTCCCGTCGCGGGGCGCGGAACGACAAAAGGGAACCGCTACCCCGTAGCTGTTCCCTTTACCTTTTTATTATATGTGCGGTGTCCGGTTTCCCTCTCAGCAGAGCTTTCTGGAACCGTCGCCGATGACCACGTCGATGATGACGGGTTCTTTCCCGAATTTCTCCTTGTATTTGGATTTGACAACCTTGACGAAGTTATCGTAGAGCTCTTCGCTTACGAGGTTGATGGTGCATCCGCCGAAGCCGCCGCCCATGATGCGTGAGCCGGTCACGCCCTCTTCTTTCGCTATCTCGTTCAGGAAGTCCAGCTCCGGGCAGGACACCTCGTATTCCTTGCTCAAGCCGTGATGGGTTTCGTACATTTTCTGCCCCACGGTCTCGTAGTCGCCTTTCTCCAAGGCATCGCAGACGGCCAGGACACGTTCTTTCTCGCCAATGACGTACTTAGCCCGCATGTAGTCTTCCGCAGAGACTTCGTCTTTCACTTCTTCCAGCATGGCGTAGTCGGCATCGCGCAGGCTCTTCACTTCGGGATGGTGCTTGCCGATGGTGGCGGCCACGTTCTCGCAGCTCTTGCGGCGGTCGTTGTAGGGCGAGCCCACGAGTTCGTGCTTCACGCAGGAGTTCACCAACACCAATTTATAGCCTTTCGGGTCGAACGGGAAGTATTCGAACTCTCCGCTGCGGCAGTCCAGACGCATCAGGCTGCCCGCCTTGCCGTGGACGGAGGCGAATTGGTCCATGATGCCGCAGTTCATTCCCAGATACTTGTGTTCGGTGGCCTGACCGACTTTGGCCAACGTCATCTTGTCTATCTTGTTGTCGCCGAACATGTCGTTGAGGGCGAAAGCGTACACGCTTTCCAACGCGGCGGAAGAGGACATCCCCGCGCCGAGGGGCACGTCGCCGGCGAACGCCGTGTTGAAGCCTTCCACGGGAACGCCCAACGCCATCATTTCCCGGCATACGCCGAAGATGTAGCGCGACCAGCTCGCCTTCGGCCCTTTCTCGTCGTCCAAGGAAAATTCCACGTAATCCTTCAGGTCGATGGAATAGGCGCGTACCTTCCTCGTCCCGTTCACTTTCAGTTCGGCAATCATGCCTTGCTGTACGGCACCGGGGAACACGAACCCGTCGTTATAGTCAGTGTGTTCGCCGATGAGGTTGATGCGGCCCGGAGAGGCGTACACGGAACCGGTCGTCCCGTCAAAATGCTCGATGAAACGGCTTCTTACATCATCTATTGTCAATTTCATAATCCATTTTGTTTTATGAGGTTAATAAAAAGAGCTTTTTCTTATCCTTTAAGCCCCACGCGGGAGCCTTTCCAGCAGAACCACATCAGGTAGAGGTAATAAATGAATATCATGCTGATGGCCACGCCGACACCCAACGCCGGGCTGTCGACAACTTTCCCCATGAGCAACGGGAGCGTGGCGGCGCCGATGACTCCCATGTTGATGATGCCGCTGGCGGCTTTGGTGTGCGGGCCGAGTTCCTGCAACCCGAGATTGAAGATGAGGGGCCACATCACGGAATGGAACAGACCCGCGGCCAGCATGGCATACACGGCAGCCATTCCCGGCAAGACGAACGAGACGGCCACGCAGGCGGCTCCGCCCAACAGGCAGACAGTCAGCAGGTGGCGGGGCTTGTATTTGCTCAATACGGCGGCTCCTATGAAACGGCCGACCATCATGCCTCCCCAGTACCACGGCAGGAAGTCCGTCGCCCTGCCCAAAAGCTCGCCATGAGCCTTGAAGTAAGCCGGCAACATGGAGGGAATGCCGATTTCCACTCCCATGTACATGAAAATGGCAATGGCTCCGAACCACACGTGCGGATATTGGAACACGCTTGACTTGTATGTCTTCGATTTGCTGTCGACATCCGCCCCCTGCTCTTCTTCCTTTATCTCCGGGAGTTTCAGGAAATAGAGGATGACGCAAAGGATGAAGGTGAAGATGCCCAGCCCCAGAAACGGCACGGTGACATCACTGCCGCTCAGATCGTCTTCCGATTTTCCCGCGATGATGAAGTAAGTGATGAACATCGGAGCCAGAGTGGTGGCCACGGAGTTCAGTGCTTGGCTTAGCGTCATGCGGAAAGCTCCTCTTTCGGGGGAACCCAGTACCATCACGTAAGGGTTAGCTACAAGTTGTAGCATCACGATGCCCAAAGCCACACAGCACATGCTCGCAAGGAAAATGTAGTAAATGGTGGTTTGGGCGGCATCCAGATTGGAAGATATTCCCAAGTAGTTGACGATGAAACCTAAGCCTACCACAGCCAACCCGAGAACCAGTGTCATCTTATAGCCGATTTTGTTCATCATGAGGGCAAACGGGATGGATAGTACGTATGCGCCGTAGAACGCGGAGTTGACAAGCTGGCCTTGGGCATCCGTCAAGTCGAACGTCTTCTTGCAGAATTCAATCATGGAATTGTTCATCGTCGTCACGAAGCCGATGAGGAAGCAGACGATAATGACCACTGTGAGAGCGAACGTGTAGTTCGGCTGTGTCTTTTGAGCCATTTGATGATTTGTTTTTAATGGTTTGTTTATCTGTTACCGTTTCTCTTGTTTCTTGACCCCGAACTCATAGATTGTCGTCTGCCTGTACACCTCGCCCGGGCACAGGACGACGGACGGGAAATACGGGCGGTTGGGGGAATCGGGGAAATGCTGCGCCTCGAAGCAGATTGCGCTGCGGCGCGGGAATGTCGCACCCAACTGACCCTTGTAACCGTCCGCCCAGTTGTCCGTGTACACCTGCACTCCCGGCTCGGTGGTATATACTTTCATCGTCCGGCCGGAAACAGGCTCGTATATTTCGGCTGCGAAGCTCAGTTCGCCCACTTCTTTCTTGTTGAGCACGAAGCAATGGTCGTAGCCTGCTCCGTTCCGCATCTGCTCGTCGTCGGCATCAATGCGTTCGCCGACTTCGTGCGGCGTGGTGAAGTCGAAAGGTGTGCCTTTCACTGGCTTGATTTCTCCCGTGGGGATGGAGGTGTCGTCGATGGGGATGAAATAGTCCGCGTTGATTTGGCATTGCAGTTTTTCAATGGTCGGGGTGGGGTTGCCTATGCCGGCGAGGCTGAAGAAGCCGTGGTTGGTCATGTTGACGACAGTCGGCTTGTCGGTCTTTCCGTGATAATTGATGACTAACTCGCAGTCGTCGGTGAACTTGTAGGAGACATCCATGTCCAACTTGCCGGGAAAACCCTCTTCGCCGTCGGCGAAAGTGTAATGTAGAAGCAGTGTGTGTCCGTTTTCCTGTACGGCATCCCACACGCGGGCGTGGCATCCCGTCGGGCCGCCGTGCAGACTGTTCGGGCCATTGTTGACGGCCAGCGAATATTCTTTTCCTCTTAACGTGAATTTGCCCTTGCAGATGCGGTTGCCGTAACGACCTATGAGCGTGCTGAGGAACGGCTCCGGACTGTCGATGACATCCCGTATGTTGTCATGCCCTTGGATGACGTTCGCCATATTTCCGTCGCGGTCGGGAACCATGATGGCGACCAATGCCCCGCCGTAGTTCGTGACGGCGACTTCGCAGCCCTTGTTGTTCTTCAGGACGAACAAGTCCGTCTGTTTGCCCTGAACCTCCGCTTGAAAATCTTCTCTCTTGAGACCACTGATATTTTCCAAACTCATCAGACTAAGATTTAAAGTTAAGTTACCATTATGCAAAATAAGGAAAAAACTTTCTTACCTGCAAAAGGTTTCGCGGAAAAACGTGGCTCAAAAAAAGAAAAGATTTGCAGATTACGTCCCTTCGGGTTGGTAAAAGGACAGAAAGTCTGCCACGACGAACGTGCTGCCCCCCACGAAAATCAAATCCTTTTCCGTGGAAGATTGCCGCGCCGCCTGAAAAGCGGACTTCACGTCGGGCAGGGAAGTCCCTCTTAGTCCGACTTCCTTGGCGAGTGTTTGGAGAGTGTGTTCGTCAAGAGCCCGCTTGACGCTTGCTTTCGTGAAATAGTAGACGGCACGTTGAGGGAGTTGTCGCAGGACGGAAAGAATGTCTTTGTCATTCACCATGCCTATCACGATGTGGAGCTTCCCGGCACGGATATGCCTCAATTGTTCGGCAATATAACTTATTCCCCCCGCGTTGTGTCCCGTGTCGCAAATCACGGCGGGCGAAGTTCCGACCTGTTGCCAGCGTCCTCGCAAGCCGGTAAGTTCGCACACTTGTCCGAAGCCGAGCCGGATATGTTCTTGTTCTATGGTATAACCGGCTTTCCGCAACTCGTCGACGGCGGCGAGTACGGTTGCCGTGTTCTTTTCTTGACAGAGGCCGCCCAGTTCGCCCCTGAAACTTCCGTAATGAAGAGTTTCGTATATGCGTGTGTTCCTTTCCGAACGGGATGAGACGACTTCATGCTCCTCTTCTGCAAATCTTATCGGAGCGTTCATCTCCAATGATTTGTCTTCAAAGACCTTTTTCGTTTCCTCCGTGGTTTCCCCGATGATTACGGGGACTTCAGACTTGATGATTCCCGCCTTCTCACGGGCGATTTCCGCAAGCGTGTGCCCCAGAAACTGTACGTGGTCTAAACTGATATTGGTGATGACGGACAAGTCAGGCGTGATGATGTTGGTGCAGTCCAAACGTCCTCCCATGCCCACTTCGACAACGGCGACATCGACTTCGGCCTTTGCGAAATATTTGAAAGCCAAAGCCGTGGTCAGTTCGAAGAAAGAAGGGTGCAGAGAATCGAAGAAAGGGCGTTCTTCTTCCACGAAAGAAGCCACTTCACATTCCGGGATTTTTTGTCCGTTTACCCGTATGCGCTCCTTGAAATCGGTCAAGTGGGGTGACGTATAAAGCCCCACTTTGTAGCCTGCTGTTTGGAGTATGGCCGCCAACGTGTGGCAACACGATCCCTTTCCGTTGGTGCCTCCCACGTGTATCGTCCTGAAGCGGCGGTGGGGATGGCCGAAACGTTCATCCAACAACAGCGTGTTGCATAATCCCTCTTTGTAAGCCGCTCTTCCCGTGTTTTGGAACATGGGCACACTCTCAATCAAGTATGCCGCGGCTTCTTCATACGTCATGTCCCTTTTGTCGACTGATTATTCGAAATAGCTTTTGAACTTTCTGAATATCTTTTCTTTGATGGAAAGATTCGGGGCGAAATTATCACTCTTTTTCATTTCCTCCAATGCCTTCTTTTCGTCTTTGCTCAAAGCCTCCGGAATATACACGCTGATATTTACGATAAGGTCTCCCATGCCGTATCCGTAGCCTTGTACGGCAGGTAGCCCCTTTCCTCTCAAACGTACCACCTTGCCCGGTTGCGTGCCCGGTTCTATCGGGATTTTCACCTTCCCGTCGATGGTGGGGATTTCCGCGTTGCCGCCCAATGCCGCAGTGGGGACATCCAAAAGCAGATTGTATATTAAATTGTTATCTTCCCGTAAGAGTTCCTTGTGCGGTTCTTCTTCGATATAAACCTGAATGTCTCCCGGAACTCCGTTGCGTCGGGCTGCATGTCCTTTCCCCGTAACGGTAACGACCATGCCGTCTCCTACGCCCGCGGGAATTTTTACATCAATGACTTCTTCACCGTTGACGATGCCTTCACCCCCGCATTCCCTGCATTTGTTCTTTATGACTGTCCCTTCTCCGCCACACGTGGGGCAAACGGTTTGGGTTTGCATCATGCCGAAGATACTTTGTTGGGTTCTTACCACAAAGCCGTTGCCGTGGCAGGTCGGGCACGTCTCGGTAGCACCGCCGTTCTCGGCTCCGCTCCCGTGGCAATGCGGGCAGACCACTTTCTTTTTGACCTTGAATTTCTTGGTTACTCCCGTGGCTATCTCCTGAAGCGTCATTCTCACCTTGAGCCGGAGGTCTCCTCCTCTATACCGATTTTTCCGGGGTCTGCCGCCTCCGCCGAAGCCTCCGAAGCCACGCCCTCCGAATATGTCGCCGAACATGGAGAAGATATCATCTATGTCCATGTTGCCGCCGAATCCGCCGGCACCGTTCACGCCTTCCGGCCCGAACTGGTCGTACCGCGCCCGTTTTTGCGGGTCGCGTAACACATTGTATGCTTCGGCGGCTTCTTTGAATTTGGCTTCGGCCTCTTTGTCATCCGGATTACGGTCGGGATGATACTTGATGGCCATCTTCCTATAAGCCTTTCTTATCTCGTCGTCCGAGGCGTTTTTTGAAACGCCCAGCACCTCGTAGTAGTCGCGTTTCGCCATGTCTTCATCGGGATATTAAAGTCCTACAACCACCTGAGAGTGGCGAATCACTTTCTCGTTTAAGGTGTAGCCTGTTTTTACGCAGTCTATGATTTTACCTTTCATTTCGTCCGACGGAGCCGGCACTTGGGCGATAGCCTCATGCAAGTCTGTGTTGAAATCAGCATCTTCGGTCTCTATTTTCTTGACTCCTTGTTCGCTCAGGATTTTCACGAATTTCTGGAATATCAGGTCTACGCCCTTTTTCAGGGCTTCCACATCTTCCATCTTGTCCATATTCTTCAATGCGCGTTCCATGTCGTCCAATACGGGAAGTATGGCCGTGATGGTTTTTTCCGCCCCGTTCAGAATCAATTCGGCTTTTTCTTTGATGGTTCGTTTGCGGTAATTGTCGAATTCGGCGATCTGACGCAAATATTTGTCTTGAAGTTCAGCGAGTTTGGTTTCCGTAGCGGCCAAGGCTTCTTCCGCGGATATTTCCCTTTCCAGTTGTTCTTCCGTTTTTTCGCTTTCGTCTTGTGATGAATTCGCTGCGTTATCCAAAGTTTCTTCTTTTTTTGGGGCTTCTACCTCGTCTTTCTTCATATCCTTATTTTTTTCCATGATACAGTATAAAAAAGAGTGTTTAGATGTCAAATATCCTACAAACAGTTTGCCATTTGGTACTTATTCCTCAAAAATATTTTAGTTCTTGTATATTTGTTAAGCACAAAGTCAATTGGCAAGTGCAAATTAGAGGAGATGTTTGAAGAACTCACGTTTCGATGTTTAGAAATCGAGTTTCTCCCTTGGCCTTGCGTTTGTCTTGGCCTATGCTTTTTTCTGGGAAGGAATTGCCTGAGTTGTTGAAGTCCCTGCCTTCCGGCACGTACTGCCTTATGAGTTTGTCGGCGTTCTTTGGTGGTGTCTTTCTGTCACGAACAGCAGGGGTCGGCGAAATAGACGGCGATTCCCTTCATTGCTTCCATGATTTTCCCGTGCGCGGGGAACCCGCCGCCGTTGACCGTCGTCATGGCCTTCACTCCATCTCCCCTGTACGGCAACGACATCCTGATTGCGGTTTTCGCCGCGTATGCGGCCTTCCTGCCATGATTGGGGTTTCTCCATGAGAATGAAGTCGGTCGGACGTTCTGTGAGCGTGAGTATCGCGTTCCTGCCCACTATCGTGTCCATTTCCCAATCACCGGAGTGTCTGCCGTCCGCCTCTTCCGACCTGTCATGGATGCCTATGCGACCGGGGATGTTCCCCGCCTTGTCCGTGCAGTTCGGCCTGCCGTACTTCATGCCGTGGCGGCAATGCCCCGCCGGTTCCTTGCTTTCGTCCGCTCGCACGTACCAGTATATCAGTTCGTGCGACATGAGCCTGCTTTCTTTCTTCATGTACTCCGCGACCTGCTTCGGCGACTATTCGTCCCGCCTCACATGCTTCAACGCCTCCCGCACGACCATGCTGTCCTTGCGGCTGTTCTCCATGGTGCGCCTGCGTCGCTCCATGGTCATCCCGCGGACTTTGTTCCGCAGGTACTTCCCGCTTCCAATCCTGTCGCGCCTGAACTCGCGGGAGGGGGTTGACTGACCTGCGCCCGTTGACAGGGCGATTTCCTTTCCCGCCGTCTTCTTTTGTAACGGCGCAAGGATTTGCGGCCTTTGTTCCGAAGTTACTTGACGGTGGTGCTTGACAACACAAAATCAGTAATTTCAGAGGAGTCGCCCTCTCTTTTCCTTTTTGTATTGCCATTTGCTTTTAGCGGGGAGGACTTGGATTTTTGCACTTCGATTTTGAATCTAAGAAAAACCTCAAGCCGGAAGCTCCGGACAACGGGACAAAACACAGAAACTGCAGGGGCAGGCTCTGTGAGAGCGAGATTATGACGATATCCGTATGTTATCGTTTCGGTTCGTTTAGAAACTTCAAGTATTGTTACCTCTCTTACATCAGAGGCCATCTTGAATCCTACTTCCCCGATGCCATACGACAAGTCCGCCAAAGCTCATGCTTCGTGTGTTCTTCCACATGATGCCGTTCATGAGGCTTCAGGCATTTGGGAAATGTCTGGGTAAGCACCATGATACCCATCTGCCACAATCTCTGGTGGTGTCTCAACAAGGTGCTCAAGGACATCGCGGCTGACGGCAGGAACACGATGGGATGGTGTCATGGCTTCAAGCTCCATCTCCTGTACAACGGTTGCGGAAGGTCATGACCTTCCGTCTTACAGGAGCCGACGTGGACGGCAGGGACGTAAGGGTGTGGAACGTGTCCGTTAAGGAGCTTCATGGCAAGGTCTTTGTCGATAGGGGACACATCAGGCGGGAACTCTTTAAGGATTTTTCCAGCCGCGGCATACACCTCGCGCACGGGATGGATGAAGGCAGACATGAGGAACAGGCTCATGCCCATCCGGGACAAGATAATGTTACGCAAGAGGTACATTGTCGAATGCATCAGCGAACTCCTTTGGGAACAATGCCAACCTCGTCCACTCGCGCCACCGCCCGGTATACAACTTCTTAATGGACATATGCCCAGCTCTCACCACCTACTGCTTCTTCAACAACAAACTTGAGGCACTCCCCTATATCTCGAAAGGGCAGGGCAACTTGACTCGTTCTAATTGTGGCGCGAAAACTTATCCAGAACTTGCATAATACTTTGGATATGATACTACAAAGCATTGCTTGTGATGTTTACGGGCAAAGCGTATTGTGTGCATACTGCCGCTATGTTCCTGGTATTCGGTAAAAAAGACTGCTTTTGACAATGTTGCTTGTAACCTGTTACGGGCAACAAGTCGTGTTAGATTTGCTTTTATGTCAAAAGACTGTTCTGAAAGGACAAGTCCGCCATTTTACATAATACGTTGCTGAAAAAGTGTGTTTTCTATTGGATGTACAATATTCAACCCAAATGCAACTTATTGCGATGATTCTTCTCCGGCATCAAGACAATTTTCATGTGCAGTTTTGTCACATCCTAACGTCAAACCACTGACTATAACATTACCCTCTTTCCGCCAGTTTCTTTCCCCAACTCGTATGCCTTTCTATTTCCTATAGGGAAGACGCGCGTGCACCGATGATGGCGATTCGATTGTCCTTTAGTATTAAGAAACGACAGATTCCCCTAACAGTGAATCAGTGGCGGGCAATCGTATCCTATCTTTCTAAAAGAATGAGGAAATGCTTCATCTTGAAATGTCAATGTCACGACACCACGTTCTGCCTATGTCATCAATATATCTTCTGCCTTATCAGTATACAATACAAAAGATTCAGCATATCCTTCGGGTTCGAGTACGGGATTCATGATTTGTAATGCCAGCATTCCGGCATATTGCATACATAGTTGTCCCTTAAAAAGCCCATTTTTGCGAGATATTGTTCTGATACAG
>CAYXQT010000013.1:14808-23082 GCA_964466445.1 uncultured Paraprevotella sp. | reverse complement strand
TGTCCGTCCCTTTGGAGGCCGCAAGGCGTGTCAGGGGCAACCGTCCTTGCATGGCTTAGTTACCCGGCGTTGATGTCGGGATAGGATAGGGCGGGGCGATGTCCTCCCCTCCGGGATGTCCTCTTCCGAGACACGGGCGGGACGGGAACGGCAGGAAAAAGGGCGGACGGGAAGTTCACGGCTTCTCCGCCGCCCCTTCCGTGCCTTGCCGGAAGTGCCGCAAGCGGGCTTGCGTCAGTCGAACGCGCTGTAAATCACCTGTATTTTGACCTTGTCCGTCGCGCCGCCCACTAACCTTGCGCTCCCCGGTCCCATGTCGTGCGTCACGCTGACGATGTTGTTGCTGTTGTCCCGGTTGATTTCTACGGGGATGAGCACCGCCTTGTTCCAGTCCCCGTGCTGCTGTTCCCACGCTTCGGGCGTCATGCCCGCTTCGGCGGCTTTCTCGTCCCTCTCCCTGCGGCAAAGAGAAACCAGCTTGCTGATGTCGGTGAAAGTGTAGGTGTTGTAATTGGCGTTGAACGTCGTCACGTAGGAAGTCCTGTCGTCGGGCACTTTCCTCTCTTCGAAGAACGAGTGCATGTCTTGTTTGCGCACGAGCAGCAGGGTGCCCGGTATTTCGAAGGTCGACTTCGGATCCGCGGCGTTGTAACGGTACAGGGAGAACTGGGCCTGGTTGATGCTGTCGTTGAGGTGGCCTTGGTAGATTTCGTTCACGGGAAGCGTGATTTCCGTGAACATCCCGGCGGGGGTCTTCAGGTAGGTGCATCGGGAGTCGCTCCCTAACAGGCTGGAGAGCATTCCGTTCTCCACGTATGTGCTTTGTAGGACTTCCGGAGTGGCCGCGAAACGGCTCATGCCCACATATACCGTGTCTTTCTCGGCGTCTTCGTACCTGAAATAGAGATTCATGGCTTCCACTCTCATCTTGACCATCGTGCCGTCGCCGTCCGCCAGCCTGAAGTAAAAGCCGGCGCATACGTGGCGTATGAAATTATACGAGTTCCTGAAGAAGTCCTTGTTCTCGTAGTATTTCCTTATGATGGACGTGCCGTACTCCTTGGGCAGCATGATGCGTATGTTCGGGGTGTACGAGCTGCTTTCTATGTAGTCGTCCGACAAGGTGAAATCCTTTGCCGTGAAGACTTTCCGCGCGACGGGGCCGGCGGCGTGCCGGTCGATGTACCGGCTGAAGTCGGCGTTGCTGTAATACGTGGTGTCCTCGCGCACCACGTTTGCGGTGTCCAGTTCATACACGTCGACTTTCATCGGATTGTTCTCGTCCCCGTAGTACTTTTCATAGTACAGCCTTATTTCGATGGAGTCCGCCTCGATTTCTCCCTGTTCGTTCTTGACCATCAGGTCGTAGGCGGGGAACTCGTAGTTTTCCAATGTGCCGAACTGGGCCAGGAATTCGGCCTTGACCTGCATGTCCGTTTCCGGGTCGGTCATGCGTCCCAGATAAGAACTGTTGCCGTTGCTCAATACGGAATCGGCCAATATCGACGCCGTGCTTGCCTCATACACGGAAGAGGAAGCGTTGATGTTGTCGGAATCCGTGAAAATGCCGAGGGTGTCGGTCGTGTCGTCGCACGCCATGCCGCACAATCCGAGCAACGTGGCGAATGGAGCCTTGAATTTCATGTCTGCTGCGGGTGATAAACGTTTTTACTCATTCCTGCCACTTAAACTTTGTCGTAGAAGTCGTCGAAAGCGTCGGCATCGGCGGCGCTGACGTCTCCCAAGACCGGGACTTGCCTGCTCCGCGCGTATTCGGCGAAGGCCCGGAACCTGTCCGTGTCGGGCACGGTCAGCCCGTCGGAATAATTGATGGCCAATTTGTTCAGCTCGCCGTAGGTCACTTCCGGGCTGAAATCCTTGAGCGCCGACGCGTCCGCGTCCCTGAATGTGATGCACCTGCCGAAGTTCGCGCCCATCGGCCGTTTCAATTCTTCCGAAGACATGGAATATACAATCTTGCTGTCGCAGAAAGAGGGTTCTTCCTTATAGGCGGTCTTGACGTAGAGGGGGACCAGAGCCGACATCCACCCCTGGCAGTGGATGATGTCCGGAAACCACTGGAGCTTCTTCACGGTCTCCAGCACGCTCCGCGCATAGAACACGGCCCGTTCGCCGTTGTCCTCGTATTCGTTGCCCTCCTCGTCGAAGGCCATCAGGCGTTTCAGGAAGTAATCTTCGTTGTCTATGAAATAGACCTGTATCCGCGCGGCCTGGATCGAAGCCACCTTGATGATGAGCGGATGGTCCGTATCGTCTATGATTATGTTCATGCCGGAAAGGCGGATTACTTCGTGGAGCTGGTTGCGGCGTTCGTTGATGCTTCCCCATTTGGGCATGAATATCCTGATTTCCCGTCCTTTCTCCTGTATTTTCTGAGGAAGATCCCTCCCCATGGCAGCCAGTTCAGATTCGGGAACGTAAGGTGTCATTTCCTGAGTAATGAATAGTATCTTCTTTGCCTTCATCGTCATGTTCGCTTTTTCCCTTGGTACAAAGGTACGAAAAAAGTTTGGCTTCTTTGCCTTTTTCAGGGGAATAGAGCTTAAATCTTTCATCGATTTCGCGCATTTGTCCGGCTAATTTTTTGCCATGTGGTATTTTATGTGTTATTTTGCGGAGTTCTTTCGGGGAAAGCAGTTTAAGAAAAGACGACCACAGATGAAGCTGATTCACACCGTTGAAGATTTGCGACGCGGCTTGGCGGAGGCACGCGCGAAGGGTGAAAGGATTGGATTCGTGCCCACGATGGGCGCGTTGCATGAGGGTCACGCTTCCTTGGTGAGGCGTTGCGCGGGAGAAAACGACGTGACGGTGGTCAGCGTGTTCCTGAACCCCACGCAGTTTGACGACAAGAAAGACTTGGAGAATTACCCCCGGACTCCGGAGGCGGATTGCGCCTTGTTGGAGGGCGCGGGCGCCGACTTCGTCTTTGCGCCGTCCGTGGAAGAGATGTATCCGGAGCAGGACAGCAGGAAATTCAGCTACCCGCCCGTGGACACGGTGATGGAGGGGGCTTACCGCCCCGGGCATTTCAACGGCGTGTGCCAGATCGTGAGCAAGTTGTTCGCCCTCGTGGAGCCCGCCCGCGCTTATTTCGGCGAGAAGGATTTCCAGCAAATCGCCGTGATCCGCGCCATGGTCGAGGACTTGCGTCTGAAAGTGGAGATAGTGCCTTGCCCCGTCGTCCGCGAGAAAAGCGGGCTGGCCATGAGCAGCCGCAACTCCTTGCTGACGGACGAGGAAAAGGCCGTGGCCGCCCACATCTTCGGCATCCTTTCCCGAAGCACGGTTTTTGCCGCGAGCCACAGCCTGAAAGAGACGCGGCGGTTCGTGGTCGATTCGCTGAATGCCATAAGGGGACTGGAAGTGCAGTATTTTTCCATAGTGGATGGCGGCTCGTTGCAGGAATTGGACGACTGGCGGGATTCGGACGACATCGTGGGGTGCATCACCGTTTTCTGCGGAAGTCGGCCTGTCCGCCTGATAGACCACGTCAGATATAAAGGAAAGGATAAGAACAAGAGCGAAGGGATATGATGATTCAAGTGCTGAAGTCGAAGTTGCACTGTGTGCGTGTGACGGAGGCTAATTTGAATTACATGGGGAGTATCACCATTGACGAGGACTTGATGGACGCGGCCAATCTGATTGCGGGCGAGAAAGTCCAGGTCGTGAACAACAACAACGGCGAACGCCTGGAAACCTATGTCATGAGAGGCGAGCGCGGGTCGGGGTGCGTCTGCCTGAACGGCGCGGCCGCCCGCAAGGTGCAGGTGGGGGACATCTGCATCATCATCTCCTACGCCATGATGGACTTCGAGGAAGCCAGGACGTTCACCCCTGCCATCGTCTTCCCGGATTCGGCGACCAACCGGCTGATGCGGTAGGGGCGTGCCGTGGGGCGTGCCTCGCGGAATGCCGCCATCTCCTTTCGTAGTTGCTCCGGCGGACAAACGTCGGAGATTCCCGCGTTTCGTGCGGGACGTGTCTTCGCCGCGGGCCGCGCGATGCGGCGCGGTCTTTTTCCTGACGAAGAACGGAGAAGCATGAAAAACGGAACGTCTGTCCGCTGACGGGGAAGTCGCTCCGCCGCCGTCGCGGCACCACAGCCGGCATCAAATTGGGGCTTGTCGGAAGTTGCGGCGAAAGCCGTTTTTTCACCTTTCACTCTCTCGTCGGTTCGCCTGATTCGGATTCGGAGCCTCCACCGGGCGGATTCTCCATAACGGTGCGGGTCGGTGCGGCTTGTCGCCCCACTGTCCGGCAGGATTCGGAGGGGAGCGGAACACGGCGTTGTCCCCGTTTCCGCGGTCGTCCTTGCTGGGGAGCGGGGCTTTCCGTCCCGGCATCGACGGGCGTTGGAACCGTTCGGCAGGGTTGCCGTCGAACGCGGCCGTCCGGAAGAAACCGGCTTCCGCAAGTCGCCCTTGCCTGACCGTCCGGGCACTTGCCTGTCGCAATCCGTCAGATGCGGTTTTCCAATTGTCATTTTGTCAAAACGTCAGTTCCGCCCTCGCGGGAATCGCGTATCCGCACGCTTGTCGGGGCGGCGCGGAAAATACGCGGTTCCCGTGCCGTTTGCGGAAGACGGAATGTCAGCCGGAAAGGGAGTCTTGCTTTCAAAAGGCACGGCGGAAGACGGTTTCCCGCGCTCGCGGACGGGGGACGCGCAAGCCCGAAAAGCGTTCCGCCTTGCAAGATGACACTTGGATTTCGTGTTCATTCTCCTTTCAAATAGAGAAAAAAGCGCGTTCTCCGCAGTCCGTTCCGCCTTTTTCGGGAGGAAAATCCGCCGGGAACCGCACTTTTCCGGATTTTCCTGCGGACGAAAAAAGTGTTTCCTCCGCAGGAACGGAAATTTTTCTCGGCACGAAAACGGGCGTTTTTGCTTAATGAACGTGAAAAAACTGCCCGAAACGTGAAAAAACGTATCCGAAAAAGCCCTTTTCCGCTTCCGGTTCGCGTTTTCCGACGGCAGTCCGCAATGCTTGGAATGGCCTTCTCCCTTTCTTTTTGCTCGCGGAAGGGAGAAACGGTTGTCATATTGTCAGAAGGGTAGAGCGGTCGGGACGAGCCGGTTTCCGCAGGAAATGGAGGGGAACGAGCCGCGGGATTTCCTTTTGTTCCGTGGAGTCGGCTTGTTCCGGACGCGCTATCCGGCAAGCCGCCGGGCGATTGAGGGGAATTTTCGTCCTTTTCAAGCATGAAAAATCTGCAAGTCTCCTGTCGTGAAGATAAGGACACTTGCAGACCTGTCCGCTAAGGCAATGAGGCAGGTTGTCGGAAACTGTCGCCCCTACGGGCTCATGAGGGACGGCCGCCGTCCGTACAGGCTCTGCCCCGGAAACCGGCGGACACCCGCGACGGAACGCCGCGCCCGGGTGTCAGTGCCGCCTTGCGCCGAAATCCGCGGGACACTCCGGTTCTGCCCGCGTCATGACGTCTCGAGCATCCGTTTGAGCACTACCGTGGCCGAAATCTCGCGGTTGGCGGCTTCGGGGACGACCAGCGAACGCGCCCCCTCTATCACGTCGTCCGTCACCACCACGTTGCGCCGCACGGGCAGGCAGTGCATGAAAAAGGCGTCGTTCGTCACCGCCATGTGCGCCGCGTCCACCGTCCAGCCCGTGTCCTTGCACAGCACTTTCCCGTAGTCTTCCGGACGGGTCACGCCGGGGCAGCTCCAGTTCTTGGCATAGACGAAGTCCGCCCCCTCGAAAGCCTTCATCTGGTCGTACTCCACGCGTGCGCCGCCCACGAACTTCGGGTCGAGCTCGTACCCTTCGGGATGCGTCACGACGAAATCCACGTCCGCGGCGTTCATCCACTGGGCGAAGCTGTTCGGCACGGCCTGCGGCAACGCCTTGGGATGCGGCGCCCACGAAAGCACCACTTTCGGGCGTTCCCGCCGCTTGTGCTCCTCTATGGTTATCAGGTCGGCGAAGCACTGCAAGGGGTGTACCGTGGCGCTCTCCATGGAGAACACGGGCTTGCCCGAATACCTGATGAACTGGTTCAATATCTTTTCCCCGTAATCCTCCTCCCGGTGCGTCAAAGAGGCGAACGAACGCACCCCGATGAAGTCGCAATAGCACCCCGCCACCGGGATGGCTTCCAGCAGATGCTCGCTCTTGTCCCCGTCCATGACCACGCCTCGTTCCGTCTCCAGTTTCCACGTCCCTTGGTTCACGTCCATCACGATGACGTTCATACCCAGGTTCATGGCCGCCTTTTGCGTGCTCAGCCGCGTGCGCAGGCTGTTGTTGAAGAAGACGAGCAGGACAGTCTTCCCCTGTCCTATGTTCCGGTATCGGGAACGGTTTCTCTTCACCTCGGAAGCCTCCCGCAAGGCCGACTTCAGGTCGCCTATGTCCTCTACGTTCTGAAATACTCTCATTGCTGAATCGTTTTTTTTGATGTTTGGTTCTGTCGGATGCCGGCGGGGCGGCATTGTTCGCGCACGTCCGCCCTTGCACGTCCGCCTTGCGCGTCGGCGGTCTTCCGTGCTACTTCGGGCGCGTCTGCCCGTCGCCCCGCACGATCCATTTGTAAGTCGTGATTTCCTCCAACGCCATCGGGCCGCGGGCATGAAGTTTCTGCGTGCTGATGCCTATCTCAGCCCCGAGCCCGAACTGCGCCCCGTCGGTGAACGAAGTCGGCGCGTTGGCGTACACGCAGGCCGCGTCCACCGAACGCAGGAACTCGTCCGCCGCGCCGGTGTCTTCGGTGATGATACATTCGCTATGCCCCGATCCGAAACGCGCTATGTGCGCCAGTGCCTCGTCCAGGCAATCCACGGTCTTCACCGCCATCTCGTAGTCTAAGAACTCCGTCCCGAAATGCTCCTCCGTGGCCGTTCCTATCAAGTCCGCCGGATAACGCCCCCGCAGGACGGCCAAAGCTCTTTCGTCGGCATGGATGCGCACGCGGCTGTCCACCAGCGGGGCACACAGACCGGGCAAGTCCGGCAGACGGGCGGAATGCACGATAAGGCAGTCCAGCGCGTTGCATACGCTCACGCGGCGCGTCTTCGCGTTGTTGATGATGGCCGCGCCTTTCTCCGCGTCCCCGCCCGCGTCGAAGTATGCGTGGCACACCCCCGCGCCCGTCTCGATGACCGGGACACGCGCGTTCTCGCGCACGTGTCGGATTAAGGCACTGCCGCCGCGCGGAATCAGCAAATCCACATGCCCGCGTGCCTGCAGCAACGCCGTTGCCGCCGCGCGTCCGGGCGGCAGCAGCACGACGACATCCGGATTCACGCCGGAACGCGCCAGCACGTCGTGAATCACCCCCACTATCGCGCGGTTGGAAAAGTCCGCGTCGCTTCCCCCTTTCAATATGCAGGCACTTCCCGCCTTGAAGCAAAGCGAGAAGACGTCGAAGCTCACGTTGGGGCGTGCCTCGTAAATCACTCCTATCACGCCGAACGGCACGCTCACCCGTTTCAAGTCCAGCCCGTTGGGCAATACGGTGTGCTTCAGCACCCGTCCTACGGGAGAGGGCAGTTCCGCCACACGGCGCATGTCTCCGGCGATGCCCTCTATGCGTTCCCGCGTGAGCCTCAGGCGGTCGCGTGCCGGATTTCCGGAAGGCATGCGTTCCAGGTCGCGCGCGTTTTCCGACAAGATATGTTCCGACTGCGACAAGGCCTCGTCCGCCACCGCACGCAGAATTTCATCCACACGCCCTGCCGGCAGACGTTGCAGTTCCCGGCCGGCGGCTCTCGCACGTTCAAACAAAGGTTTCAAGTCCATGTTTCCTGTTCCAGATACAGATAATCGTAATGCACCAAAGGCTTGCAGTCGTGCCGGCCCGTTACCCGGCATGCCTCCGCGTAGCCGTATGCCGCGCGTCCCACTCCTATGTTCCGCCCGTCGGGTGACACGACGCACACCAAGTCTCCTTTCTCGAAGTCGCCCTCCACGTGCGTGACCCCCACCGGCAGGATGCTCGCCGCCCCGTCGCCGCAGACGGCCTCCGCCGCCTTGGCGTTCAGGTGAATTTTCCCTTTCGTGAACCCTCCGCTGTGGGCCACCCATCTCTTCACGCCCGACATGTTCCCCTCGCGCGGGATGAAACGGGTGCACACCCCGTTTTCGGGACGTAAAATCAAGTCCGTGAGTACGTTCTCGCGCTTTCCGTTGGCTATGAAGACTTCGATGCCCTCGTCGGCCACCTTGCGTGCGACGGAATATTTGGTCGTCATCCCGCCGCGCCCGAAGCCGGATTTGGCTTCGCCCGATGCGGGCG
>CAYXQT010000013.1:0-14708 GCA_964466445.1 uncultured Paraprevotella sp. | reverse complement strand
GCGGCTCGGAAAAGCCCGTGCAAGCCCGGCTTTCCTCTCGCCTTGCACCGGATTTGGCTTCGCCCGATGCGGGCGGCGGCTCGGAAAAGCCCGTGCAAGCCCGGCTTTCCTCTCGCCTTGCACCGGATTTCCCTGCACGGATATGCTCCCGCAAGTCCCGTCCCGGCTCCACCTCGCGGATGACCTCCGCGCCCGGCTCCCCGGGAAGTCCGTCGTATATGCCGTCCACGTCGGTCAGTATGACTAACGCCTGCACGTCCATCATGGTCGCGACTAAGCCCGACAGCTCGTCGTTGTCCGTGAACATCAGTTCCGTCACGCTGACGGCGTCGTTCTCGTTCACAATCGGTATGACCCCGTTTTCCAGCATCACCGCCATGCAGTTCCGCTGGTTCAGGTAATGCCGGCGCGTGCCGAAGTTCTCTTTCATGGTCAGCACCTGCCCCACCGGCAAGTGGTGTTCGCGGAACAGTTCGTAGTAACGGTTGACGAGTTTGGCTTGCCCTACGGCGGAAAACAGCTGGCGCCGGCCCACGCTGTCCGTCTTGCGCGGGGCAGTTCCTCCCAGTTCGCCCCGCCCGCACGCCACGGCACCGGAGGAAACCAATATGACTTCGATGCCGTTCTTCCTCAGCTCGGCCACCTGGTCTACCAAGGCCGACATGCGCGTCACGTTCAGCGTCCCGTCGTCGCGGGTCAGGACGGCACTTCCTATCTTGACGACTATGCGTTTGTATTGCCGCGTCATGAAGACGTTCCTTCCCTCATTCCTTCACCGACGCCCTCAATCCCCTGACGACGCTCCGCGTGAATCCGGCCTCTTCCATCGCGTTCAGTCCCCGTATGGTCAGTCCGCCGGGAGTCGTCACCTTGTCAATCTCCGCTTCCGGATGCGACCCGCCCGACGACAGCAGTTCCACGGCACCTTTCATAGTCTGCATGACCACCCGTTGTGCGTCTTCGACCCGAAAGCCCAGTTCCACGCCTCCTTCCGTGGCCGCGCGGATATAACGCATGGCGTATGCTATCCCGCAGGAAGCCAAGGCCGTCGCCGCGCCCATCAGCCGCTCCTCGACGAACATGGCATCGCCCGTTTCCTTGAATATCGCCCACATTCGCTCGTCCATCTCCGGCGTGGACCCTACGGAAGTCATGAAAGTCATGCCGCACATGACGGCAACGGCCATGTTCGGAATCAGACAGTACACTCCGGGATATTTCCCGTCGCCGCGGTCCAGCCAAGAGCAAAGCTGTGCCGTGCCGATGCCTCCCGCCACGGAAGCCACCGCCTGTTTGCCATAATCCAGACAGTCTTTGATTTCCTCTATCACCTCTTGTACCTTCCACGGCTTCACCGCCAATATGACCACGTCCGCCCCTGCCGCGGCCCTGCGGTTTTCACAAGTGATGCCCAGCTCCGGGAACTCCGCCTTCAACGCCTCCGTCTTTTCCCGTCCGGGGTTGGACACGGTGATGTCCGACGTGTCCACCAAGTTCCCCTTGGCCAAGCCGCGGGCGATGGCTCCTCCCATGTTGCCCGCGCCGATGATTGCAATTCTCATTGTCCCTTTCCTCCTTGAAAGCGGGCGCACCGGCTTCCCTCCGGCTTGTCCCCGCCCGGTCGTCCGTTAATCGCCCATGGATTGTTCATTGGCTGTTCATCACGCGCTCCAGCCGTTTCAGGAAATCGCCCGCTTCCGCCTCGCTCAGGCAAAGCGGCGGCAACAGCCTCAGCACGTTCGTGCCGCTGCATCCCGTGAAGCAATGCTCCTCGAAGAGCAGCCTGTTCCTGATTTCCTTGTAAGGCACGTCCAGTTCCACGCCTATCATCAGGCCGCGCCCCCTGACCTCCGCCACATGAGGCAGATGCAAGGCCCTTATGCCTTCCGTCAGGAAACTCCCGACCTTGGCGGCGTTCTCCACCAGACGTTCCTCTTCCATGATGTCCAGCACCGCCAACGCCGCGGCGCAGGCCAGATGATTTCCGCCGAAAGTCGTGCCTAACCGTCCGTGGACTGGGGTGAACTCGGGCGAAATCAGCACCGCCCCCATGGGAAAACCGTTGCCTATGCCCTTGGCCACCGTAATCAAGTCCGGCCTTATTCCTAAATGCTGGTGGGCGAAGAACTTACCCGAACGGCCGTAGCCGCACTGGATTTCGTCGCAAACCAACACCGTACCCGTCTCGTCGCATGCCTGCCGCACGCCTTGCATGAACTCGGCCGTCGCCAGCCGGATGCCCCCGATGCCCTGGATACATTCCACAATCACGGCGCACACGTCGCCTTTCTCCACTTCCGCCTTGAAGGCGTCCAAGTCGTTCAAGGGCAGATAAGTCGCATGCCCGTTGTCGTTGACGGGTGCTATGATTTTATGGTTGTCCGTTATCTCGGCGGCCAAAGACGTGCGCCCGTGGAACGCCTTTGAGAAGGACAGCACGCGCTTGCGGCCATTGTGGAAACTGGCCAGCTTCAACGCGTTCTCGTTCGCCTCCGCCCCGGAGTTGACCAAGAAGAGCCGGTAGTCCTCATAACCGCAGGCTTCGCCCAAACGCTCGGCCAGTTCCACCTGCAACCTGTTGACCACGGAATTGCTGTAAAAGCCTAACCGGTTGAGCTGCCGCGTCAGTACCTCCACGTAATGCGGATGGCAGTGGCCCACGCTGATTACGGCATGCCCGCCGTACAAGTCAAGGTATTCCTGTCCCTTGTCGTCCCAGACCCGGCATCCTTTCCCTTCCACGACATTCACGTCGAAAAGCGGATATACGTCGAATAGGTTCATTTTGTTCCTCCTTTCTTCAATATGATGTCCCGTCGCGCCCCTTTCAGAACGCGGACGGTTTCAGGCGCAAGCCGGATGTCTCGTCCAACCCGAACATGAGGTTCATGTTTTGCACGGCTTGTCCGCTGGCGCCTTTGAGCAGGTTGTCTATCGTGGCGGTGATTAGCAATTTGTCGCCGAACTTGTCCGCGTGCACCAAAGCCTTGTTGGTGTTGACCACCTGCTTCATGTCGACGGCCTTGTCCGCGTAGTGCGTGAAGGCCGCATCTTTGTAATAGTCCTTGTAAAGCCCGGCGAAATACTCCGCGTCCCGCGTCCCGTCCACACGGATTACCTCGGTGGCGAAGATTCCCCGGGCGAAACCGCCGCGGTAGGGAATGAAATCTATCGCGCCGCCGAAGTCCGGTTGCAAGGCGCAGAGCGACTGTCGGATTTCCGGCACATGCTGATGGTTGAAAGCCTTGTAGACACTCATGTTGTTGTCGCGCCAGCTGAAATGCGTGGTCGCGCCCGGCTTCACTCCGGCGCCGGTACTCCCCGTGACGGCGTTCACCGACACGTCGCCGTTCAGCAGGCCGTGAGCCGCCAACGGCAACAGCCCCAGCTCGATGCAGGTGGCGAAGCAACCGGGGTTGGCCACGTGCCGCGCCCCCGCGACGGCCGCCTTGTCCAATTCAGGAAGGCCGTACACGAAATCGTTGTCCGGGCTCTCCAAGCGGAAATCCTGCGACAGGTCGATGATTTTCACCCGCGGGGGCACGCCATGGGAGGACAGGAATTCCGCGCTTCTGCCATGCCCGAGGCAGAGGAAGACTACGTCCGCCTCGTCGAAAGGCAACTCGTCCGTGAACGCCAAGTCCGTTTCTCCGTACAGCCCCGCGTGCACGTCGGAGACGTCGTGCCCCGCGTGGCTCGTGCTGTGGATGAACCTTATTTCCGCTTCGGGATGATTCAGCAGGATGCGGCAGAGTTCGCCCGCCGTGTATCCCGCCCCTCCCACGATGCCGACTCCAATCATTTTGCCTCTTCGGATGCTTGTTGCGGTTCAGTGGAGGCCGGGCGCATCTTGTTGTCGGTCTGTCCCGCGCCGGATTTGAGGAGCTTGTTCTTCTCTTGCGGGATGATGAAGGCCGCTATGAAATAGACGATTATGCCGCAAAAGGCAGTGCACGCCGTGAGAACGGCGTAGATGAGGCGCACAATCATCCATCCCGAAATACTTGGCAAACGCGGCGCATACGCCGGCGAGCATACGTCCCTGACGAGGACGTTCCAGTCTTTTCTCTCTTTCCATGTTTCTTTCGTTTTGGGTTCTATTTCATTCTTTCTTCGTCCTTGTGGTTCGCGTAGTATAAGCGGAGCGGGGTGGAATACACCTTGATGAAGCCTTTGGCATCCTCGGCAGTCCAACCCTTCTGCGTCTCGCCGTACTCACCGAACTTGTTCTTTACCAAGTCGTCCGGAGAATCCACGCCCACCGTGGAGAAGGAGTAGGGACGGAGTTCCAGCGTCACCGTGCCGTTCACGTTGCGTTGCGAACTTTCCAGCATGGCTTCGATGTCCGGCATGACTGGCTCCATGTACAGGCTTTCGTGCAGGAACATCCCGTACCAGTTGGCCACTTGCTCTTTCCAGTACTGTTGCCACTTGCTCAGCGTGTATTTTTCCAGGAAACGGTGCGCGCCGATAATCAGCATCGGGGCTGCCGCCTCGAAACCCACGCGCCCCTTGATGCCGATGATGGTGTCGCCCACGTGGCAGTCGCGGCCGACGGCATATGCGGCGCCTGTCTTTTCTATCTCCTGTATGGCCTTGATTTTGTCGTCATGCTCCACGCCGTTCACACTGCAGATTTCACCTTTCTTGAAACCAATCCTCAACAGTTCCGTTCCCGTTCTCGTGGCATGCTTCAGGTAAGCGCTCTCGGGCAAGCCCCGGTTGCTGTCCAAGATTTCTCCGCCGCAAATCGACGTGCCCCAGATGCCCACGTTGTATGAATACTTCAACTTCGTGAAATCAGCATGGAAGCCGTTCCGGTTCAGGTAGTCCATCTCTTCCCGACGGCTCAGGTTGTTGTCACGCGTGAGGGTGATGATTTCCATTCCCGGAGCCGTCACCAGGAATGTCATGTCGAAGCGGATCTGGTCGTTGCCCGCCCCCGTCGAGCCGTGGGCAATCGCGTCCGCCCCCACCTCGTTGGCGTAACGGGCGATGGCCATTGCCTGGAAGATACGTTCCGAAGACACCGAAACCGGGTAACAGCCGTTGCGCAACACGTTGCCGTATATCATGTAACGCAGGCACTTCTCATAATATTCTTTCGTCACGTCCAGGGTCACGTAAGTCTTGGCACCCAACTTGTAGGCGTTCTCTTCGTTGGCTTTCAGTTGCCCCGTGCTGAAACCGCCCGTGTCGGCGCAGGCCGCGTGCACTTCGTACCCCTTTTCCTTGGCCAAGTACATCACCGCATAAGAGGTGTCCAACCCCCCGCTGAATGCTACTACTACTTTTTTTGCCATAATATACCTTTTGTTTTGTGTGTTTCCGATTAGCGCAGGTTTTTTGCGGCTGCCTCGCGGGCCATCCTCACCACGTCCGGCGGCAGTTCCACCGGAAGTTTCTCGTCCGGATGCATGGCCGGGTCGTACAACATGGCCGTGCACACGCAGTACCGCCGTCCCGTGCGCCGCAGGATGTCATAATTCACACAGCAGGGATGCTCCGGCGTGCCGCAACCTTTCCAGTAAGCCTCGTCGTCCGTCAGTTCCGCGAAAGTCACCGGGACATATCCCAGCGCCGTGTTGATCTTCATCACCGCGCTCTGGCTCGTCAGCCCGAACAGCTTGGCGTGCGGCCACCGCAGGCGCGAAAGCGTGAAGGCCGTCTGCTTGATGCGCGTGGCCAGATGGCGGTGCCGGAACTTCTCCGCGACAATCAGTCCCGAATTAGCCACGTATTCCTTGTTCCCCCAGCTCTCGATGTAACAGAAGCCCGCAAATTCCTCCCCGTCGCCTTCTCCCGCCAACGCGATGACGGCTTTCCGTTCCCTCATCTTCGTGGCTATGTATTCATGCGTCCGGGAGGCTATCCCCGAACCTCTCTTTTTCGCCGAGTCCGTTATGGTCGCGAGGATGACATCCGCGTACTTCTCGTGGCTGGCATCCGCCACGACTACTCTGATTCTGTCGTTGTGTTCCACTTCTTTCCTAAACAATACAATGCACGGTTTCCGTGTCTATATCAGCATGTCGGGAATCGCTTCGGACAGCCGCCGCAAGACGAGTTCGGGAGAAATCCCTTCGGCCAGCACCAATATGACGGTGTCGTCCCCCGCCAGCGTCCCCAATATTTCTTCAAATCCTTTGTTGTCTATGTCGTATGCGACACGGCTTGCATGGCCGGGCAACGTATGGACTACGGACAAGTTACCCGAGAATTTCACCGACAAGACGCCGCTCCGTCGGGAGGCAGGGACATCCGCGTGCGTGTCCGGCACTCTTCTGTAAGGAAGCCGGGACGGCAGCAGGTACGCATGCTTGCCCGAAGCGTTCGTAGTCCTCACCGCTTTCAGTAGCTTCAGGTCGCGCGACAACGTGGCCTGCGTCAGTTTGAAACCCGCCTTCTTCAACTCGCGCAACAGCTCTTTCTGGCTTGAAATGTCCTGTACGGACATCACCGTCTTAATGGCTTCCAAACGGCCGGCTTTGTCTCTCATATTGCCCGTTTCTCGTAACTTCGATGCAAAGATATGCAATTTAAGCCTCACTGCTGTATAATATGCGGATTTTTTCCCGTTTTTATTCATGACGGCACGTATGCCGCTTGTCATCAAAAGGAGCGGATGGAAGGTTTTGCCCGACCTGCATATTTATGCAGTACGCCGGCATGCCCCTTTTCTCCCTCATGCCGTATGCCGCAGTCATGTCCCCGTTGCTTTTGTCAAGCATGTCCGACAGTCTTGCGAACCGTCGTATTCCGGACTTTCCCGTAAGTTCGCTACCGAAAGGAGGGAATGAACGAATAGACACCGCGGGCAGTTTCCCGGCCAGGGACGATGGTCGGGAAACTGCCCTACGGAAAAGCATCGGGCCGCGTCCCGACGGACGCGACCCGACAACCTAACCCTTTGCCGGTTCGTTCATACCATCAATGCCGCCACTAAGGCCAGGATGGCGTAGAACTCCGGAAGGGCGGCATAAATCATCGTGTTGGTCTGCACGTCGTGCCCCTGGGCAATGCCCACGATGCCGTTCGCACAAATCTGCCCTTGACGGATGCCGGAAATCATACATACCAGACCGACTCCCAGGCCGATGCCCAACATCAACGGCCCTTCCGTCGCGAAATCGCGCCCCATGGACATCAGGAAAGCCACGAAGCCATACAACCCCTGCGTGGCGGGGAGGGCGGACAAAATCATGTAACTGGAAGATTTGGAAGGATTCTTCTTCAACGCTCCCTCAGCGGCATTTCCCGCGATGGTCGTACCGTAGCAACTGCCGATGCCGGCCAAGGCGAACATCAGGCCCAAGCCGATGTAACCTAAAATCTCATTCATAATGTTTTAGTTTTTATTTGTGACGTATTGTTTGTTTGTTTTCACTATGCTGAAAGGCTCGTATGCCTCTCCTTTCCCGTCGTAACCGGAGTTCTTGAAATATTCCACGAAAGTCAGACGGAGCGGGTGCACGAACGCGCTCAGGCAGGACATGGCGATGTTCAACGCATGGCCGAACACCAGGATCAGCCCGCACCCCAACCAGCCCGGGATGCCGTACAAAGCATCCCCCGCGCCGTCGCGTACCATGAAGGCCAGTTGGTTGAACACACCGCCCAGCATGCCGCCGGCCAAGCCGAGGGCGTACAGGCGGATGTAGGAGAGCACGTCGCCCATCAGCCCCGTGGCCATGTTGTACGTGTCCCACAGCCCGGCACCGATGTTGACGAAGACGTTGCGGTGGAGGTTGTTCAGCAGGTAAATGCCGACGGCCGCCACGCCGCCAATCACGAGGAAGGCCGTGCCGGACACGTTCTCCGAAATCACTTTCATGAAAGAAAGGCCGCCCGTGCAGATGAAGCCGACCACGAGCAACAGCCATCCCCAGTCGGAAAGAGACTCCTTGAAACCGTAGCGCACCGTAGCCCCCACGGCTTTCACCGTCATGGCGATGCAGATGTGCACCACGCCGATAATCAAAGCCAGGAGCATTTGTTTGTCATAGCTTGTGTCGCCTATCTTGCCCACAATCATGAATTGCTTCATCCATCCCGGCACATCCGTGTCGAAAAGGCTCACCCCGAAGAACGTTCCCAAGACGGCTCCGAACACAGTGGTGGCCGCGCCCAGCGTGATTACCAAGTTCATCATGCCTTTCATCGACGATGAGAGCTTGTGTTTCAGGAAAAGCCCCAAGGCAATCAGCACCAGTCCGTAGCCCGCGTCGCCCATGCAGAAGGCGAAGAACAGCGTGAAGAACGGGGCGACTAACGGCGTGGGGTCGAACTCCGCGTAGTCAGGCATGCCGTACATCTTCGTCAGCACTTCGTACATGCGCACGAATGCGCTGTTCTTCAGCTTGATGGGGGCATTGTCTTCCTTGCGTGCCGCGCGTATCTCGTAATAGATGTCCTGCGTGGAAAGGAAAGATTTCACTTCCGCTTCCTTGTCTTCCGGAATCCATCCTTGCAACACCATCAGGCGGTTGTCTGCCACTTGTCCCGTGCCCGAAACCACGCGGTCGAAAGCAATGGAAGTGCGCAACTCGTCTTCGTAACCGCGAAGGCGGCTCACATAGCCTTGCGCCAGCCGGCTCATCTCCTGTTCTATGGCGGCCGCTTTTTCTTCCTTTTCCCGTATCTGCTTCCGCAAATCCGCCAACGAGACGCGGGGCAGCCGCAGCCGTTCGGCATCGATTGACACTTCCTCGCCCACGGGCGTGAGGGTCACGAAATAGACGTTGCCTTTTTCGCGGGTCACTTCAATAGCATAGTACAGTTCCGCCCACTCCTCCTTGAACGAGCGTTCGGGGCAGACGAAGAAGCCCATGGCATAACCGATGTCCGCCAGTCCGTAGACGCGCGCGGGGTCGAAGTCGCCCCAAGGCGACAGCGCGGCCTCGTCCTTGCGCAGACGCCGGAGTTCCTCCTCGTTCGCGCGGAGCGTTTCGTCCATTTCGTCCAGATGCGAGAGGGTTTCCGCCGCGCTCCGGTCGGTAGCCGACGATTCGTCCGCGGGCTTCATGGCTTCCAGTCGGTTTATCCATTCTTCCACATGCTCCGCCCGTCTGAGTCTGTCCTCCAGCGCGGATGTCGGTTCCGCGAAGCCCTCCTGCGCGGCCTGCACGTGCAACACCCCCAGTTCCTGCATCCGTTTCAGGAAAGTCTCGTATTCCTTATAATAAATAAGGAAAGTAAGTTTCTTCATCCTCGCAATCATGCCTCGTCCTCCTTTGACTTCGTCGGATGCGGGTTGCTCCTCGGCAAAGCCCGATTGGGCTCGGCTTCGCTCTCGGCTTGCACCGCATTTCGTTTCTCCTGAAGGCTTTTCAATATTTTCTGGGAAGACTTGGACAAGTTCTCCTCGTCCTCCATGAAACGTTTGATTTTCCGCAACGCGTCTTCATAACCGGGGATTTGCACTTTCTCGAAGAGGTTCACCTTCTGGGTCGTCTTCTTGCGCGAATACTCCAACAAGCCGAGCCGGGCCTGCGCGAATTCCTTTTCTATGGCCGTCCGCACCAAGCCGCGCAACAGAGCCACCCCGTCGTGGTACCACGCGGGACTGTTGAACATGCTGAACGGACGCACTTCCAGTTCCACGTCATTCAGCACCGGCACGCGCACCCCGGCTATCTTCTTCACGCCCAAGTCCACGTCCTTGACCCCCACTATCGTCGGGTCGAACTCGCACCAAAGAGCGAACATCGTCTCGTAAGACCGGATTCGCTTCTCCAAGTCGCGTGCCAGTCCCGCCGCTTCCGCCTTGCACTTCTTCACTTCCATGCGCAACGCGCTCTCCTTGTTCTTGATGATGGGTAGCGTGCGCACGCGCATCTTGAGTTGTTTCTCAAGTTGCTGGAGCGACGTCTTGTTGTATTGGAACTTAATGGCCATGTCCTTCCGCTTGTCTTGTCCAGAACTCATCCACCAGTTCCTTCCTGATGTTCACCTCTTCGGGTTTGAAGTACTTGGCGAACAATGCCCATGCCACGTCGAGCATCTCGGTAGTGTCCAGGTTCACGTCGATGGCCAGCAGTTTGTCGGCGTACTCCTTGGCGAAGGCGAGGGCGCGGTTGTCGTAGTCCGTCAGGTCGAAGCCGTTCTCCATCTTGGTGCGTGCGTTGGCGGCATCCGCATAGAGTCGGACGGCGGCGTTCATCACCTGCGGGTGGTCCTTGCGGGTCTTCTTGCCGGCCACGAGCTGTTTCAGTCGGGAGAGGGAGCGGAAAGGGTCGACGACGACCTTGCCGATGTCGCTGTCGCGGCGCAGGAACAGTTGCCCCTCGGTGATGTATCCCGTGTTGTCCGGGACGGCGTGCGTGATGTCGCCCCCGCTCAGGGTCGTCACGGCGATGATGGTGATGGAACCGCCGGAGGGGAACTGCACGGCTTTCTCGTATATCTTGGCCAAGTCGGAATACAGCGAGCCGGGCATGGAATCCTTGGACGGGATTTGGTCCATGCGGTTGGAGACGATGGCCAGCGAGTCGGCGTAAGAAGTCATGTCGGTGAGGAGCACCAGCACCTTCTCGTTCTTCTGCACGGCGAAATACTCGGCGGCCGTGAGAGCCATGTCGGGCACCAGCAGACGTTCCACGGCGGGGTCTTCGGTCGTGTTCATGAAGCTGACGATGCGGTCGAGCGCGCCGGCGTTGGAGAAGACGTTCTTGAAGTAAAGGTAGTCGTCGCTCGTCATGCCCATGCCGCCGAGGATAATCTTGTCGGTTTGCGCACGCAAGGCCACCATGGCCATCACCTGGTTGAAAGGCTGGTCCGGGTCGGCGAAGAACGGTATCTTCTGTCCGGAGACAAGAGTGTTGTTGAGGTCGATGCCGGCGATGCCCGTGGCTATCAGTTCGGACGGTTGCTTGCGTCGCACGGGATTGACCGACGGGCCGCCGATTTCCACTTCCGTCCCTTCCACTTCGGGTCCGCCGTCGATGGGTCTGCCGTAAGCGTTGAAGAAGCGTCCGGCCAGCTGGTCGCTTACTTTCAGTGTGGGCGCTTTGCCCGTGAAGACGACTTCCGCGTCCGTGGGGATGCCGCCCGTGCCCTCGAAAATTTGCAGGGTGACTTCGTCGCCGGCAATCTTGACCACCTGCGCGAGTCTGCCGTCCACCATGGCCAGCTCGTCCGCGCCCACTCCCGTGGCTTTGAGGGTGCAGGTGGCTTTCGTGATTTGTCCTATCTTCGTATATATCTTCTGGAATGCTTTCGTTGCCATAACTTTGGTTTTATCGAATGCGGGCCGCGCCTCGGCAAAGTCCGGGCGAGCCCGGCCTTGCGCTTGGCTTGCGCCGCATTTTTATCACTTTTGTTTCCTCTCCGCCACCATTTGTCGGATTTGGCGTTTGTAGTCCTCGAACTTCCCGCTCTTGAACTCCGCGTAGTTCATCTGCTTGCACAGGTTGATGAGTTTCTTGAAATAATCCGTCACTTCGAGGAAGTTGTCGAACTTGTATTCCGCGCGGCAGATGTCCGTCACCGTGTCGAGGATGTCCTCTTGCCGTTCCATCGGGGTCACGGCGTCCACCTCGTCAAAAGCGTCCTGCTGTAAGACCACGTAGTCGATGACCTCGGACTTCCAGAACGTGACGTGGTATTCGGGCGGGACTCCGTCGTCGCCGAGGATGTTGATTTGCTCGGCGATTTCCTTTCCCCTGAGGAGGCGTGTCTTGAGTTCGTTCACCTTCGCAGTCCATTCGGGGTTGATGCGCTTCGATATGTATTCCTCGAACTCCGGATATTCGAGATACTTGGAGTAGGAGTCTATGGGGTTGACGGCCGGGTAGCGTTTCTTGTCCGCGCGGTCTTGCTCCAGCGCGTAGAAACAGCGTGCCACCTTCTTCGTGTTTTCCGTCACCGGCTCCTTCAGGTTGCCGCCGGCGGGCGACACCGTGCCGATGAACGTGATGGAGCCCGCCTCGCCGTTGTACAGGCGCACGTAGCCCGCGCGGCCGTAGAAGTTGGAAATGATGGCGGACAAGTCCATCGGGAAAGCGTCGGGGCCGGGCAGTTCCTCCATGCGGTTGGACATCTCGCGCAACGCCTGCGCCCAGCGCGACGTGGAGTCCGCCATGAGGAGGACGCGCAACCCCATGGAGCGGTAGAACTCGGCGATGGTCATGGCCGTGTAGACCGACGCTTCGCGGGCGGCGACGGGCATGTTGGAGGTGTTGGCGACGATGATGGTGCGTTCCATCAGCTTGCGTCCCGTGTGCGGGTCTACCAGTTCGGGGAACTCCGTGAAGACTTCCACCACTTCGTTGGCACGCTCCCCGCAGGCGGCGATGATGACGATGTCCGCTTCCGCCTGTTTGGAGATGGCGTGCTGGAGCACCGTCTTGCCCGTTCCGAACGGGCCGGGGATGAAGCCCGTGCCGCCCTCCACTATCGGGTTCATCGTGTCGATGGTGCGCACGCCCGTCTCCAAGAGCTTGAAGGGGCGGACTTTTTCTTTGTAATTGGTCATGGCCACCTTGACCGGCCATTTCTGCACCATGGAGACGGTGATGTCCTCGCCGTCCTCTCCCGTCAGCACTGCCACCGTGTCCTCGCACAGGTAGTCGCCTTCGGGGACTATGCTCTTCACCGTGGCCGCGCCCTGCATGGCGAGCGGCGTCATGATTTTCAGGGGCTGGAAGTTCTCCTCCACCTCTCCGAGCCAGGCGGACGCGCCCACCTTGTCGCCGGGCTTGGCGGTGGGCTTGAAGTGCCATTTCCTGTCCTTGTCTAACGGGTAGGTGTACTGTCCGCGGTGCAGGAAGACCCCTTCCATCTTGTCCAGATCGTTCTGCAAGCCGTCGAAGTTCTTGGAAAGCATGCCGGGGCCGAGCGTTACTTCGAGCATGTGTCCGGTGAATTCGGCCTCCGCACCTACTTTCATGCCGCGCGTGCTCTCGAAGACCTGCACGTAAGCGTCTCGTCCGGCCACCTTGATTACTTCGGCCATCAGCCGGTCTCCGCCCGTGGTGATGTAGCAGATTTCGTTCTGCGCCACGGGGCCGTCCGCCTGGATGGTTACCATATTGGAGATGACTCCAATCACTGTACCTCTTGTTGCCATATCGTCGTTTTGGTTGTTATCTGAAATCGCGGGGGACTTCCACTTCGTCCCTCAGCCGCTCCACCATGCCGCGGAAGACTTTTCCGCCCTGCTCCTTGTCGATGCGCGTCCACCGCTCTATGATGTCCGTCTTGACGAGAAGGGCGAACAGCCGTTCCACCGAGAAATAACAGAAGAAAGTGCGGTCTTCCAACCATTCCCATTTCAGCAGGTCGAGCTTGCGCTCCCTTTCCGTCGGGTCGGCGGCCTCGTGGATGCGCATCACGTCGTCCACGTAATCCAGTTCCGAGCCCAAGCCGAAATCCCTCGCCCCCGAGACGGCCAACGCTTTCGTCACCGTGTCGTCGCCCACCAGATAAGGGGCGGGGCTGAATCCGTACTTCCGGGCGGTGAGGGCGGTGAGGATGTTGCTCACGTTCCGGTTGAACGCGAACCACTCCGCCGCGAAGCGGTTTCCGCACGAGCCCGCGTGGCGGTAGTACGCCGCCGAAAGGACATCCTCCGGCAGGCGTTCCTGCGCCTCTTTCAAAGCGGGGTACTCCGCGATGAACTCGTAGAGGTAAGGAGGAAGCGTGCGGCCTTGTTCCTCGCCCGTTTTCACCTTTTCCATGGCTTCGGGCCACGCCTCGCGCGGGAACATCGCCCGCTCGTCGAACGCCGCCCCCTCGCCGTCCGCCAGCCACGCCAGCAGGTTGCGGTTGTCATAGCGCAGGAAGAAGAGGGAGACCGTCTTCTTGTCCGCCGCCGAAAGTTCCGGCCACCAGTCCTCCTTGAAGTCCCGCACCGTGAAGCTCAGCTTGGCATCGTCGGGAGACACGTCGGGCATGCTTGCCACCAGACCGTAATAATTCTTCATGCGGATGGACTTAGAAGAGCATTTCGACCAGTTTCGGGCGGAGGAATTCCTTGAAGTAAGCCGCGAACTCCTCCTCTCCGAAGTTCACCTTGTACCCGCCGCCGGACGGGGACACGGAAAACGCGGCGGCCTTCCCGTTCACTTTCTCTATCTTCACTCCCTTGTCTAACAAGTCTTTCGCATGGGCGCGGAAGTAGGCGGCAAGCCCTTCCGCGTCGCGGGCGGAAATCACCGCGCCTCCGCCTTCCGTCCAGTTGCGGGCGACGGCCACCATGAAGCCGTGCATGAAATCCTTGTCGCCGGCAAATTCCTTCACCGCCCCCTTGGTCAGCTTGTCGGAAACGACGTTCGCGATTTCCGATTTCAATGCGCCCAGAGCCTGTCCCGCGTAGAGCCTCAACTCCGATTTCGTGTTGGTTTCCAGCTCCCGCGCCTCCTTGCGTGCCTTGTCCACGATTTCGTCCGCCTCTTTCCGCGCGTCCTCCACCAATCTGGCGGCTTCCGCCTTGGCCTGTTCCACTATGCGCTTGCCCTCGGCGTTTCCTTTTTCCACTCCTTCGCGGTAGAGCTTGTCGGTCAGTTCTTGAATCTTTTCCATCGTATTCCCCGTTTTTTTGACTTCGCCCGACGCGGGCGGCACGCAGGAAGAACTCCCGGCGAGCCCTCGCCCCTCCTCTCGCCCCGCCCCACGTCGGCTGTTTTTCTTTCGCGCCCCAAAAGTAGGCATATTTTCCCGTATGGCAAAGGCAGAAGAACGAACATTTTTCCGTCCGCCCGAAAAAA
>CAYXQT010000012.1:0-23472 GCA_964466445.1 uncultured Paraprevotella sp. | reverse complement strand
TTTTCCGCTCCTATTCCGCGTTTTTCGACGGCAGTCCGCAATGCTTGGAACCGCCTTTTCCCTTTCATTCTGCTCGCGGAAAGATGAAACGGCTGACATGTTGTCAAAGGACGGGCAAACTGTGCGTCGGCCTGCCCGTCCGTCGTCCTGTCCGGGGAACGATGCGTCGTTACGGTGGGAATACTCGAAGAGACGCGGCAAGGTGTCCGGGAGGAGAGACGGCACGAGCCGTGTCCGTCCGCGGCTTGTGCCGACAGGGAATGCCGACTTTTCCCGTTCCGCGCCGGCACCGGCAAGGTTTACCTCCGCCACGTCCCATGATTCTCCGGAGGGCTTCGGCGACATCCGGTTCTGGGGGAGTGCGGCGGCAAGCGAAATGACGCGGGTTCGGCGAAGTATGATTAACTGAAAGACCGGCGATTGGCGAGAAGACGTAACTTTATAGCATTGAGCCGGTTCCGTTCATCGGGGAACGGAACCGGTTTTTGTTTCGGACACAATGCCTTTCATTTCCCCGTCGACCAGGTCACGGGCTGGGTGGGCTTGGCTTTGTTGAGGGGCATCACGCCTACCAGTGCATGTGGGACATAGGGTTCTTCCAAATAGTTGATGTCTTCCTCCGCTAGTTTGAGGGAAGTCGCGGCGACGGGCGCATCGATGTGGCGGGGTTTCGTCGCCCCACGACCGGAGACAAATGCGAGTTCTCCGAACGTTTCCCCTAATTTTTCACTTGACAGTTAACTCCGCGTGACGGAACTGTAACTTTCATTTTGCAGAAAATCGCGGGAAAACTTGCATTTTCGGATTCATCATACTAACTTCGCGTCACGCTATGAGAGATATTCCAGACTGAAACACTCGCAGGAGGCGGGGTGTGTGCGTGGAGGGAGAGGTAACGAGCCCGACGAGGCGCGAATGTCGAATGGCGTTCGCAAGGCGCAAGTGGACAATTCCGTAATATTTTACGAACAGGAAGAGTTTTTATCGTACTTTTGCATGATGTTTTTGTAGAAGAAAATGCAAAAAAGGATAAGAAGAAATTGGATTGTAAGCGAAGATGCCGAACTGACGGATTTGGACTGTAAGATTTTAGCATTTCAGGAAAAAGGCTGTTTGGTACCTTCGCGCGAATTGATTAAGACTCCCGAGCAAATAGCGGGGATTCGGAGGAGTGGCGTAGTGAATACCAAAGTGTTGGATCTCGTGGCTCGGGAGATACGTGCGGGAATGACTACGCTTGAGATTGACGAAATGGTGTATGATTATACGGTGGGTCACGGGGCTATTCCTGCTTCATTGAATTATGAAGGTTTTCCCAAAAGTGTATGTACTTCCATCAACGAGGTGGTCTGCCACGGCATTCCCAACGAATTCGATGTATTAAAGGAAGGAGATATTATCAATGTGGATGTTTCCACCGTATTGGACGGATATTACAGCGACGCTTCTCGTATGTTCGTTATCGGGAGGACAACACCCGAGAAGCGGAAATTGGTGGACGTGGCACGAGAATGTCTGGAGATAGGCATGAGGGCGGCACGCCCGTTCGGCTTTGTGGGGGACATAGGAAATGCCATCGAAAGGCATGCCAAGAAGAACGGTTTCAGCATCGTGCGTGATTTGTGCGGCCACGGGGTGGGGCTGGAGTTCCATGAGGAACCGGATGTAAGGCATTTCGGTCGGAAAGGGACGGGAATGCTCTTGGTGCCCGGCATGGTATTTACGATAGAACCTATGGTAAACATGGGCGATTGGAGGGTATTTGTGGACGAGGAAGACGGGTGGACTGTCGTGACGGAAGATGAACTGCCCAGTGCGCAATGGGAACATACCTTCCTGATGACGGAAAACGGTTTGGAAATCCTTACTTATTGAGGCACTCACAATTATAGGAAGTGAGGAAATGGAGAAGAAAGATATAATTATATTAGGTATAGAGTCAAGTTGCGATGACACGTCGGCGGCGGTAATCCGCGATGGGATATTGTTGAGTAACGTGACAGCCAGCCAAGCCGTTCACGAGGCATACGGGGGAGTGGTGCCGGAACTGGCCTCCCGTGCCCATCAGCAAAATGTGGTTCCTGTGGTAGACCAAGCGTTGAAACGCGCCGAAGTAGCCAAGGAAGAACTTTCGGCAGTGGCTTTCACCCTTGGTCCCGGATTGATGGGCTCCTTGTTGGTGGGAGTGTCTTTTGCCAAAGGATTTGCGCGTGCGCTCGGTATTCCCATGATAGAGGTCAATCATTTGCAAGGACATGTATTGGCACATTTTATTAAAGAGAATGAGGATGACCGAAGCCAACCGGGCTTCCCGTTCCTATGTTTATTGGTAAGCGGTGGCAATTCCCAAATCATCTTGGTGAATGCCTATAATGACATGGAAGTGTTAGGGCAGACGGTAGATGACGCGGCGGGCGAAGCCATTGACAAATGCTCCAAGGTGATGGGGCTGGGCTATCCCGGAGGTCCCATGATAGACAGGCTGGCCCGTCAGGGAAATCCCCGGGCGTATTCTTTTGCCAAACCTTGCATCGGAGGATATGATTATAGTTTTAGCGGCTTGAAGACCTCGTTTCTTTATTCTTTACGGGATTGGATGAAGGAAGATCCGGATTTTATCGAACATCACAAAGAAGACTTGGCGGCTTCGTTGGAACATACGATAGTAGATGTCCTGATGAAAAAGTTGCGTCAGGCCGCGGAAGACATGGGAATCAGGCAGGTAGCCATGGCGGGAGGGGTCTCGGCCAACAATGGGTTGCGTGATGCTTTTCGGGAACATGCGGATAGATACGGATGGAAAGTCTTCATTCCGAAATTCAACTATACGACCGACAATGCGGCCATGATTGCCATTACCGGATATTTCAAGTATCTGGATAAGGATTTTTGTGCGATAGACATGCCTGCCTATTCAAGAGTAACATTAAAATAATTAAGTTGAATGATGTATGATGAATGTGGAATCTAAAATCATAAGCCGTGAAATCAGTCCGTTGCTATGGAAGGCAGGGGAGACGCTATGCACGGCGGAGAGTTGTACTTCGGGGCAGATATCGGCAACCATAACCAGTGTGCCGGGAAGTTCTACCTATTTCAAGGGAGGCATTGTTTGCTACTCCGACGAGATAAAGGCTCGTTTCCTCGGTGTCCCGCAAGAACTGTTGGAAGAAAAAGGGGCTGTAAGCGAGGAAGTGGTGCGTGCAATGTTCGAAGGGGCATTGAAAGCAATGGAAACCACATACGCAATAGCCGTTACCGGTTACGCCGGCCCCGGAGGAGGAGAGGAAGTGCCTGTGGGAACGATCTGGATAGCCGTGGGTGATAAAAACGAGGTGGCGGTGAAAAAACTTGAAGGTGATGACGGGCGGGACATGAACTTGGCCAAAGCGACACTGGTTGCTCTTCAGCTTCTGCTCGACTTGCTTAAAAAGCGTCATCCGCAAGAAGAAGAGTGATTTTTTTGCGAAAATACTTGTTTGTTCGTTTATTAAGTGCTAATTTTGCACTTTGTGTGAATGAAGCTTGTAGAAATAAACAAAAAGGAAGATAGGAATGTACAGGATTTGTCAAATTACCGGGAAGAAAGCCGGTGTGGGCAACAATGTTTCCCATTCTAAGCGTCGTACGAAGAGACGGTTTGATGTGAACTTGTTTAGGAAGAAATTCTATTATGTAGAACAGGACTGCTGGATTAGCCTGAACATTAGTGCTGCCGGCCTGCGATATATTAATAAAGTCGGCCTTGATGCCGCGCTGACAAAAGCGGTAGCAAAAGGCTATTGCAACTGGAAAACCATCAAGGTAATCGCTTAGTTAAGGGAGAGTGTGACATATGGCAAAAAAGGCTAAAGGTAACAGAGTGCAGGTTATTTTGGAATGCACTGAAATGAAAGGGAGCGGTCTTCCCGGAACATCTCGTTACGTGACGACGAAGAATCGCAAGAATACTCCCGACAGATTGGAATTGAAGAAGTATAATCCCATTTTGCGGAGAATGACAGTTCATAAAGAAATCAAATAATATTTAGGATACTATGGCAAAAAAGACAGTGGCAACCCTCCGGAGTGGTAAGACGGATGGACGTTCCTATACTAAGGTAATCAAAATGGTAAGGAGCCCCAAGACGGGTGCTTACGTTTTCGATGAGCAAATGGTTCCGAATGAAGCAGTAAAGGATTTCTTCAAGAACTAATATCGTTCAATACGATTCGGAAAAATCCTTTCCACGAATACAAGGGCACTGAAAAAGATGCTAATTTTAGCGTAACCCTCTGAATAGGATTGGATAATCAGTTCGCCAAATCTATAAAAGGGGAACACGCGACTTCAATGGTCTGTCTGTTCAAGGATTTACGTGTGAACGGCAGGAAAGTTGTCGTGGAGTGATGTCGTGCGTCTTTCCATACATTCCACTTTCGGTGCAACGGTTTCCGAACGGGTGTTCCCATGGGGCTGACCTTTTCCGTAGACGGGCATGTCATAAATACATGTGAAAGTCCGCAAGGGAGTTACACGCACGTCTGTCGGATTCCGCGACATGACGAGACAATTGTTCCTGTCCAAATTAAACTCGGCTTTTTGACTGCAAACCTCGCATTCAAAAACGACACAGAGATGTCAGCTTGTTTCGGATGGGGTTTACGTTACCTGACGACAGCTTCCTCGGGAAAACAACGAAAAAGGATGCTCCCGACCGTGCGGAAACATCCCCTTATCCAATTAAAAAAAACAATATTATGAATATCTGATGATTTGTCCGGGGCGAAGCGTCGTCTTGCGGGATATTCCGTTCAACTTGCATAATTTAGACACCGTAGTGCCGTACTTCGCAGCTATTACGGAAAGATTTTCACCCGATTTCACGCGGTGCACTTTGGAACGGGGCTTGGCGGTAGGCTTGGGACGAACACGCATCGTGTTCTTAACCGTCTCCGTCTCTTCTCCTTTTCTCTTGTCGGAACGGAAGATATAATAGTCCCCTGTCACGTCCTGCGCCACGAAGTCGAACATCTCGGCCGGGTCGATGGCTTCGCCGAGGAAGCGCGTCTCGAAATGCAGGTGAGA
Source organism: uncultured Paraprevotella sp. (assembly GCA_964466445.1). Classification (GTDB taxonomy): domain Bacteria; phylum Bacteroidota; class Bacteroidia; order Bacteroidales; family Bacteroidaceae; genus Paraprevotella. The sequence continues at coordinate 18,404 of CAYXQT010000012.1, read as the reverse complement.
ACCCGTCGACCTTCCTGTATTGCCGCCCAGACCGATAGGGTCGCCCGCCTTCACAATCTGATTCTCGCGCACCAGATGTTTGGACAGATGCCCGTAAATGGTTTCAAGCCCGTTGGGATGTCGTATCACGACGTAGTTTCCGTAGCCTCTCCTCTCGTAATCCACCATGCGCACTTTCCCGCTGAACGCCGCACGTATGGTATCGCCGATGAACACCTTGATGTCCAATCCCTTGTGTTGGCGGCGGAAACTTGCGCGGTAACCATAATTGGAAGTGATATTCGTGCTCGGTGTCGGCATGCAGAAATGCCGCAAGTCTATCTTGTATTCTTCCGGCATCTCCACATCGTAGCGGTGCGCGTATTCGTTGTTCCAATCGGGATAAAGGTCGCCAGCGGGGTTTTCAAGCTGTTCGTCGCCCATTAATCGTTGCAAGGCGACCGAATCCACTTCTCTCATCTTCTTGTCAATCGGAGCCTGCCGCGCCAACAAGTCCTGCCCCGCGACCGGCATGTTCAGCAGAGCCATCACGGCGACTGCCCCTGTCTTAAGTACCTTGAAATTAAAAAGCATTCGGTTGTTGTTAAAGAGTCCGCTTATCCTGTTATGCCTCGTCCACGCCGTAAACGTAATGTAGCAAGGGAGAGTCGTAATCGAAAATCTCTTCCGGCTTGAAGAAACGTGCCATTTCCGTCTTGGCGGCATCGCGCGAATCGGCGGAGTGGATGACGTTGTGCTGGTTGCTCATGCTGTAGTCGCCACGGATGGTACCCGGCACGGCCTTGCGACCGTTCGTGTATCCCGTTATGGTACGCACCACGTTCACCGCTTCTACGCCTTCGAAGCAACAGGCGATGATGGGGCTGGACATCATCATGGCTTTCAACGAAGGGAAAAACGACTTTTCCCGCAGGTGAGCGTAATGTTCGTCCAACAATTTGTCGGTCATGTGCATCATCTTTATGCCGACCAATTTCAGCCCTTTCTTCTCGAAACGGCTAATGACTTCTCCCACTATTCCCCTTTGCAGCGCGCCCGGCTTCAACAGGACTAAGGTTTTTTCCATGAATATTGTTTGTATGATTATACGAACCGACACGCATCGTCTGATGCTTACGGAGACAAAGTTAGCTTTTTCGCGGCAAAAAGCCAAATGAATTAACAGCAAATTCCTCAAAAAAAACGTTTTTTCAAGAAATGGCACCCCAATTCACCGTTCGGTCTCTTAATTTCCTCAATTGCCGCCACAGGATTTCGTTCTCGGCGGCGGCGCAGTGGGGGTCGTCGTCGAGCACCCTCTCGGCTGTCGTGCGTGCCAATTGTAGTATTTGTCCGTCGCGTGCCAAATCGGCAAGTCTCAACGTGAAGGCGATGCCGCTCTGCTGCGTGCCTACCAAGTCGCCGGGGCCGCGTAGCTTGAGATCTTCTTCGGCGATTTCAAAGCCGTCGTTCGTCTCCGTCATTATCTGTATGCGTTTGCGCGTGTCGTCCGAAAGTCGGTAGTTGGTGACAAGTATGCAGTACGACTGGTCGGCGCCGCGCCCCACGCGCCCGCGCAACTGGTGGAGTTGCGCCAGCCCGAAACGTTCGGCGTTCTCTATCACCATGACCGAGGCGTTGGGTACGTTCACCCCGACCTCTATTACGGTGGTGGCAACCAGTATCCGGGTCTTCCCGGAGATGAAATCCCGCATTTCGGTCTCTTTCTCGGCCGCTTTCATCTTACCGTGCACCCTGCTTATCTTATATTCCGGCAAATCACGGCACAACTGTTCATATCCCTCTTCGAGGTTCTTGATGTCCATCTTCTCGCTTTCCTTAATCAACGGGTACACCACATAAGCCTGCCGTCCCTCATCCAACTGCGAGCGCAACCCCCGGTACAAGCTCTCCCTCCGGTTGTCGAACTGATGAATCGTCCGGACCGGCTTGCGTCCGGGCGGCAGTTCGTCGATGACCGACACGTCGAGGTCGCCGTACACGGTCATAGCCAGAGTGCGGGGTATCGGCGTGGCCGTCATCACCAGCACGTGCGGGGGATTGCTGTTCTTAGTCCACAAGCGGGCGCGCTGTGCCACGCCGAAACGGTGCTGCTCGTCTATCACGACCATTCCCAAGGACTTGAAAAGCACCGTGTCCTCCAGCACGGCATGCGTGCCGACCAAAATCCGCACCTCGCCGTCTTTCAGTCCGTCCAAGACAGCTTGCCGCCGCTTTCCTTTCACCGTCCCCGTCAGCAGTTCCACTCTTACGGGCATCCCGAACAGTAAGTCCCGGAAAGTCACGTAATGCTGTTCTGCCAAAATCTCGGTAGGAGCCATGATGCAAGCCTGAAATCCGTTGTCCAGCGCAATCAATATGCTCATCAAGGCCACCAATGTCTTCCCGCTGCCCACGTCGCCTTGTAGCAAGCGGTTCATTTGCCGCCCGCTCCTCATGTCCTGACGGATTTCACGGATGACCCTTTTCTGTGCCCCCGTCAGCTCGAACGGCAGGTTCTTCTCGTAGAACTCATGGAACAACTCACCCACGCGGGAAAACACGTAACCGTGATATTTCTGACGGCGTTCGCGCGCGTACCTTATTATATTCAGCTGGATATAGAAAAGCTCTTCAAACTTCAAACGGAACAGCGCCTTCCGCAAGTCTTCCGCGGAAGCCGGATAATGTACGTGCCGGAGCGCTTCGTCCAAGGACACCATCTTCAATGCGCTTACGATACGGGGAGGCAAGGTTTCCGGAAGCTCGGCATCCAGACGTTCAAGCAAGGTCGCCGTGAAACGTTCCATGGCGCGGGAGCTCAATCCCGCCCGTTTCATCTTTTCCGTGGTCGAGTAATAAGGTTGCAGTCCCATGGTGTTCAGACGCAATTCTTCCGCTTTCTCCACGTCGGGGTGAACGACATTGATTCGCCCGTTGAAGACGCTCGGCCGCCCGAATACGATGTAATCCGTCCGCGTCTTGTAGGCAGACATGATGTATTTTATGCCGTTGAACCATATCAAGTCCACGATTCCCTGTCCGTCGGTGAAGTGAGCCACCAAACGCCGCTTCCGCCCCTCGCCCTCCGTGTCATAGCTCAATATCTGTCCGCGAACCTGCACGTAGGGCATGTCAGCCGTCAGTTCGTGGATATGATAAAGCCGAGTGCGGTCTATGTGCTTGTAGGGAAAAGTATATAGCAAGTCATGCAAAGTATGGATTTGCAACTCGTCTCCGAGCAACTTGGCGCGTTGCGGCCCGACACCGGGCAGGAACTTGATATCTTGACGCTCAAGGTCTATCATCGGTCAATCGGACAAGAGGGCTTCGGCTATCCTTAAGTCAAAAGGCGTGGTTATCTTTATGTTCTCGCGGTTGCCCGGCACAAGCGTCACCGGAACGCCCGCGGATTCCACCACCGACGCATCGTCGGTGAATGACGGACGGTACTCCTGCCGGTATGCGGTTTTCAGCACGTCGGCACGGAAAACCTGAGGGGTCTGCACCAAGCGGTAACGGGCACGGTCTACGGTCGCACTGCATCCCACGGCCTCGTCGGACTTCAGGCGGCGTAGCGTCTCCGCGACTTCGACGACGGGGACGGCGGCACGCCATTGCGCCGCCGCCCCGTAACACGCCGCCATGACCTCGCGGGACACGAACGGACGCACGCCGTCATGCACTGCCACCAAGGCATCTGCTTCCCCGTCCGGCACATACGCCAGACCATTGGCCACGGAACGGAAGCGTGTCTCTCCTCCGTCGGCCAAACGGCAAGGAACGCGGAAGTCATACTCGCGACACAATCCGTTCCAATAGTCCTGCTGTGCGACCGGCAATACCACAATCAGTTCCACGCTCCCGTCGTAGGCACGGAACGCGTCTAACGTCCGCATCAGCACCGGACGGCCGCGCACCGGAATGAACTGCTTGGGGATTTCGCTCCCCATGCGCAATCCTTTTCCTCCCGCCACGACGATGGCGTATTTCCTCATCGCGCCACCTCGTCGTAGAGCATCCCGTTCGTCACGTCCGTCGCCTTTTCCTCACCCACGAGCCGAGCCGCAATGGCGTGTCCGAACTCGAACACCGCGGCCGGCCCTTTCCCGGTGATGAACAGGCCGTCTTCCTCCACGAGACTGCCCGTGTACGTGGCGCCTTTCAGGTCGTCCTCGAAACCGGGATAGCAAGTCGCCTTCTTCCCTTTCAGCAACCCCATGCGCCCGTAGACCAAGGGAGCCGCGCAGATGGCCGCCAACGGCTTGCCGGCCTTGTACTGCCGCTTGATGCCCTCGGCCAGTCCCTCGTGTGCGGCCAGATTGTACGCTCCGGGCAACCCGCCGGGCAACACCAACATGGCAGCTTTCGAAAAATCCACTTCTTCTATCAGAACGTCGGCCACCACGCGGATGCCGTGCGCGCCGGTCACCGTCTTGTCCCCCGTCACCGAGACGATGCGAACCGCCACTCCCGCGCGGCGCAGGATGTCTATCACGGCCAAGGCTTCCACTTCCTCCGTGCCTTCGGCAAAAAACAAATACACTTCTTCCATCTCTTGTGTTTGATTAATGTTTATGGTTAAGACGATTTCTCTCCCGCCATGCGCCGCACGTCGTCCCCCGACGGGGACTGGAACACGCGCAAGTCGAACTCCGGGATGGCGGCCAGCACGTGCTCGAAGACGTCGGCCTGTATCTCCTCGTAAGGAATCCACTCCTTCACCGATGAAAAGAAATAGAGTTCCACGGGAATCCCCTTGTCCGTGGGCTGCAAGTGGCGCACCATGCAATGCAGCTCCCGGTTGGTGCAGGGCAGACTCCGCAGGTAAGCCGTCAGGTAAGCCCGGAACACGCCCAGGTTGGTCCGGAGGTGCCCGCCGGCTTCTGCCGGGCCATGCTCCCGCGGACCTTGCCCGTCCTCCTCCATGTAGTCTTTCAGCAGACTTATCTTGCGGAAACGCTCCAACATCTCGGGCGTGCAGAACTTCACGCTGCCCATGTCGATGTTCACCGACCGCTTGACGCGTCGCCCGCCGCTTTCGCTCATGGCATTCCAGTTCTGGAACGAATCGCTGACCAAGGCGTAGGGCGGCATCGTGGTCACCGTGTTGTCCCAGTTGCGCACTTTCACCGTGTTCAGGGTCACCTCTGTCACGATGCCGTCGGCATCGTACTTGGGCACCTTTATCCAATCGCCCACCTTAAGCATGTCGTTGGCCGACAGCTGCACGCCGCTGACGAAGCCCACGATGGTGTCCCTGAAAATCAGCATCAGGACGGCGGCCGAGGCTCCCAGCCCCGCCAGCAACGAGAAGGGATCCTTGCCTATCAGTCCGCTCAGCATGACGATGCCGCCCACGAACCACGCCGCGACCTGAATCGTCTGCAGCAGGATTTTCAAGGGACGGCCGCGGAACGCTTCCTTTTTGCTGTAAACGTCGTAAACGGCTTCCAGAAACGCGTGGACGAACGACAAGAAAGAAAGGACGATGAACGCGAAGCTGATGCGCCTTACGATGTCGACCGCGCCCTCGCCCGCGTCGGCAAGCGCCACCGGCACGAAGCAGTATGTCACCACCGGCACTACCATACGGCTCAGCCGCACCATGACCTTGGAGTCGAACAAGACATCGTCCCATGCGACCCGCGTATGCTTCACCAAACGTCCCACCGTCTTCAGCAGGATGCGTCGGCAAATCGCGCCGGTTAGAAAGGCCGTCGCCACCAACAAGGCCAGCATGACGCCGCACGCCACGGCATCCGCCGCCGACACCCGTCCCCACGAAGCCAGCATGTCGGCCAGCCGTTCCTGCAAGTCCGTCTCCCCCATCCGTCGCGTCCGTCTTTCCTATTTCAGGCATTCCAGGTAAAGGCGGACTGTCTCTTCCAGCCCGAGGTACAAGGCATCGCAAATCAGCGCGTGGCCGATGCTTACCTCGTCAATCCATCCAATCCGCTCGTGCAGGAACTTCAGGTTCAGCAGGCTCAAGTCGTGTCCCGCGTTCAGGCCCAGGCCCAGACTGCGAGCCGTCCGCGCCGCTCCGACGAAAGGCCGGACGGCTTCCTCCCGGCCGGAGGCGTATGACGAGGCGTAAGGCTCCGTGTAAAGTTCCACGCGGTCGGCCCCGGCTTTCGCCGCGTATTCCACCATCTCCTCCTCCGCGTTGACGAAGACGGAGGTGCGGATTCCTTTTTCCTTGAACTCGCCGACGACTTCCGTGAGGAACGAGAGGTTCTTCTTCGTGTCCCAGCCCGCGTTCGACGTAATTTGGTCGGGCGCGTCGGGCACCAGCGTCACCTGCGTAGGCCGCACTTTTAGCACCAAATCGATGAACTTGTCCACCGGATTCCCCTCGATGTTGAACTCCGTCCGCAAGACAGCCTTCAAGTCATACACGTCCCTGTAGCGGATGTGCCGCTCGTCGGGACGGGGATGCACCGTGATGCCCTGCGCCCCGAACTTCTCGCAGTCCAATGCCACCTGTACGACATTCGGCTTGTTGCCGCCCCGCGCGTTGCGCAGGGTGGCAACCTTATTGATGTTCACGCTTAATTTCGTCATTCCTCTTTCAATTATAAGTTGTCGTCAATAGGGCAAAGTTAGGAAAAAATACTATATTTGCAGACTTGCAAACGCAGTAAAAGGCTTAATTAACATTAGGAGGATGGCAGAAACACTCAGATTCGCCCTGTTCGGCAACGTTTTCCAGACCAAGAAGTCGGCTTCGGTGAAACAACTCATCTCCCTGCTGTCCGCGCGCGATGCCGAGATCTACGTCGACGCCGCCTTTTACGCCTACCTCCGCCGGGAGCTCCGCCTCGACTTCCGTCCCGCCGGGCTGATAACGGGAAGCGACTTCCGGGCGGACATCGCGGTCAGCATGGGCGGCGACGGCACGTTCCTTGCCACCGCCAGCCGGGTGGGGAGCAAGGATATCCCGATATTGGGAATCAACATGGGGCGGCTCGGCTTTCTGGCCGATGTCTCGCCCGAGGAAATCGGCGAGTACGTCGACAACATCTACGACCGCACGTACAAGATTGACAAGAGGAGCGTCATCGAAGTACGGTACGAGGGACCCGCCCCGGCCGGATACCCTTACGCCCTCAACGAGGTGGCCGTGCTGAAACGGGACAACTCCTCCATGATTTCCATACACGTGGAGGTGGACGGCGAATTCCTGGCCACGTACCAGGCCGACGGCCTCATCGTCAACACGCCGACCGGCTCCACCGGTTACGCCCTGAGCGTGGGCGGCCCCGTCATCATCCCCCGCTCCGGCATATTCTGCATCACGCCCGTGGCTTCGCACAGCCTGAACGCCCGCCCCATCACGCTCCGCGACCGGGCTGAAATCACGCTGTCGGTGGCCTCGCGCAACCACAATTTCCTCGTGTCCATAGACGGCCGGAGCGAAGCCTGCACCGAAGCCACGCGCCTCGTCCTCCGCCGTGCCCCTTACGACATAAAGGTGTTGCAACGCAAGAACCATTCGTTTTACTCCACCTTGCGTGAGAAACTCATGTGGGGCACCGACCCGAGGGAAGAATCATGCTGAATGCCCTTCGCCCTCCCGCATCGGCTTATTCCACTTCGCGCCTGCTCCGGTGGCTGTGGGGCATCCTGCGCCACCACCGGTTGCAAGCCGGGCTGAACACCCTGCTCGGCTGCTCCGCCGTGTTGTTGGATTTCGCGTTCATCGCCGCCACCAAGCGGACTATCGACATCGCCACCTATAAAGCCCCCGGACGCTTGTCCGCGGTCGCCGCGTTGCTCGTCGCCATCCTGCTGTCCCAACTCTGCATCCATTTCGCCTCGCGTTGGATCAAGGCCATTCTGGGAGTCAAGGCGCAGAACCACATGCAACGGTTCTATTTCGACCGTCTGTTGCACAGCGAGTGGAGGGAGCGGAACCGGCGGCACAGCGGAGACCTCCTCAACCGGCTGGAGCGGGATGTCACCGACGTGGTGAACGCCGTCACCGAGACGGTTCCTTCCATCGTCACCGTGTGCGTCCGTCTGGCAGGCGCTTTCCTGTTCCTGTATTCCATGGACGCTTCATTGGCCTGCCTCACCGTCGCCCTCATTCCGCTCTTCATGGTGCTGAGCAAGGTCTATATGAAACGTATGCGCGAACTGACCCGCGGAATCAGGAACACGGACAGCCGCATCCAAAGCGTGCTGCAGGAAACGGTGCAGTACCAGATGGTCGTCCAGACATTGGAACAACAGTCCACCATGGTGCGACGGCTGGACTGCATACAACAGGATTTGCGCGGCCAAATCAAGACGCGCACACGCTTCTCGTCCGTTTCCTCGACCATTCTCAGCGCGGGGTTCATGGGATGCTACCTCGTGGCCTTTCTTTGGGGAGCCGCCCGGTTGCACGAGGGGACGATTACCTACGGCATGATGATAGCCTTCATCCAGCTTGTGGGACAAATACAGGGGCCGTTCCGCGACCTGACTCGCTTCATCCCTATCTTCGTCAATGCCTTCACCGCCGGCGAGCGGCTCATGCAGCTGGAAGAAATACCTTTGGAAAAGTATGCCGGAAGAATCCTGCCGTCCTCGTTCTCCGGCATACGCTTCCGCCGGGTCTCCTACGCTTACGAGAAGGGAAGCCGTCTCGTGCTGGAAGACTTCTCTTTCGACTTCCCTCCGGGCAGCCACACGGCCGTGGTGGGAGAAACCGGTGCGGGGAAAACAACCCTGATACGCCTGATGCTTTCCTTAATCCATCCCTCCGCGGGCGAGATAGTCTTGTACGATGACCGCGGCGGACAATCCGAGTGCAATGTGAATACCCGTTCCTGCTTCACTTACGTTCCACAGGGAAATACCCTTTTCAGCGGCACGATACGCGAGAACCTGATGCTTGGCAACCCGCATGCCTCGGACGAAGAGATGCGGACCGCCCTCGCACACGCCTGCGCCGAATTCGTGTTCCGTCTGCCCGACGGACTGGACAGCCGTTGCGGCGAACAAGGCACGGGTCTGAGCGAAGGACAGTCGCAACGCATCGCCGTCGCCCGCGCCCTGTTGCGCCCGTGCGGCATCTTGCTGTTCGACGAGGCCACCTCCTCTCTCGACGCCGCCACCGAGAAACGGCTTTGGCAAAACGTCTGCGAGCATTACGGCAACAAGACGCTGATATTCGTCACCCACCGCACGGGCATCATCACGCCCGGAACGCGCGTGCTGAAAGTCAGCAGATAAAAAAGGAAAGAGTTCGGTCGGCCCGACATAACACTATCTTTGCCCCGTAACAAGTGTCCTGCCTGCCGACCGGCATTCCGGATGAAAAGAAATCAGGCGGAACCCCGGACAGTCCTGTTGCTGTAGATTCCGGAAAATGTTTCAGGAGAAAGGTAACCAACGTGAGTTCGATGAAATTATGACGGCGCAAGTCAAGAGACACATCGTCGAACGTATCAACGGACTGCTCAGGGACAAGGCCGACCCCACACCCGCGCCACCGCCCGGTGCACGACTTCTTGGTAGGCATGAGCCCGGCTCTCACCGCTTACCGCTTCTTCGACGACAAACCCGAGGCATTCCCCCGCGTGTCGAAAGGGCAAGGCAACTTGACTTGTCCTGATTGGCGCGAAAACTTATCCCGGACTCGCGTAAAGTTGAGGGCGTTCGGCTGGACTTGCGCCGTTGCTGTCCTTTCCCGGCGGTTTCCGGCGGTGTACTTCCGACCGGCAGCGGGAGGCTCGACCCGTTCACGGACGTGGAGGGAGACTTGCAATCGCGGGTCTCCCTTTTTTCGTGCCCGTCCGCGCAGTCCGCCGCCTCGCCGTGCCGGCTCGCGCCCCGCCTTTCATTCTTTGACGGAAAGGGCGAATCCCGCGCGCCTTTTGCGGGTGTCCCCCGTCCGTTTTTGGAAATATCCCCTCATTCCTTTTCGATGGCATCCCCGTCCTTGTCCTCGCTTTTTCCCTTGCCGTGTCTTTTGACAATATGACAGCCGATACCACTCTTCCGCAAGCAGAATGAAAGGGAAAAGACCGTTCCAAGCGTTGCGGACTGCCGTCGAGAAACGCGAAACAGGAGCGGAAAAGGGTGATTTCGGATACGTTTTTTCACGTTTCGGACATCCGTTTAACGTCCTTTCACCGAAAACGCCCGTTTTCGTGCCGAGAAAAAATTCCGTTCCTGCGGACGAAACACTTTTTTCGTCCGCAGGAAAATCCGGAAAGGTGCGGATTCCGGCGGATTTTCCTCCCGAAAACGGCAAAACGGACTGCGGAGAAACCGTATTTTTCCCTATTTGGTGGAAAAACGTGTACGAAATCCCGCTGTCGTTTTGTCAGGAGGAACGCCTTTCGTGCTTGCGGGCAGGGGACACGCAAGCGCGGAGGATTGCTTTCCGCCGTACAAAACGACAGCGGGCTCCCCGTTCCGTCTGACATTCCGTCTTCGGGAAACGGCGCGGGAATCGCGCATTTTCCGTGCCGTCCCGACCGGTGTGCGAATACGCGACTCTCGCGGGGGCGGAACTGACGTTTTGACAAAATGAAAGTTCCGGCGGGATTCGCGTTTTTTCACGTTTGTCCGGCAAGATCGCGTTCTCCGGCCGGACGCGTTTTCCCCGTTTGGCGCGGAAGACGCTTTTTCCCGCATGTCAGTCCGCCGGTGTTCCCAGTTCGGCGGAAGGCATACCCGAGAACGGCAGTCCCGACGGCAAAGACGGCGGAATCATGCCGGACGTGGAATGTCATTCTGACAAAGCCGTGGCGCAGTCCGCCCACGGTGCATGGCGGCTTACGTGCGGGGAAAGTCGGCGCGGCCTTTCCTTAGAATTGGAAATAGATGAACGGTTGCATTTCCGCCGTGACGAACTGATAGACGATGAAAGTGACCAGCACGACGGAGACAGCCATCAGCGGCAGCGGCATACGTGCAAACCAAATACGGTAACGGCGTTTCAATTTGTCGGGCAACCAATGTATGACCATGCCCAAGGCGAAGAGGGCGAACACTTTGTAGTAAGCCTGAACGATGCTTCCCACGTCGGCGTTCCATGCCGTCCCCATTTGGTTCACCATTTCCGTGGCGATGCGCCACGCCGTCTCGTTGGCGACGGCCGGATCGAGGTTGGATCCCGAACGGAAGAACAGGCGCGTGAAAGTGATGAACACGAACGTGACACCCACGGCCCACGCCCGGCCTATCCACGCCGTATTCCAGTGCAGTCCGCTCACGGAGTAGAGCCACCGCACGACGGCGCTCGCTGCGATGAACGCCGTGAAGACGAGAGCCACATTCCATATCGGAGCCGGCTTGAGGATGTAAAACGCTCCCGTCATGCACAAGATGAGCAGCGACCACAGCATCCGCACGACCGGACGGAAGTCCCTCCAAAACTTGTACACGATTATGCCCGCGCCGTTCAGTCCGCCCCAAATCATGAAGTTGCAGCTTGCCCCGTGCCACAGCCCGCCAAGCAGCATGGTAATCATCGCGTTCAGGTTCGCCCATATCTTCCTGCGGCGGCCCGGACAGCGCAACCCCACCGCCACCACGGCGACCGCCAGCACCAGCACGCCCCCGGCCACGTAAAGGTTTCCCGACAGGATGAGAGCCACGAAGGTGATGGTCAGTATCCAGAAATACGTGCCGAAAGTGGCGTTGCGGTTTCCTCCCAAAGGGATGTACAGGTAGTTCTGCAACCAGCGCGACAACGAGATGTGCCATCGTTTCCAGAAGTTACCGCAATTCTGCGCCTTGTACGGCGAGTTGAAGTTGCGCGGCAGATGGAACCCCATGAGCAACGAGAGGCCGATGGCGATGTCCGTATAGCCCGAAAAGTCGGCGTACACCTGCAGGCTGTAAGCGAAGAGCGCCATGAGGTTCTCGAAGCCGGAGAAAAGCATGGGGTTGTCGAACACGCGGTCGATGAAGTTCACCGCGAGGTAGTCGCTCAGGACGATTTTCTTGAGCAGTCCGTTGAGTATCCAGAACACGGCCATGCCGAATTGCAGGCGGCTCAGGCAGTACTTGCGGTAAAGTTGCGGGATGAAGTCGCCGGCTTTCACTATGGGGCCGGCCACCAGTTGCGGGAAGAAGGAGACGTAGAACCCGAAGTCGAAGAAGTTGCGCACCGGCTTCACCAGTCCGCGGTACACGTCGACCGTATAGCTGATGATTTGGAACGTGTAGAAAGAGATTCCGACAGGCAGTATGATGCGGTCTGCGTCAAAGAACGACAGGCCGAGCAGTCGGTTGCCCCCGTCCGCCAGTATGTTGGTAACTTGGAAAGACGTGCCGCACACGGCATTCACCAAGTCAGTGAAAAAATAGGCATATTTGAAATAACACAAGACAGACAAGTCGATAGCGACGCTAAGGACGAGGAAGGCTTGTTTCTTCCGGCGTGCCTGCATGCGGCAGATGAGCCGGGCGATGAGGAAGTCGCTGCACGTCACGAACAGGAGCAGGCCGAAAAACAGCCCGCTCGTCTTGTAGTAGAACAGGACGCTGACGAAGAAGAGGTAGGCGTTGCGGAGCAGCCGCCTGTTGCGGAAAAGCGCGAAGACGGCGAAGACAACGGCGAAGAAGACCCAAAAACGGAATTGCGTGAACAACAGCGGGCTGTCCGGGTCGAACGAGAACACGCTTTCCATATAATCCCGCAAGGCGAGCAGGTCTTCCTTAATTTCCATCGGCTTGCAAGTAGTCGGTCATGATTGCGTTGTAGAGCATGTCGCCTATAAGCTCGTACCCTTCGGCGGTGAAGTGGACACGGTCGGGGCGCATCAGCCGCTTGCCGAGCCAGAGGGCGGAAGAGCGTGCACCGCCCATGATATGATACTGGTCCCATACGGCACCGTTTGTCTCGGCCGCCAGTTCCTTGAATGCCTTAGCCACGCGCGCCGTGTTGGGGTTGGTGCGCTTGCCTTGTCTCCTCCCGAGGTTGAGCAGGCAGTCGTTGTTGGTAATGAAAAGCAAGGCACAATGCGGATTCGCGGATTTGAACAAGGCGACAAGCTCGCGGTAGCGTGCCTTGAACAGTTCCGGGTCGAATTTCCGCACCGGCACGTTGGCGTCGTTGATGCCGATGCCGAAAATGGCAAGGTCCGGGCGGATGAGCTTCAGGTCTTCCGGCAGGTGGCGGCAACGTAGCCACGCCGGGACGTCGGCGCCGTTGATTCCCACGGCATGGTAGACCAGTCCGTCACGGTCGTTTTCCGGCAAGATGCCCGTCAGCGTGAAACGCCCGCCCTTTCCAACATGGAAACGGATGTCCGCCGTGTCGCATGTCTCGGGGAACCTTATCAGGTAGCTGTGCGTGGCGGCGTCGTGCCGCGGAAGCAGAGTGTCGCCGCGATGTACGGCATAGGGATATGCGTCCGTGCCGTCGGCATAGCCCAGGATGCGCAGCCGCGTGAAATGCCAGGCAGTCGTGTCGCTCAGGTTGAGACGGAGCATCAGTCCGGCGGAGGAATCGCCGGTGGAGACCGCGGCTCCGGCCAGTCCGAGGGTGTCCGTGTCATTGGGCTTGATGCAACGGCAGCCTTCCCACGTCCCGGTGAAGCCGACGAGGTAGTTTTGCGGGGCGTTCGTCCGCAAGATGCGGAAAGGGAATATGATGCCCCGGGCAGTCATTATGGAGTCGCCCAAAGCGGAAAAGTCCATCCGCAGACGGTGGCTCAGGTATCCGGCCTGTACGTGGCTTCCTCCGATGTGCAGGATGTTTATCTTGCCCTTGCCGGTAGACAACAGGCTGTCCATTTCGTGGTAGAATACGTCGAAGTCAGCCCGTCCGCCCGGGAATTGCAGCACGTTGTCCTCATACCGGATGAACGGATAATCGGGGAGAGGCCGCAACGCGGTTTCGCGAATCGTGGAATCATTCCTCTCATGGGCGCGGCAGTTCGCCAAGAGGGAAAACGCCGCTAAAAGCCCGGATAACAACTTGTATTTCTTCATGTCTTCGAGGGGATGTGGGGACAAATCAAAGGGTCAGTGAGACGCGAGGCACCGAATCGGCATACGTGTCCCGGGGAGAAGGTATCCGCGCGGTGTCCGCCGCCGATTCCGCACCGGCCGTGCCGGTTTCCGGCTTGTCTTTTCCCGTGCGGAGGCGATAAAACTTATGGTAGAACTCCAACGTCTCATAGAGGATATTACCTATGCGGCGGGCACCCTTGGGAGTGAAATGCACGTAATCCGGCCCGGCCAGGTAGGAATCTACCCACTTCGTCATGGAGCCGCGTCCGCCCATGGCCGCATACAGGTTCCAGTAAGCTATGCCGCATTCTCCCGCCATGGCTTTCATGGCTTCTACCAGACGGGGCAGCACGGGATAGGTCTGCATCTCGCCGTCTATCAGGGTGGACATGTCCGACGGGCCGATAAAGAGGAAACAAGCACCGGGCGCCAGCATCTTGAGGTATCCGATTTGCCGTTTCAGCCCGGATATGTAGTTGTCGATGTTTTTTCCCCCTTTTATGTAAGGAACGGCATTTCCGCCAAATTGCAGGATGACGAGCCGGACGTTCTCGCGTCCGAAGAACGGAGACAGCGTGGACGAGTGGATGCCGGTGAATATCAAGCCGGAGCAACCGCGCATGGGGATGTTGTCGAGCGATACGCCGGCTTGCCCGTCGAGCATCACTCCGTAGATGTCGGCTTGTCCGTCTACCGTGAGACGGGTCTTGGCACGGGGACGGCTGAAACTGTGGGAATAGCAATAAAACCTCTCGTCGAGGCACGTCTCGTCCAAGGCGAAGGTGTCGGCTTCGTCTATCACGGACGCTTCTACCGGGGCGCCGGTCATGAGTGTAATCCGGCTGAAAAGGGAAGCGTGTGGGAAATGCCGGGCATCGCGCGTGGAGAACCGGAAATCAGCGGAACCGTCGAGTGTGGCCGTCTGTCCCATGATTCCGTATGCGCCGTTTTCGAGCCGCATATCCTTTGGCCCGTAGACGACGTGGCGGGACAGCCCTTCCGGCGATACGGATTGCGACAACGTGTAGGTCGGGATGGTTTGCACGGCCGGTATCAGCCCCACGCCGTTCCCGCCGAACCGTCCTTGGAAAGCTTCGCGCAAGGCGGACGAGATGCGGTCGCATTCCAGCTGCGAATCGCCGTAGTGCATGATGCGGACGGGGCGTTCGCGTGCAGCTTCGAGCGCGTCGAAGAACGGATCCAGATAATCCGTGTCGCCTCCCGGCATGTAAATACGTGCGGGGTTCGTCTCACAATATGCCGTGAATACGCTTTCTTTTTCCGCTTTGAGTGCGTCCATGCGCATTCGCAGCAGTTCTTCCATGCTAAGGGTGTCGGTCGCCGCGGTGTCGGCGGGAGGCTCTTCCTCCCTCCCTTCCGGTTGAAGGACTTCCGCCAAAGTGGGAAATTCCATCCGCACGCCGCCTATGGCTATGCCGTCTTCCGGGAAAAAGTATGCGACAAGTGCCAACAGTCCTAAGATGGAGAAGATAAAACAGACAATAGTCCTGATTTTCATCCTATCCGGGCATTTGTGAAAACGTCGCAAAGTTACGGAATATTGTTGGAATGTCCGAATGAAAAGTCGGATTTGATAGCCTCGGAATTTTCCTTCCGGCATCGTCACGGGCAGGTTCGCGTATGACTTTCTCTCCTCCTCACCCCGTTAAGGAAACACCTGAATCCGGCAACGGCAACGGCAGGGAGAACGTCGGCGTCATCCAAGGCGATTCCCGGCATTTCCGTCGGCGTGCGACTCCGCCGGCCGCACTGTTGCCGGCTCGTGCCGAAACCGATTGCGGGATATTCTGTCTGTTGTTTTTCTTCTCCCGCGGGAACGGAAATCAATCTCCGCAGGAAGACCGGATTCCCCGCGGATGCGGGAAATCCTTGCGGCTTGGCGGAAAGCGCGGAAATAATTCCCGGTTTTCCCCTTACTTTGTTTTTTTCTTCGTACTTTTGCGGACGGACTTTCGCACTAACGGATATGGGACATGAGAGAGGAAGTGCCGGCGGGACATTACGCGAGAGTGAGGCATGAGGCGGGCGGCACAGACTGTGTCGCGGCGCGGACTGAAAAACTTATCCTGAAGATGAAGACCCTGACATTATACGAACTGAACGGTCTGGTGCGCGGCGCGTTGGAAAGCGCGTTGCAGGAGCAATATTGGGTGCAAGCCGAACTGAGCGAAGTGCATGAGGCTTACAACGGGCATTGTTACATGGAGTTCGTGCAGAAAGCCAAGAACGGGCGCGACTTGGTCGCCAAGGCGCGGGGCATCGTCTGGGCGGAGACATACGGCCTGCTCAAGCCCGCGTTCGAGAAAGCCACGGGGCGGCCTCTGTCCCGCGGCATAAAGGTGCTGGTCAAAGTGGAGGTGAACTTCCACGAGCTCTACGGCTATTCGCTTAACGTAAGGGACATCGATCCCACTTACACGTTGGGCGACATCGAACGCCTGCGCCGCGAGATACTGGAAAAGCTGGAGGCCGCGGGCATCCTGAACGACAACAAAGGAATCCCCTTGCCGAGGTCGGCCAACCGCATCGCCGTCATCTCGTCCGCCACCGCCGCGGGGTACGGCGACTTCCGCAACCAGCTGCTCCGCAACGAGTACCGCCTGCGTTTCACCGTGAAGCTTTTCCCGGCCGTGATGCAGGGAGAGCGCGTGGAGAAAACCGTTCTGGACGCGTTGAATCTCATCGCGGCGGAACGCGACAACTGGGATGCCGTGGTCATCATACGGGGTGGGGGAGCCACGAGCGACTTGTCGGGATTCGACAGCTACCCGTTGTCCGAGGCTTGCGCGCAGTTCCCCTTGCCCGTGATAACGGGCATCGGGCACGACCGCGACGAGACGGTGCTGGACTTCGTGGCGCACACGCGGGTGAAGACGCCCACGGCGGCCGCCGCCTTCCTCGTCGGCCATCAGTCGGCTGAGGCCGCGCGGATAGAAGAAGCGGCTCGCGCCATACGCGAGTCCGCGGGGGAACGCATGGAGGGCGAGCGGCAACGCTTGGTACGCCTCTCCTTGCGTCTGGCCTCCGTCGTCTCGCAAGTAAGGGCGGGTCGCGAGCATCGCCTGGCACAACTTGCAAGCCTTCTGGCACAGGCTTGCCGACAGAGGCTGTCGGGCGAGCGGCACAAGATGGAAATCATCGACGGGAAGTTGGCGGGCGCGACTGCCGCCCGCATGGAGCGGGAACGCTTCCGCTTGCAACTGCTGCGGCAACGAGTGGAGGCGGCCGACCCCGTCCTGTTGTTGCGGCGCGGATACAGCATGACGTTCGTGGGCGGAAAGCTGGCACGCCGGGCTTCCGAGTTGAAAAAGGGAGACGAAATCACGACCCGTCTGGCGGAAGGCGAAGTCCGTTCGGTAGTACAATAATAATAAGGAAGGAGCCGACGCGGGAAGGACATTTGAGGGAGAACAGGGCCGGAGGAGGGCAAGACACATCCGACCGTAAAAACACACACGGATATGAAAGGAGAGAAACTGTCGTATGAGAAAGCAGTGGCGCGGCTCGAGGAGCTCGTGCGCCGCATGGAGAACAACGAGACGGGCATAGACAAGTTGGCCGACGAGCTGAAGGAAGCGCGGCAACTGCTGTCGTTCTGTCGAGAGAAGCTTTTCGCCACGGAAGAAGAGATAAAGAAGGCATTGGGGACGGACGAAAAGAGCGACGAGACGAAATAAAAGCGCGTTTGCTTGCCAAACTGTCGTTTTTTCACTATTTTTGGCTTTCAGAATGTAAACTTAAACAAAGGAAAATGAAAGAAATCGACTGGGCGAACCTGCCTTTCGGCTACATGCCGACGGATTACAACGTGCGATGCCGCCACCGCGGCGGGAAGTGGGGCGAGACCGAAGTTTCCTCGGAGGAGACCCTCGGCATACACATGGCGGCCACTTGCCTGCACTACGGGCAGGAAGCCTTCGAGGGACTGAAGGCCTACCGTTGCCCGGACGGCAAGGTGCGCGTGTTCCGCATGGACGAGAACGCCTCGCGCCTGCAAGCCGCGTGCCGCAGGCTGCTGATGCCCGAACTTCCGACGGAACGCTTCGAGGAGATGGTCGTGAAAGCCGTGCGGCTCAACGAGCGTTTCGTCCCGCCTTACGAGAGCGGCGCCACGCTGTACGTCCGCCCGCTGCTCATCGGCACGGGCGCGCAGGTGGGCGTGCACCCTGCCGACGAATACCTCTTCGTCGTCTTCGTCACGCCCGTCGGGCCTTACTTCAAGGGCGGCTTCGCCACCAACCCCTACGTCGTCATACGGGGGTTCGACCGCTCCGCCCCGTTAGGGACAGGCACGTACAAGGTGGGCGGGAACTACGCCGCCAGCCTGCAGGCCAACAAGATTGCGCACGATTTGGGATATTCCTGCGAGTTCTACCTCGACGCGAAGGAGAAGAAATACATCGACGAGTGCGGGGCCGCCAACTTCTTCGGCATCAAGGACA
>CAYXQT010000011.1:0-24166 GCA_964466445.1 uncultured Paraprevotella sp. | reverse complement strand
TCCGTTCCTGCGGAGAAAACACTTTTTTCGTCCGCAGGAAAATCCGGAAAAGTGCGGATTTCGGCGGATTTCCCTCCCGAAAACGGCAAAACGGACTGCGGAAAACGCGCTTTTTCCTCTATTTGGTGGGAAAAAGGACACGGAACGGAAGTGCCGTTTTGCAAGGGGAAACGCCCTCAGGGCTTGCGCGTCCCCCATCCGCAAGCGCGGGAAGCCGCCGGGCGGCGTTCTTTTTGAAAGCGGAAGCCCCTCTTTGGCTGACATTCCGTTTTCCCGTAAGGGCGCGGGAATCGCGTATTTGCGATGCCTTCCCGTAAGGGACGCGAATAAGCGAACCATGCGGGGACGAGGTTGACATTCTGACAAAACGTCAACCGGGGGAAGCCGCACCTGACGGGTTGCGGACGGCAGATGTCCGGACGGGTGCCTGGGGACGGCTGCGGAGGCGGGCTCGTTCCGGGCGGCTACGTCGGGGACAAATGACGGGGCGACGGGAAAGGCCGGACATGCGGAGGGAATCCCTTGCATGCCCGGCCCTTTTTCAAAGGTTGCGGAGAGGCACGGTCACGCCATCGTGCCGCCCATGATGTCCAAAAGCTCGTTGGTGATGGCCTGCTGGCGTCCCTTGTTGTACATGATGGTGAGTTCTTCCAGCAAGTCGTTGGCGTTGTCCGTGGCTATCTGCATGGCCATGCTTCGCGTGGCGTGTTCGGAGGCGTTGGAATCCAAAAGGGCGGCGTAGACTTTCAGTTTCAGCACTTCCGGAATCAGCCTGTCCAACAGCACTTTTTCCGAAGGCTCTATCAGGTAGTACGGTTCCTTGCCGCCGGCCGGCGTTCCGTCCGTGGCGGACAAGTCTATCGGCAGGTACGTCGTGCGGACGAGTTCCTGCGAGCCGGAGGACTTGAAGTGGTGGTAAATGAAATCCACCCGGTCTATGTCGCCCGACAGGAAGCGGTCGCACAGTTCCGCCGCCAGCTTTTCGCATTCCGCGTAGCCGGGCTTGTCGGCCATGTGCGTGAAGTCCCCCGCCGGCGTGAGGCCCGATTTCTTCACCGCGTCGGCAATCTTTCTTCCCACGGGATAGACGGCGATGTCCTCCTTCGCCGTCCGCGCGTGTTCGTCTAACCATTGGCGGAAAGAACGTATGACGTTTGAATTGAATGCGCCGCACAGGCTGCCGTTGGACGAGAAAGCCACCAAGGCGACACGCTTCTCCTCCCGTTGCTCGGAAAAGGGCGATTCGACCTTTTCGCCGATTTGCAAGAAGTGGACCATGATGTCCGACAATTGCCTCTCGTAGGGCAGCATGCCCCTGACGGCTTCCTGTGCCTTGCGCAACTTGGCGGAAGCCACCATCTTCATGGCCGACGTAATCTTCAGCGTGCTGTTGACCGAGAGTATCCTGTCCTTTACTTCTTTCAATGACGCCATGGCCTAATCATTTTTTAACAGCAGGAGAGTGGATTGGGCTACCTCCTCGATAATCTTGGTTACTTCGTCGTTGATGATGCCGCTTTCCAGCACGTCCAGCACGTCCTGCCGGTGCGATGCCCGCAGGCTTTCCAGAAATTCGTGCTGGAAGGCGGTGACCCGCTCGATGCTTATGTCGCGCATCAGTCCGTGCGTCCCGCAATAGAGGATGGCGACCTGTTCGCCGACCGGCATGGGGGAGTACTGCGGTTGTATCAACAGCCGGTTGTTCTTCCGCCCGCGGTCGAGGGTCATGGCGGTCACGGGATCCATGTCGCTGCTGAACTTGGAGAAAGCCTCCAGCTCGCGGTATTGCGCCTGGTCGATTTTCAGCGTGCCCGCCACCTTCTTCATGCTTTTGACTTGCGCGCTGCCGCCCACGCGGGACACAGAGATACCCACGTTGATGGCCGGGCGGAAGCCCTGGTTGAACAAGTCCGTTTCGAGGAAAATCTGTCCGTCGGTGATGGAAATCACGTTCGTGGGTATGTAGGCGGCCACGTCGCCCGCCTGCGTCTCGATGATGGGGAGCGCCGTGAGCGAGCCTCCGCATCTCACCTTTCCTTTCAGGCTTTCCGGCAAGTCGTTCATCCGTTCGGCCACTTCCTGCTGGTTGATGATTTTGGCCGCGCGTTCCAACAGGCGGGAATGCAGGTAGAAGATGTCGCCGGGGTATGCCTCGCGGCCCGACGGGCGGCGCAGGATGAGCGAGACTTCGCGGTAGGCCACGGCCTGCTTGGAAAGGTCGTCGTACACCACCAAGGCGTGGCGGCCCGTGTCGCGGAAGTATTCCCCGATGGCCGCTCCGGCGAACGGCGCGAAGTATTGCAGCGGGGCGGGGTCGGCGGCCGTGGCGGCTACCACCACCGTGTAGTCCATGGCTCCTTTCTCGCGTAGCGTGTCGACGATGTTGGCCACGGTAGACCCCTTCTGCCCTACGGCCACGTAGATGCAATATACCGGGCGGCCTGCCTCGTAGCCGGCGCGTTGGTTGATGATGGTGTCGATGGCTATCGCCGTCTTCCCGGTCTGGCGGTCGCCGATAATCAGTTCGCGCTGTCCCCGTCCGATGGGAATCATGGCATCGATGGCCTTGAGGCCGGTCTGCAAGGGTTCCGATACGGGCTGGCGGTAAATGACACCTGGAGCCTTGCGCTCCAGCGGCATCTCGAAAGTCTCTCCTCCCACGTCGCCTCGTCCGTCCAAAGGAACGCCCAACGGGTCGATGACGCGCCCCAGCATGTTCTCGCTGACCCGTATGGAAGCGATGCGTCCCGTGCGCTTCACGGTCATGCCCTCCTTGATGAGGTCTGTCGCGCCCAGAAGCACCGCGCCCACGTTGTCTTCTTCCAGGTTCATCACCACTCCCGTCACACCGTTCTCGAATTCCAGCAGTTCGTTGGCTTCGGCGTGGAGCAACCCGTAGATGCGTGCCACGCCGTCGCTCACTTGCAGCACGTTCCCCACCTCGTCGAACCGGATGGACGTGTCGATGCCTTCGAGTTGCCGGAGCAGCACTTCCGAAACCTCGCCGGGTCTTATCTTATCTTGCATATCCTTGTTTCCTTTTCGTTATACGATTCTTCTGTTTTTCTCGATGAACTGTTTCCTGACACGCGCCAGCTGTCCGGCTACGCTGGCATCGATGCGCCGGTAGCCGACTTCCAGGATGGCTCCGCCCACGATGTCGGGGTCTACCTTGGTCTTGAACTCCACGGCACGCCCTTGATACCGTTTCAGGATGAACTCTTTCAGTTCGTCGAGGGTTTCTTCCGGCAACGGGACAGCGGTGACTAACTTCCCCTGGCGTATCTTCTTCTTTTCCCTGTATAAGTACAGAAAGGAATGCAGGATGAAAGCCAGCAGTTTCTCGCGCCTTTTCTCAAGCAACAGACGGAAGAATTTCGTCAGCTCCTCGCGGGTGTCCTCCCCGGCGCAGGCGTCGCGCAGGAGCTTTGCCTTCTCCTCACGGCCCGCCATCGGGTTTTCTATCGCGCGGCGGAACTCCGGGAGGCGCGTGTAGTGCGACAGCAGCTTTTGGCACTGTTCGTACACCGCCTCCTCGTGTCCGTTCTCGCACGAGAAGAGCAGCAGTGCGCGGGCATAACGTCTTGCAATAATTCCTATGTCCATTATCCGGTGTAGTCGCTCGATTTGACTTCGTCCAGCAGCCTGTTCACCAGGTCAAGCTGTTCCTTGTCGTCGGACAGTTTCCTGCGCAGCACCTTTTCCGCCACGCTCACCGACAACATCGCCACTTGCCGGCGTATGTCGTTGATGGCACTTTCTTTTTCCGCGGCAATCTGATGCCGGGTCTCGTCCAGAGTCTTCCGCGCTTCGTTGCGGGCGCGTTCGCGCGCTTCGGCGATGATGCGGTCGCGCGCGGCGGATGCCTCCTTAAGTATGGCGGTCTGCTCTTCGCGTGCGCGTACCAGCAACGCTTCGCTTTCGTCTTTCACATGCCGCAACTGTTCGTTGGCTTGGCGTGCGGCTTCCAGCGAACTGTCTATGAATTGTTTCCGTTTTTCCATCATTCCGGTGATGACGGGGAACGCATATCTCGCCAGGATGAAGAATACGATCCCGAATATGATCACCATCCAGAACACTGCGCCCGGATCGGGAGTTAGCAGTCCCATGTGCGGCGAGGGTTAGAGGAACAGCGTCAAGAGGCAGACGATGATGGCGATGATGGCCACGCCTTCTATCAAGGCCGCGGAGATGATCATGCTCGTCCGCGCGTTGTCGGACTGCGTCGGCTGGCGGGCGATGGCGTCCATCGTCGAGCTTCCGATTCGTCCTATGCCTATGGCTGCGCCCACAACGGCAATACCGGCACCGATTGCGGCGCCCACTTTTGCGATAGCCGCGCCTCCGAGGGCCTGTAGCAAGATTGATAACAACATAACGTTTCTGTTTTTAAAGGTTTATACTTGATTCCTGAATATTTGTTCTTTCCATTCTTTCATTCCTTTACGCGCGACAGCCCGATGAATATGGCCGACAGCATGGTGAACACGTATGCCTGGATGAAGGCCACGAGAAGTTCCAGCATGTCCATGAAGACACCGAAAAGCACGGTCACTACGGTCATGGAGCCGTTGATGACGGGACCCGCCTTCACCGTGACGAAGATGATGGCCACAAGGCTCAGCATGGCGGCGTGTCCCGCCATGATGTTGGCGAAGAGACGAACCATCAGCGCGAAAGGCTTGGTGAAGATGCCGAACAGTTCGATTACCGGCATCAGCGGCACGGGGACTTTCATCCACGTAGGCACCTTGGGCCAGAGGATGTCTTTCCAATAGCCTTTCGTCCCGCAGACGTTGGTGAGGAAGAAAGTGCACAAGGCCAGCACCATCGTGATGGCGATGTTTCCCGTCACCGTGGCTCCGCCCGGGAATACGGGGACGATGCCCATCAGGTTGTTCACCAAGATGAAGAAGAACGCGGTGAGGAGGTAGGGGGCGAACCTGAGGTAGTCTTCGCCGACGCATCCCTTGATGACACCGTCGTAAATCATTACCACCAGCGCCTCAATCATGCCGACCCCGCCCTTGGGCGCTTCCCTGTTCACTTCGTGACTCTTGTACCAGCGTGCGCAGCCCAGCATGATGGCGACCAGTATCGCGCTGTTGATGAACAGTGCCAGCACGTTCTTGGTGACGGAGATGTCGAACGGGCGGACTTCCCGCCCTGCCGCGTCCTTTTCCACAATCTTGTTCTTGTGCCCTCCCTCCGGGGCGATGTACAGCCCCTCGTATCGGGCGTGGTTCCTCAGCCGGGCGGAAGAGAACACGTGCCACCCCGAAGAACTTTTCACGATAACGGGCAGGGGGATGCTTATGGTAACGTCGCCGATGTCCGTGATGTGCCATTCGTATGCGTCCTCGATGTGGCCGAACACGATTTCGTACACGTCGATTTCCTCCCCGGTCTCCGCCTGTCCGTCAGTCCGTCCCTCTCCTTGGACCTCCGTCTGTTCCCCGGTCTTCGCCTGACTTTCCGCCCGTGCCTGCCGGGGCATGAGCACCGACAGGCATAAGCCTATGCAGAATAAATGTATTAGTCGCCTCATTCTTCGAACTTGTCTTTTTGCGCCGCTCCGCGCGTCATGACGCCGCTTCCGTCACGCAGACGGAGACGTTGTTGTCGTTCACTTCCACGAAACCGCCCGCCACGTTCAGGCTGACTTTCTCTTCCCCGATGCGGTAGAAGACTTCCCCCGCGTCGAGGGACGAAATCAGGGGCGCGTGGTCGTGGAGCACGGCGAACTGCCCCATGCTTCCGGGAAGCCTCACGTAGTCCACCGGGCCGTCGAACAACGTCTTTTCGGGCGAGACGACGAGCAGATGAAATTTACCCTCTTCCATACGCCCTTAGCTTCTGACCGCGCTCAGCAGTCCTTTTCCTTTCTCGATGGCGTCGTCGATGGAGCCCACGTTGAGGAAAGCCTGTTCGGGAAGGTTGTCCACTTCTCCGTCCAATATCATCTTGAACCCGCGGATAGTATCTTCGATGGACACCATGACGCCCGGCACGCCCGTGAACTGTTCCGCCACGGCGAAAGGTTGCGACAGGAAACGCTGCACTCGCCGCGCGCGGTTCACCGTCAGGCGGTCTTCCTCCGAGAGCTCGTCCATGCCGAGGATGGAGATGATGTCCTGCAGTTCCTTGTTGCGCTGCAATATCTGCTTGACGCGTTGCGCCGTCTCGTAATGCTCCTTTCCCACGACGAGCGGGTCGAGGATGCGCGACGTGGATTCCAGCGGATCCACCGCCGGATAGATACCCAGTTCCGCAATCTTGCGGCTCAGCACGGTCGTGGCATCCAAGTGCGTGAACGTGGTGGCGGGGGCGGGGTCGGTCAGGTCGTCGGCCGGCACGTAGACGGCCTGCACGGAAGTGATGGATCCGTTCTTCGTGGACGTAATCCGCTCCTGCATCTGTCCCATCTCGGAAGCCAGCGTCGGCTGGTAGCCCACCGCGGAGGGCATGCGTCCCAGCAGGGCGGACACCTCGGAACCCGCCTGCGTGAAGCGGAAGATGTTGTCGATGAAGAACAGGATGTCTTTCGGCCCGTCTTCCTTGTCGTTGTCGCGGAAGGATTCCGCCAGCGTCAGGCCGGAGAGCGCCACGGAAGAACGCGCGCCCGGCGGTTCGTTCATCTGCCCGAACACCATGGCCACCTGGGACTTCTTCACCTCTTCCATGTCCACCTTCGACAAGTCCCAATGCCCTTTTTCCATGCTTTTCAGGAACTCGTCGCCGTACTTGATGACGCCGGATTCTATCATTTCGCGCAACAGGTCGTTGCCTTCGCGCGTGCGCTCTCCCACGCCGGCGAACACCGAGAAGCCGTTGTGTTTCTTGGCGATGTTGTTGATGAGTTCCTTTATCAGCACGGTCTTTCCCACGCCCGCGCCGCCGAACAGCCCTATCTTGCCTCCTTTCAGGTACGGCTCCAGCAAGTCAATCACCTTGATTCCCGTGAAAAGTATCTCTTGGGTGGTGGACAAGTCCTCGAACTTCGGCGGGTCGCGGTGGATGGGGGCGGAGCCGCTCTCGTCCAGCTCGGCCATCCCGTCGATGGCCTCGCCCACGACGTTCATCACCCGTCCGCGAATCTGCGCGCCCACCGGCATGGTGATGGATTTCCCCGTGGGGATTACCTTCATGCCGCGTTGCAGCCCGTCCGTGCTGTCCATGGCGATGGCGCGGACCGTGTCCTCGCCGATGTGTTGCTGCACCTCGACAATCAGAGCCTTGCCGTCCCGGCGCAGGATTTTCAGAGCGTCATGTATGCTCGGGAGTACAACGTCCTCTTCTTTCTCGTCGCGCTCGAAATGAACGTCCACCACCGGGCCGATGATTTGCGATATATGCCCTAATACCTCTGCCATAAGTAATCTCTATACCTTATATATAATATATGACTTCATATGTCCCGCATCCTTTCCCGCCGCCGACGCGGCGGTTTCGCCTTTCAATCTCCGCATACCGGACGGGAAGCCCCGTCCTTTCAGCGATTTCGCGTGCCTCTTGACGTTCTCCGCCCTTTCCTTTCCCGGTTATGATAGTTTAACCCGGGGGCATCCGCATTTTTTCGACCCAAAGTTAGGCCTTATTTATCTTTTTCGTAATTTTGCGGAATTAATAATATTCATGATTCCTATTGGTTTTTCTTATGGAACTGACTCCTCTGAAATATTTCGTCAAGCTGGCCGACGTGCTTTCGTTCACGGAGGCCTCCAAGGAACTTTTCATCACGCAGAGCACCCTGTCGCTGAGCATCAAGCAGTTGGAGGAGGAACTCGGCGTTCCTCTCTTCGACCGTGTCGGGAAGAAAATCTACCTGACGGATGCCGGGCGCGACTTCCTCGACTGTTCCCGCAAGGCCATAAGTGAGGTGGCGTATGGCGTGCAGCATTTGAAGGAAATGCAGCGTGCCTGCACGGGAAAGGTAAGGATAGGCGTGGTATTCGGCCTTTCCCCCCTGATGAACGCCTGCGTGATGAGGTTCGCCAAGGCTTTTCCCGAGGCGGAATTGTCGATAGCCTGTTCCCGTTCCGTCCCGGAACTGGTGGAACTCGTCAATTCGGACAAGCTCGACTTTGCCTTGAGTTACAGTCCGCGGGACGTGTCCGCGTCCATAGAGTCCGCGGATCTCGCTTGCCTGCCCTTGTGCGTCGTGGCCTGCGAAGGGCATCCCGCGGCCATCCGGAAGCATTTCTCCTTGCCGGACTTGAACGAGTTCCCCGTCGTTTTCCCGGACAAGGAACTGTACACCCGGAAGGTCATAGACCGCACGCTGGCCCGGTACAAGGTTAAGGTGAAGCCGCGGATAGAAGTCGACAGCACGCCCCTGTTGCTTGGGATGTTGCGCACGGGGCACTGGATTTCCGTCCTGCCGCAGGGCGTGGCGGCGGACAGCCCGGACCTGAAGGCCGTGCCGATAAGGGAAAAGACGGAGACGATGCGCGTCAGCCTCCTCTCGCTCAAAGGGAAGAGGCATTCCTTGCCGGCGGAGAAGTTCTTGGAAGTGTTGCGGTCGGAGGCCCGGAAGACGGAAGGGTGCGGGACTGCCGGAGGAAGGGATTCGGATTAGTCCGGAGGGATAAGCCGGGCGGGGTGGAAACGCTTATCCGCATGATGCGGATGAAAGGGGCGGGGCGATGCCGTTTCGGATTTTATGATACAGGGAGAGAGGATATGAGAGGAAATCTTTGGATTGCCATGGCCGTGTCGGCATGCCTTTCGGCTTGCAAGTCGGCAGAGGCTCCCCGCAGGATTGGGGGCGACAAGGACGAACACGGTTGCCTTTTGGCTGCCGGTTACACTTGGAGCGAGCTTCGGAGGGACTGTGTCCGCATCTTCGAGGAAGGCGTGAAGGCGGACGACCCGTCGCTGCGTCCCTCCTTGGCCTCCTACGCCGTGTTTGCGGAGGACAGCAGTCGGGCGGAGGTCTTCCGTCCGTCTCCTTATCGGAACGAGATACTCGAACGCGAGGGGGATGTCTGGACAGGGAAGACCTGCACGTTGCGCCGGAAAGGAAACGGGTGGGAGCTCGGCGGGAGGTGAATCCGGGCATTCCGGTTGGTAAGGTTGTTGCCGGGTTTCCTGCCGCGTGACGGCTCGTGGCGGTTGGCGGTGCATGTCGCGGCTTGGGAGGAGGCCGCCGGGTCTCGTTTGTTTCCGGCCAATCGGCGGCACGGGACAAGCGGGTTTTCGGACGATGGAGGAAATCGGAAATCAAACGGAAAGTCGGTTTTTCCCGTCGAGGCGCGGGGTGGGGGAGTGTGTCCGCTTTCGCGGTTCTGACGTGCGTAGCGAAAAGCCTTTTTCCTCTTTTGTAAGCATTAAATGAGGTTTCCTTGTGTCTTTGGGATGCAAGAAACCTTTACTCCCGCGTTTCCCCGGATTCGTCCCGGTCTTGTCGCATTCATGTTCCGTTATGCCTTTGCGGCGGGATAATTGGTTACTTCCTTACCGTCCGCCTGTCTCGCCCAAGCGACAGGCGGACGACTTTTTGACGCTTGCGTGTCCGCCCGTCCGTCTTCTTCCGTCCCGTTGTAGTACACCCGTATTCTTGCGGAAGGCGGTTTTTTCAGGTTAAATATTGTTAATCGGGGGTAATTTTCCAATGTGTTATCTTTGCGACACGAAAAGTCCGGGGCGGACAGGTAAAGGGTTCTGCTGTCCGCCTCCGGATAACATTGAAGAATCGAACGGACCCATCGAAGAAAAAAAATGAAAAAAGAAAGAGAAGACCGCAGGTGTCCGGCACTCGTCCGGAACTTGCAAAGGGTGAAGACTTACGCGGCGGGCGCGTCCTGCCTTTTGGCGGCGTGCCTTGCCGCGGCGTGCGGAGATGACGACGATGACGGCGGAGGCGCGGCCGGCGGAATGCCGCCCGTGGCGAACGCGGGCATCCAGTTCCCCGTGACCACGGTTTATCACAATTCAAGGGTAATAAATGCCTTTTCGTACGAGGACGGGCGTATGACCATTGCGTATGATTCCTATGGCGACACCCTCGAATTCTATTCTAATCCATTGACCGCAAAGCGTGTAATCCATGATTCCTACTATACAGAAACAGAGGAATATAAGAACATTCGCGTAAACAGCTTGGGATTTATCACCTCATGCAGTTATGATTATAGCGAGGTGCATAACGATGAAAAATTTACGGCACATAGCGACATTACCATTGATTACGACGGTGAAGGCCACAGGGTGCTTGAGAAATATGAACTCACGAACTCGGACGGAGAAAGCGGGAACGGCACTGCCACGTACACATGGGAAAACGGCAACCTTATAAAAGTGTCAAGTATGGAATTTGCGAACTATGAAGGCGAGGATGACACGTGGCGTTACGAAGAGGAGTACACTTACAATGAAGACCTATACCCCAATCCCGGTGTATGACATTTCTTTAATCACAAAGCGATAGGGATAGGAACTGAAAGTTTCCCTGACGAGTTCCTTTATGCCGGATTGTTAGGTAAGCCCACCAAGAACATTCCTACCAGTTACAAGGAAAGTCAATACTTTGACGATGAGTTTTATGACTATACCACCGAGGGCGTGGACTATAATGACGATGGTTCTGTCCGTAGCATACGTTCAAGGTACGTCTATACTCATTCAGGCAATGAAAGAACAAGTTCGGACAACAAGGTTTCTTTCGACTACGAGGCAGACTGGGACGGCGGTTATGTCCGACTTCTGCCAAGCTACAACCGCCAAAAGAAGAATATCGTAAGCGGAAGTCACCGCGGACGGAGGGGGTTGCACAAAAGATTGGCGGAGAGAATCGCGCAAAGGAAGAACGCACGGTAAGGACACGGCGGCGGATGTCGTTTCCCACCGAAAACGTCTGTTGCCCGCACCGCCCGCCTGTCTCGTTGGAGCGACAGGCGGGCGGCTTGTTTTGATGCCTGCGCGTCCGCCTGTCCGTATCCGTCTGCTCCGTCACGACGCGTCCGCCGTCTTCGCGGCGGGCGAATTTCCCGTTGACCGACCGAAAGGAACCGGCTTCCGCAAGTCGTCTTTGAGCAACTCGTCTGGACGCTTGCCGTCCGCAATCCGGGCGACACGGTTTGGATTCGTCCAATTCGGACGGCGCATAGGAAGAGTTCAGTAGCCTTGGCTCTCCTTTCGCCTTGCACCGAAATTCCGCCGTCTGTCATTTTGTCAAAACGTCAGTTCCGCCCTCGCGTGGCTCGCTTATTCGCACGCCGGTCGGGACGGTGCGGGAAATACGCGATTCTCGCGCCGTTTGCGGAAGACAGGATGTCAGCCGGAAAAGGGCTTCCGCTTTCAAAAGGTACGGCGGGAGATAACTCTCCACGCTTGCGGACGGGGGACGCGCAAGCGCGGAGGACGTTTCTCCTTGCAAAACGACACTTCGACCTGATGCCCGTTTTCCTTTCAAATAGAGGAAAAGACGCGTTCTCCGCAGTCCGTTTTGCCGTTTTCGGGAGGAAAATCCGCCGGGAACCGTACTTTTCCGGATTTTCCTGCGGAGAAAAAAAGAGTTTCGTCCGCAGGAACGGGAATTTTTCTCGGCACGAAAACGGGCGTTTTTGCTTAATGAACGTGAAAAACCTGCCCGAATCCTGAAAAATTGTATCCGAAATTGACTTTTTTCGCACCTGGTTCGCGTTTTTCGACGGCAGTCCGCAATGCCTGAAACGGACTTTTTCCTTTCATTCTGCTCGCGGAAAGGAGAAACGGCTGTCATATCGTCAAAAACGGGATTAGCCGTCCGAGGAACAAGCCGGACTTCCGCAGGGAACGACGGGGAATGTCCCGTGAGACTTCTTTTGCTCCGGCAAGGCGGCTTGTCCCGGACGGAGGCTGGCAATCTTGTTGCAGATATGCCGGAGGCGATTGCGGTGCATCGACCTTTCCCAAAGAAAGCGCACGTCGACGCGTAAGGAAGTGTCGACGCGCAAATCACACTGTTCCAAACCCTTCAGACCCGCGTTGGGCGATTGGGCGGCGGACGAAACGCGACCTGTCAGTCCCGCCGTGTGCGCACGATGTCGAACAGGTAGCCGGCCTTTACTACGATGGTGCCGTTGGCGGAACGGCCGAACACGTCCTTCTTGCCGTTGCCGAAGATGTCGCTCAGGCCGAAGTAATAGCGGCCTTCGAGGAAGAAATGGCCGACCTTGGTGTTGACCTCGATGCCTGCGCCGCCGGTGATGCCGTACTCGAACTTGTTTTTTATCGGCATGTCGTACTGCTGGTTCACCTGTCCGGGACGGAGGTTCAGCGTCGAGTCGTTGAAGAGGCCGCCCTTGTGCCCTTTCTCTTTCAGGCAAAAGCCGACCTGCGGGCCGGCCACGACATAGAACAAGGCTCCCTTGCGCTCGTAGCCCCATCCCATGCGGGCCAACAAGGGGATTTGCACGTAGTTGATGTCCCGTTTGTAGGTATCCTCGGACGTTTCTATGTTCTCCTCCCAGCCCAGGTTGGCGTAGTTGACTTCCACTTGAATGGAACAGAGGCTTTTGAAATACTTCTCGCAGGTGTATCTCGCCGTAAATCCGAACGTGGGCGCGCCTTTGAGCTTCTGTTGGATGGTGGGGGTGAACATGATCTTGTTCAGCGTGTACCCCGCGTTGAAGCCGACGGCAAGGTCGTTGCGATGCTCTCCGATTTGCCCGTAAGCCCCGGAAGTCCCGATGCAGCACGCGGCGATTGCGACGAGAGACGCCTTTCTCATTTCTTCAGCCGGATTAGTTCGATGCTGCGCGACGGGCTGTAATGGATGAATTCGACCTCGCGGTTGATGAAGCCGCTCCAGTTGCTGACGCGCCGGAAGTCGAAGCGGTGCTGGTAAGAAATCGTCGCGATTTGCGAAAGATGCCTGTCGAAAGCGCCTCCGTACTCCGATATGCCTTTCAGGAAATACGTCGCCGTGTCGAAGCCCAGCATGCCGAAGCATGGCCACGATGCGGCGGTCGGCGCGCGGAAGTTCTTCCGGTAGGCGTTCTCGAACTTGTCCGCGTTGCCGTTCAGCGGGTTTCTGAAGAAAGAGGAATAGGCGTATGTGTCGAACCGGTAGAAGTTCTCCAGATGATTTCTTGTGTAAGTCTGCCATTCCGGGTAGCCCACGAGCTTAATCTTGTATCCGGGATTCTTATCGGAGAACTCTTTCAGTTTGGGAAACAGCTGGTTCAGCAGTTTGATGCCGGAGGAGTTGGGGATGATGACGTTGTCCTTTTGCCGGCTCATCGCCTCTATCCACTTCGGTTCATCGTCGTCGAGCTTCAGGCTGTGCGCCTTATACCCGTCTTGTTGTAGCCGCTTCCGGACGGTGTCGACGAATGCCGCCGCGTCCTCGTCCTTTCCGTTGTCTTCCAAGAAGACGACGTTGTTCTTCCCGAAGAGTTCCGAGGTCAGCCGCGACGCTTCCGCAAACAGGTATGACTTGGGAGGGTTGACGGCGTAATAATAGGGGTTCTCATACACGTTGTCGCCGAGGGAGGAGAAGGGGACTACCAGCCTGACGCGGTGCTGTTGGCAGAATTTGCCGAGCGGGGCAATCTGTTCCGGGTAGTACGGGCCGATGATGAAGTCGAGGTTCGCGACGGGGTGGCTGTCCACGAGCGCCTTGATGTCGGCGGGGCTTTTCCCGGAATCGTAGGCGAACACGTCCACCGACGTGCCGGACTTCTTCATCTCCTCCACGGCCATCAGCACTCCCCTGTAAAATTCAATCATCTTGTCGTTTTCCGCCGTGCCTCCCTTGAAAGGCAGGATGACCCCCATGCGTATCATTTTTTGAGGGGCGGGGGCGGCCTCTTTTCCCATCAGCTCTTCATTGGAAGGGATGTTTTCCTTCGGCTTTTGCGCTTTCGGGAAAGGGATACAGACGAAATCCCCCTTGCGGAGCTTGTAGTCCGGCTCGTTCATTTCCGGGTTCGCCGCTTTCAGTTCGGCTTCCGTCAAATTGAAATTCCTGGCGATGCTGTACAAGGTCTCCTTGCGTTTCACCTTGTGCATCTCCCTGCATTCGGGTTGCGCCGCCCCCTGCGTCCGGGCGGCCTTCGCGTCAGGGGTCGTGCCTGCGGGCTTGGCGGAGGCCGGGATGCGGACGACCATTCCCGCCTTGAAGTTTTCCGCCGTAAGTCCGGGGTTGGCCTTGCAGATTTCGTCTGCGCTTACCTGGTAAGTCTTGGTGAGCTTGTAAAGGGTTTCTCCCGCCTGTATCGTATGGAAGCGTTTTTCCTGTGTCCCGTCTTGCCGTTGCGGAATCGTCAGGGTTTCCCCCGCCCTGATGCCGGCCGATGCCGTCGGGTTCAGCTTGAGGATGGATTCGGTGGACACCTGATAGGTGCGGGCTATGGAATATACCGTCTCCCCTTGCTTGATGGTATGTACGAAAGTTCCCGTTTCCTGTGCGCGAACCGCCGGTTGCAAGGAAAACAGGACGATTCCGACACATACGAACCTTTTCCAACGTGCCATTTCTTTTTTCCGATAATGCGGACAAAATTACATAAAAAAAGTGGTCATGTCAACGGGAAACACTATTTTTGCACAAATATCCGGGCATGAGAACCATTTTGAAGCATTTGTTTTTAGGCGCGTTCTGCGCTGTCCCCTTTTCGCTTCCGGCACAGACGGCTTATCCCACGGCCAATCCGGCCGCGCGTTACACGACGGCGACGGGCGAGGAGGTGGAAGACGCGTCCGAGCCCCAGTCGGCTCCGCTGGCGGGGCATTTCACGTCCAACGTGGAAGACTTGGGAGACTACACGGGACGGTACGAGTGGCGCGTGTACCGCGAGGGTCAGGAGAATGCGCCGATTATAGACCGTTTCGACGAGAACCTGGAATACACTTTCACCGAGAGCGGGACGTTCTACGTGCAGTTCTACGCCACTTTCGTGCACGGAAACGACACCATCCTGTACCCGGCTGAGGGGGAGGCGCAGCCGTTCACGGTCTCCATCAGCGAATCCGTCCTGGAAATGCCGAACGCGTTCTCTCCCAACGGGGACGGCTACAACGACATATACAAGGCGAAGGAGGGCTACCAGTCCATCGTCAGCTTCAAGGCCGTCATCTTCAACCGGTGGGGACAGAAGCTGTACACGTGGGACACGCTGGACGGGGGCTGGGACGGGACGTTCCACGGCAAGACCGTCAACGACGGGGTGTATTTCGTGGTGGTCAACGCACGCGGAGCCGACGGCAGGGAATACAAGATAAGGAGGGACGTGAACGTGCTGACCGGCTATTCGGAAACGGGCACTGCGGAGGGAAACGAATGAGAGGATGAAGGAGGACGAAACGGGAAAGATAGAAGTGTTCGGCGCACGCGTGCACAACTTGAAGAACGTGGACGCGGAACTGCCGCGCAACAGCCTGACGGTGATTACCGGGCTGAGCGGCAGCGGGAAGTCCTCCCTGGCTTTCGACACGATATTCGCCGAGGGGCAACGCCGTTACATCGAAACGTTTTCGGCTTACGCGCGCAACTTTCTGGGCAATCTGGAGCGGCCGGACGTGGACAAGATTACGGGGCTGAGTCCCGTGATTTCCATCGAGCAGAAGACGACAAACAAGAACCCCCGTTCCACCGTGGGGACCACGACCGAAATCTACGACTTCCTGCGCCTGCTGTATGCCCGTGCCGGGGAGGCTTACTCCTATCTGTCGGGCAAGAAGATGGTGCGCTATACCGAAGAGCAGGTGATAGACTTGATTATCAAGGATTACGAGGGGCGGCGCATCTACTTGCTGGCTCCCGTGGTGCGCAACCGCAAGGGGCACTACCGCGAACTTTTCGAGACGATACGCCGCAAGGGTTTCCTGTACGTGCGCGTCGACGGCGAAATATGCGAAGTGGCGCACGGGATGAAGCTCGACCGTTACAGGAACCACAGCGTGGAAATCGTGGTGGACAAGCTCTGCGTGCAGCGGAAGGACGACAAGCGGCTGCGCGACAGCGTGGCCACCGCCATGCGGCAGGGCGAGGGGCAACTCATGGTTTACGACGCCGAGACCGAGGCCGTGCGCCATTACAGCAAACGCCTGATGTGTCCCGAAACGGGGCTGTCCTACCGTGACCCTGCCCCCCACAACTTCTCTTTCAACTCCCCGCAGGGGGCTTGTCCGCGGTGTAAGGGGTTGGGACTTGTCAGTCTGGTCGACATGGACAAAGTGATTCCGAATCGCGACCTTTCGGTGTACGAGGGGGCTGTCCTGCCTTTGGGGAAGTACAAGAACAGCATGATTTTCTGGCAGATAGACGCGTTGTTGGAAAGATACGAAGCCGACGTGAGGACACCGGTCAAGGACTTGCCGGAAGAGGCGTTGAACGAGATACTGAACGGCAGCGTGAACCGCGTGCGCATCAAGGCGCAGTTAGTGCATACCTCCACGGATTATTATGTTACCTACGAGGGATTGGTGAAATACATCCGGATGATGCAGGAGGACGAAACTTCCGCCGCGGCGCAGAAATGGGCGGAACAGTTCTCCAGGACGGTGACCTGCCCGGAGTGCGGGGGAAGCCGGCTGAACAAGGAAGCCCTGCATTTCCGCATCGCGGACAAGAACATAGCGGAGCTGTCGGCGATGGACATCGGCGAACTGCACGAGTGGGTGTCGTGCGTGGAGGAGCGGCTGACCGACAGGCAGAGAAAGATAGCCCCGGAGATTCTGAAGGAAATCCGTTCCCGTCTGAAATTCCTCATGGACGTGGGGCTGGATTATCTGTCCTTGAACCGTTCGTCCGCGTCATTGTCGGGCGGCGAGAGCCAGCGCATCCGCTTGGCCACGCAGATTGGCTCGCAGCTCGTCAATGTCTTGTATATTCTGGACGAACCCAGCATCGGCCTGCACCAGAGGGACAACCGCCGGCTGATAAACTCCCTGAAGGCTTTGCGCGACACGGGGAACACGGTAATCGTGGTGGAGCACGACGAGGAGATGATGCGGAGCGCGGACTACGTCATCGACATGGGCCCCAAGGCGGGGCGGCTCGGCGGGGAGGTCGTCTTTCAGGGCACGCCGGAAGAGATGCTGAGACAGGACACGCTGACTTCACGTTACTTGAACCGCACTTGTTCCATCCGCCCTCCCGAGCGGTGCAGGAGCGGCTGCGGGCATTCCCTGTGGCTGAGGGGCGCGAGGGGGAACAACCTGAAAGGCGTGGACGTGGAGTTCCCCTTAGGCGTGCTGATTTGCGTCACGGGCGTGTCCGGCAGTGGGAAGTCCACGCTGATCAACGACACTTTGCAACCCATCCTCTCGCAACATTTCTACCGTTCCCTGCGCGACCCCTTGCCTTACGACAAGGTAGAGGGACTGGACTTCGTGGACAAAGTAGTCAGCGTGGACCAGTCGCCCATCGGGCGTCTGCCGCGTTCCAATCCGGCCACCTACACCGGCGTGTTCGACGACATCCGCGCGCTTTTCGTCAGTCTCCCGGAAGCGAAGATACGAGGCTATAAGCCGGGACGCTTTTCTTTCAACGTGAAAGGCGGACGTTGCGAGGCCTGCGGCGGGAACGGCTACAAGACCATCGAGATGAACTTCCTTCCGGACGTGTATGTGCCTTGCGAGGTATGCCGCGGGAAGCGTTACAACCGCGAGACGCTGGAAGTCCGCTTCAAGGGGAAATCCATAGCCGACGTCTTGGACATGACGGTTAACCGTGCGGTGGAATTTTTCGAGAACCAGCCGGCGATACTGAATAAAATCAAGGTCTTGCAGGACGTGGGGCTGGGATACATCAAACTGGGACAGCCCTCTACCACGTTGTCGGGCGGCGAGAGCCAGCGCATCAAACTGGCCGCGGAGCTGTCCAAGCGCGGCACGGGGAAAACCGTATATATATTGGACGAGCCGACCACGGGCCTGCATTTCGAAGACATACGCGTGTTGCTCGGAGTGCTGAACCGGTTGGTGGACAAGGGCAACACCGTGATGGTCATCGAGCACAACCTGGATGTCATCAAGTCGGCCGATTTCCTCATAGACATGGGATTGGACGGCGGGCGCGGCGGCGGCGAGCTCCTGTTCGAGGGCACGCCCGAAGAACTGGTGCGTTACGGGAAAGGCTATACGGCCATATACCTGAAAGAGGCGCTTTATGGCAAAGCGGAGGGTTAGCAAGACCAACGTGGCGCGTCTGTTGGACAAGGCCGGGGTCGCATACGAATTGATTCCCTATGAGGTGGACGAATCGGATTTGAGTGCCGTGCATGTGGCCGCGCAGTTGTGCGAAGATGTGGAGCGGGTGT
This sequence comes from uncultured Paraprevotella sp., assembly GCA_964466445.1. Lineage (GTDB taxonomy): Bacteria > Bacteroidota > Bacteroidia > Bacteroidales > Bacteroidaceae > Paraprevotella. The sequence continues at coordinate 5,915 of CAYXQT010000011.1, read as the reverse complement.
TCAAGACTATCGTGTTGCAGGGCGACAAGACCGGACATTTCGTTTGCGTGGTGCCCGGCGATTTTGAGGTGGATCTGAAGAAAGCCGCCCGTGTGAGCGGCAACAAGAAGTGCGAGCTGTTGCCGATGAAGGATCTCTTGCCCGTGACAGGCTATGTCCGCGGCGGATGTTCCCCGATGGGGATGAAGAGACGCTTTCCCACATACGTGCAGGAGACGGCTGCGCGATACGATTATGTTTACGTCAGCGCGGGGCAGCGCGGTTTGCAGGTAAAGCTGGCACCGCAGGACTTGTTGCGCGAATCGGGAGCGGAATATGCCGACCTGATTGCCTTGCCGCAGTAAGTCATTCGTAACCATACGTGGAGGCGGACATAAAAGGGGAAAAACAGCCAACGACTGAAAGACGGTCAAAATCCTTGTTCTCCTTCCCAAAGAACTTTTCGGAAGCATCTTTCGTCTTTTAACCATCGTTCAGTCGCGGTAGTCTCGCAAATGTTTTTGATTTATAGCGGAATTGTCAACTTCCGTCTTGTGGCGGTTTCGACTTTCGTGCCTTGTCGGGTTCGTAACCTCACCCTTTCACGCTACCTCCTATTTCCCCAGACACTTTCATAAATGTGCGGGAAATTGCCAGCTGTTCCAAGATGTGAGCGGATAATCCGTTTTTGATATGTGTCGCCTAAAACAAAATCCAGCCCGCCAGCCCGCAAAAGCATATCAATTTGACGGGATTCATCTTGTACACCAGACTGCCTGTGAAAGCGAAGAGGAAGAGGAAAATGCTGATGTAGAACTGCCACGGATTGTCCGGCGTGCCGAAGTTCTCCGGCGTGAGCAACAGCAGGGCGGCCGCCGCCAACAGCCCGACCACTGCCGGGCGCAGGCCTTGGAACACGTGTTCCAGCACGGGATTGTCCTTGAACGCGAGCAGGAACTTGCTGACAAGCAGCATGAGGATGAACGACGGCAACACGATGGCAAAGGTCGCCGTCGCGCTACCCAACACCGCCCACCCTTGTCCGTAGCCCGCGTTGACCACGCTGGTGTAGCCTACGTAAGTGGCCGTGTTGATGCCTATCGGGCCGGGAGTCATCTGGCTGACGGCCACGATGTCGGTAAACTGCCCGCCCGTCAGCCAATGGTAACGGTTGACCATCTCTCCCTGTATCAGGGAAACCATGGCATAGCCTCCCCCGAAGCCGAACAGGCCTATCTTGAAGAAGCTATAGAAGAGTTCCAGATATAACCACCACATGTTTTCGTCATTTGTCTTCCGAAGGCTTGACGTAACGCCCGTACAGGTAGCCGCCCAAGCCCGCCATTATGATAATGTATATGGGAGAAACGCCCAGGAGCCAAATCGCCAGGGCACCCGCCACCGGTATCCACACGTTGGTCATGCCTATCCGGGCGCTCTTCCCCATCTTGAACGTGGGGGCGGCTATCAGAGCCACCACCGCCGGGCGGATGCCCTTGAAGATGCTCTGCACGGAGGCGTTGTCGCGGAAGTGCCGGAAGAACAAAGCCACGCCGAGGATAATCAGGAAAGAGGGCAGTACCGTGCCCAAGGCGCAGACCACGCTGCCCGGCACGCCTTTCAGCCTGTAGCCGACGAAGACGCTCATGTTGACCGCGAAGATGCCGGGGCAACTCTGGGCTATGGCCATCAAGTCGAGGAATTCCTCGCGGGCCACCCATTTGTTCTTGTCCACCACGTCCGCCTCTATCAGAGGAATCATGGCATATCCCCCGCCTATGGTGAACAAGCCGATGCGGAAGAACGTCCGGAAACCGTCCCAATAAACATTCATATTTCAACTCTTATTCGGAATATGCGGACGGCGCACGGGGCGTGCCGCCGTCCGCACATGGTTATTCCTTATGAGCCTCCACCCACTTGCGGGCGTTGACGAAGGCTTCCATCCAAGGCGTGACCTCGTCCGCACGGCGTTCTGCCGGATACCAGGCGTTCTGCCACGGGAATATGGCACGTTCCGGATGAGGCATCATGGCCAGATGCCGTCCGTCGGCACTGCAGATGCCTGCCACGGCGTAATCCGACCCGTTCGGGTTCGCGGGGTACTCGTCGTAGGCGTACTTGGCGACCACGCCGTACTTGTCCTCCGGATAGGGCAACGAGAACTTGCCCTCTCCGTGGGCCACCCAGACGCCCAGCTTGCTTCCGCCCAACGAGCCGAGCATCACGCTCCGGTTCTCCGGGATGGCAAGTCCCACGAAACCGGATTCGAACTTGCGGGAATCGTTGTGCAGCATGCGTGTCTTCTTCGCAAACTCCGGATTGACCAGATTCAGTTCCACCATCAGCTGGCAACCGTTGCAAACGCCCAGCGACAACGTGTCCTCGCGGGCGTAGAAATTGTCGAGTGCCGCCTTGGCTTTCGGATTGTAGAGGAAAGCGCCGGCCCAGCCCTTGGCGGAGCCCAGCACGTCGGAATTGGAGAACCCACCGCAGAAGACAATCATATTGATGTCTTCCAGCGTCTCGCGCCCGCTGACCAGGTCGGTCATCATGACATCTTTCACGTCGAATCCCGCCAAGTGAAGCGAATAAGCCATTTCGCGCTCGCCGTTCGTTCCCTTTTCGCGGACGACGGCGGCCTTGATGCCCGTCGGCGTGCGGCGGCCGGGGATCAGTCCGTACTGCGACAGCCTGCCCGTGAAATCCTCGTTGAACGCCATCTCTATCGGCTGTTTCTTGTAATTCCCAAAGCGTGCCTCGGCGCACCCGTTCATGCTCTGCCGGCGGTCGAGCGAGTAGGAAGTGCCGTACCACACGTCGCGCAGCCGGTCGATGTCGAAACGGTACTCCGCGCCGCCCTTGGTCACCCGGATGATGCGTTCATCCGCGGGACGGCCTATCTCGGAGTAGCCTGCCCCGGCCTCGTCCATGACTTTCCGGAACTCCGCCCGATGCCTGTCGGCAACCTGCACCACCACGCCCGGATTCTCCGCGAAGAGGGTCTTCACGATGTCGTGGCGGCTGAATTTGTCCAAGGAGATGTCCATGCCGCCCTCCTTGTCGGCGAAGCACATTTCGAGCAACGCCGTAATCAGGCCGCCCGCCGAAATGTCATGGCCTGCCGCGACAAGTCCCCTGTCCACCAACGTCTGCACGGCGTTGAAGACACCGCGGAAATATCCGGGAACCTTGCAGGTCGGCACGTCCGACCCCACCTTGCCCAAGGATTGGGCGAAAGCCGAGCCGCCTAAGCGCAGGTCGTCGCGACTGAAATCGATATGGTAGAACGCGGTTTCCCTTTCGTCGGCCATCACCGGCGAGACCGTCTTCTTCACGTCGCTCACTTCGCCGCCCGCGCTCACGACAACCGTGCCCGGCGAGATGACCTTTTCGCCGCCGGGGTACTGCTGGCTCATGGACAAGGAGTCCTTTCCCGTGGGGACGTTGATACCCAAGGCGCAACAGAAATCGGACAATGCCTGTACGGCTTGGTACAGACGGGCATCTTCGCCCTCCTGAGAGCGGCACGGCCACATCCAGTTGGCGGAGAGCGACACGCTGTCCAGCCCCTCGGCCAACGGTGCCCACACGATGTTGGTCAACGCTTCGGCCACCGACAGCACCGCGCCCGCCGCCGCGTCCGCCAGACCGGCCTGCGGGGCATGCCCGACGGCGGTGGCTACGCCGGCCTTTCCGCGGTAGTCCAACGCCACGACGCCGCAGTCGCTCAGGGGCAACTGGATTACGCCCTGGCACTGCTGGCGTGCCACTTTGCCCGTCACGCTACGGTCTGCCTTGTTGGTCAGCCAGTCCTTGCAGGCCACCGCCTCCAAGCGCAGCACGCGGGCGACGTATTCGTCCAGTTTGCCTTCATCGTAGGTCACGTCTTCGTATTTGCGCTCCACCGTACAGTCCCGCATACAAGTCTTGGGACTGTGGCCGAACATCTGCGCCACGTCCAAGTCGAACGGGCGCGTGCCGTCGGCCTGCCGGAAGGCGAAGTGCCCGTCGCCCGTCGTCTCGCCGACCACGTACATCGGCGCACGCTCGCGCTCGGCTATCCTGCGCACGTGTTCCACGTGTTCCTCCCGAATCAGCAGTCCCATGCGTTCCTGCGACTCGTTGGCGATGAGTTCCTTCGCGGACAAGGTCTTGTCGCCGACGGGCAGTTTCGTCATGTCTATCAGCCCGCCGCAGTCTTCCACCAGCTCGGAGAGGCAGTTGACGTGTCCGGCGGAGCCGTGGTCGTGGATGGAAACCACAGGGTTCACTTCCTCCTCGCACAACGCGCGTATCAGATTGTAGGCGCGTTTCTGCATTTCGGGGTTCGCGCGTTGCACGGCGTTCAGCTCGATGCCGGAAGAGTAGCGTCCCGTGTCGACCGACGAGACGGAGCCGCCGCCCAGTCCGATGCGGTAGTTGTCGCCTCCCACGACCACTATCTTGTCGCCTTTCTGCGGCTTGCGTTTCAGGCAGTCGCGCTTCGTCCCGTACCCCACGCCGCCGGCGAGCATGACGACCTTGTCGTAGCCGTAACGCCCGCCGCCCTCGCAGTGCTCGAAAGTCAGTACGGAACCCGCTATCAACGGCTGTCCGAACTTGTTCCCGAAGTCGGAAGCCCCGTCCGATGCCCTGATCAGTATCTGCTCCGGTGTACGGTACAGCCACTGCCGGGCGGGCAAGGCGGTCTCCCAGTCGCGTCCCCTTTCCGTCCGCGGGTAGGAAGTCATGTAGACCGCCGTCCCCGCCAACGGCCACGACCCCACGCCGCCGCCCATGCGGTCGCGTATCTCGCCTCCCGTCCCCGTGGAAGCTCCGTTGAACGGCTCCACCGTAGTGGGAAAGTTATGCGTCTCGGCCTTGAGGGAGATGACGGACTCGATGTCCTTGACGGCGAAGAAGTCGGACGTGGAGTGGTCTCTCGGCGCGAACTGCTCCACCACGGGACCCAGCGCGAAAGCCACGTTGTCCTTGTAGGCCGAGATTATCTTGTGGGGGTTCTCCCGCGTGGTTCTCTTAATCAGCCCGAACAGGGAAGACGGCATCTCTTTCCCGTCGATGACGAACGTGCCGCCGAAAATCTTATGACGGCAATGCTCGGAGTTGATTTGCGCGAATCCGAACACCTCCGAGTCCGTCAGCTTGCGTCCTAATTGGTTCTCGATGCCGCGCAGATATGCGATTTCTTCGGGAGAGAGGGCGAGGCCCTCCCGCTCGTTGTACTCTTCTATGTTTTCCACGTGCACGACGGGCGACGGACGGAGGCCGACCTTGAAGACATCCCGATCCAGACCCTTGTACATGCGCTGTAGCATGGGGTCGCAGGCGGCATGTCCGTCTTCCGCGGGGAAATACTCTTCTATGCGGGAAATGCCGCCGAGCCCCATGTTCCGGGTAATCTCAACGGCATTCGTGCTCCACGGGGTTACCATCTCGCGGCGCGGCCCCACGAAACATCCTTTCAGGCGGTCGGCGGTCTCCACCGTCGCGCCTCCGTACAGCCGGCACAGGGAGTCCACCTCCTCCGCGTCGAGCGGATGGTCGGCCTCCGTGGCGATGACGCTTCCCGCAGGCGTTCTAAAGAATGAAACAGACATCTTTGCTACTTAATCCGGGTTGGAATGATTGCCTCGGTCGCAAAGTTAATCAAAAAAGCCGGATCGGACATCGTGATGCCCCGGAAATGAATCCGCAGGGGAGAGAAAAAAAGTCAAGCCGACATTCTTTCAAAAAATATTACGGGAGTTTGTTTGTCACGTGAGTATATTTAATTACCTTTGCGCCCGGTTTTGCAAGACACACTAAGGGAAAAGAAATTTAGAATTAACACGTAAAGTTAACAAATTCAAAAAGCATCAAGACATGAACAAACGAAGACTTGCCAAAGTGTCGCTATGGACGGCGGCATTGGCTCCGCTGCTCGCCGCTTGTGT
>CAYXQT010000010.1:0-24803 GCA_964466445.1 uncultured Paraprevotella sp. | reverse complement strand
CTCGAAGCCGGACACCCTTTCGGGCATCCGGCTTCGAGACGCTTGCGTCCGCAACCTTTTCGGGTGCGGTCCTCGCCTCCGGTGTCAGTTCTTCTTGCGTCCGAAGAGCGAGAAGTGCACGTAGCGTTTCGGGTTCTCCTTCAAGTCGATGAGCAGGTTGTTGGCGCTGCCCGCCGTGAGAGACAGGTTGTTGTACAAGGAACTGTCGTTCAACAGCAGTCCCAGCGTGTTGTCTTTGCGGTTCATCTTGTCGGTCAGGAGTTGCACGTGGTTCAAGGTGGCATCCACTTTGTCCAGCGAGCCTTGCAGGTCCAGCGTGTTCATGCGGTCGGTCAGGGTGATGAAGTTGTCGCCTATCCGGTTCATCTTGTCCGTCAGTTCGGGCATGTCTTCGCGCAGGAAAGAGTTCAGCTGTCGGCTACTCTGGTTCAGGTTGGCCGTGATGCCTTGGGCGTTTTCCATGATTCTTGGCAGATCCGGGTTGGCGGCCAGCGTGTTCAGCGCATCCACCAGAGTGTCCACTTTGCCTATGATTTGTTTCACCTGCGGGATGAAGTCCGCGGCCTTGTCCATCAGGCCCTTGCTGTCATCGCCCATCATGGTGTCGCCCGGAGCGTAAAGTCCGTTTTTCAGGTCGCCCAGCACGAGGTTCAGGTTACAGCCCCCCAGCATCTCCGTGACCAACGTGCCTTTCGTGCCCTTGGGCATGCGCATTTTCTCGTCCACGCTGATTTCCACCAGCACGTGCCCCGGATTTTGGTAATTGTAAAGGATGTCGCGCACCGTGCCTATCTTGTACCCGTTGGCCATTACCGGGCCCGACCTGGCCAGTCCTTTGATGTCGGAGAAATCTATATAATAGGAATTGTTGGACTTGAACAAGTTGATGCCCTTCAAAAAGTTGAGTCCGATGAAAAGCGCGGCGATGGCCACGATGCCCGTCAGGCCGATTTTAACCTCTTTCGTGATGTATTTCATAAGTCTTTCAACGTTTGTTTGTTCTTCTCGTATTCCGAAATCGCCTCGCGGAGGTCTGTCTTCCGCCCGTCCTTGAATGCCACGATGAACGCCCCCTCGAAGTCGTCTTTTATCTTGTCGCGCATTTTCACCGCTTCCCGATAGTCCGTGGTCTCCCCGTAAGTGTACTTGTAGTAGCCGTCTTCCTTGTAGAAGTCTATCGGCGAGAGGTTCTTGAAACGTGAACTGCCCGTGGGAATCTGCCGGGTGGAAGCCTGAATTTGCACCTTGAACACGGGACGGGAGTCCGCCCCGTCCGGCTGTTCCCGCTTCTTCCCCTTCGTTTCGGAGGATGGAGGCGTGTCGCCGTTTCGGGTCAGCAAGTCGATGTCGCTTTCGGGGGTGTCCGTCGCGGCGCTTTCCACCGCCTGCGTCTCCTCCCTTTCCGTCTGCCGGGCGTTCCTTTCCGCAGATGTCGCCTTGCCTTTCGTCTGCTGTCTCTTATAAGAAAGGAAAGCGTTATAGATGCTTTGGCTCATCTTGCGGATGCCGTTCTGCGAGTTGAGGAAGGATTCTTCGTCGTGGGTGGAGATGTAGCCCAATTCCACCAGCACGCTCGGCATGCTCGTCTCGCGCAGCACGAGGAATCCCGCCTGGTGCACTCCCTTGTCCGCCCGTCCGCCCGTCGTCCTGAACTCTTTTTGGATTTGTCTGGCGAAGTCCACGCTCTGCGCCATGTACTTGTCCTGCATCAGTTCGAAGATGATGTAACTCTCCGAAGACTTCGGGTCGAAGCCTTGGTAACGCTCCTTGTAGTCGTCCTCCACCAGGATGACGGAGTTTTCCCGCTTGGCCACTTCCAGGTTCTCGTCGGCGCGGGCCATACCCAGCGTGTAGGTTTCCGCCCCGCGCCCCACCGCCTTGCCCGGCAAGGCGTTGGTGTGTATGGACACGAACAAGTCCGCGTTCGCGCGGTTGGCGATTTCCGCCCGCCGCCCCAGCGGGATGAACACGTCGGTCTTGCGGGTGTAAATCACTTTCACGTCCGGGCAGTTCTCCTCCACTAACTTGCCGAAGGCTTTCGCCACGGAGAGGTTGATGTTCTTCTCGCGGGAGAAGCGGCCTGTCGCGCCCGGGTCTTTCCCGCCGTGCCCCGCGTCGATGACCAAGGTGAAACGGCTTGTCCCCTCCGGTGCGGCCGAGGCATACAAAAACTGTGTTCCTCCGGCATACGCCAAAAGGAACACGAAAAGGACTTTTCTTATAGCCGTTATCGTTTTCTTCAGTTCCATTTTGTTGCAGGGACAGCGTAATCCGGCTTTTTCCGGATTTGCAGACTGCCGCCTGTCTCCGTGCAAAGATAATGGATTTTCAAGTAAGGGACACCTTACTTTCATGTTTTTCTGTATGGCATCCGTGAGATTTTAATAGATTTTATCAGTCAACCAGTCGGGTGTCTTCTTTCTTTTCGCTATATTCGTGCCGTCATTATCCGTGGAAACATGAAGAACGATTCTGAGAAAATGCTCTTGTGTATGGCTTTATGCGTGGGCTTGTTCGCGGTCGGGACTGCGCGGCCGGCCGCCGTGCGGGAGAGCGGAACGGGTTGCGCCCGTGCCGGGGAGAGGGAGGATGCGCCCCCTTCTTCCGCCACGGGGGAACGTTTGGGGCGGGGGACGGTGGCTGTCAGGATTTCGCCCGACACGGTCATGGTGAGCTGGCGTTACCTGTCTTCCGACCCCGCCGGCACGGCGTTCAACGTGTATCGCGACGGTCGCTTGGTTACGCCCGAGCCCGTGGCTGTGTCCACCCAGTTCTATGATTGCAACCCCTCGCGGGAAAAGGCGGCCTACGAGGTGCGTCCGGTAGTCGACGGTCGGGAAGAGCCTTCGTCCGGCGGCGGATGGACGCTTCCCGCCGATGCCCCGTGCGGTTACCTGAACATCCCCTTGCGGCGGCCCGGAAGTCAGACGATGCCCGACGGCGAGGTCTGTTCTTATACGGCCAACGATGCGTCGGCGGGCGACTTGGACGGCGACGGGGACTTGGAAATCGTCCTGAAATGGGATCCTGCCAACTCCAAGGACAACTCGCGCGGCGGGTTCACCGGGACGGTGTTCATAGATGCGTATGAACTGGACGGGACGTTCCTGTGGCGCATCGACATGGGGCGCAACATCCGCGCCGGGGCGCACTACACGCAGTTCATGGTCTACGACCTCGACGGGGACGGAAAGGCGGAAATAACGGCGAAGACAGCCGACGGCACGGTGGACGGGCGGGGCGTCGCGATAGGAGATACGGCGGCGGACTACCGCACCGGGGCGCGGAACCCCGCGGAAGGACGGAAAGGGCATGTCGTTTCGGGTCCGGAATACCTGACGGTGTTCGACGGGAAGACGGGCGCGGCCTTGCAGACGGTGGATTACGTGCCCGTCCGCGGAGACATGGCGGCGTGGGGAGACAGCCACGCCAACCGCAGCGAGCGTTATCTGGCGGCCGTGGCTTATTTAGACGGGCGGCACCCGAGTGTGGTGATGTGCCGGGGGTACTACGCACGCAGTGCCCTGGCTGCCTTCGACTGGGACGGCAGGCGGCTGACGCGGCGGTGGGTGTTCGACACGGACTCCGCACGCTGGGCTTCGTATGCGGGGCAGGGGAACCATAACCTGCGCGTGGCCGACGTGGACGGCGACGGCTGCGACGAAATCACATACGGCTCGTGCGCGATAGACCATGACGGGACGGGCTTGTACAACACCGGCTTCGGCCATGGCGACGCCTTGCATCTCACGGCTTTCGACCCCTCCGCAGACCGTCTGCAAGTGTGGGACTGCCACGAGAACAGGCGCGACGGGAGCGACTTCCGCGATGCCGCCACCGGGGAGGTCGTCTTCAAGATTCCCTCCGGCAAGGACGTGGGGCGTTGCATGGCGGCGGACATAGACCCCGGCAACTACGGAGTCGAGATGTGGTCGTCTGCCTCCGGCGGCATACGGGACATACGGGGCGGAGTGGTTTGCGCCGAGCCGCAGGGCTTGCCGGTGAACATGGCCGTGTGGTGGGACGGCGACCTGCTGCGCGAGATGCTGGATCATGAGACGGTGAGCAAGTACGACCGGGAAACGCAGTCCTGCCGTCCGATAATGACGTTCGGGGGATGCAGGTTCAACAACGGCACCAAGAGCAACCCTTGCTTGCAGGGCGACATCGTGGGCGACTGGCGCGAGGAGGTGGTGGCACGCACCGCCGACGACTCCGCCCTCCGGGTGTACGTGTCCCCGCTGCCCACTCCCTACCGTTTCCATACCTTCCTGGAAGACCGCCCGTACCGGCTCAGCTTAGTGACGGAGAACGTGGCCTACAACCAGCCCACGCAACCCGGATTCTATTTCGGCGCGGACTTGGAGGGAAGCGGGAAGCTTTTCCGGGGATACCGGTTTCAAGACAGGAATACACATTGACTATAAAACGGAAAACAATGAAGAAAATCTTATTGGCGGCTGTTTGGCTGGCCGGAATGGTGTCCGCAGACGGCATCGCCCGGACGGGCGGCGGAACAGGAAGTCTCCCCTTGCCGGCGGTCGCGGCGGAGCGACAGGAAGAAAAGACCGTCACCGACCCCGAAGGCAGGACTTTCCTCAAGGTGGGGCTGGAAGACGGACGCGCGTATTATAAGGTAGGATATTATGTCTACGGGAAAAAGGAGCGGAAGGAAGTGACGATGGTGGAAAAGTCGCCCTTGGGCTTGGTGGCCGACATCGGCGACTTCAGCCGCGACTTAGTCTGGGTGAAAGACGAGGCCGGCAGCCGCGACATCCGTTACTACATGGAACGGGGCAAGGTGACCGGGCAGGTGCACAACGAAGCCAACACCCTTACCGTGCGCTTAGCCAACGCCGGGAGACAGGAGATGGAAGTGGAGTTCGTGGTGACGAACCGCAACGTGGCTTTCCGCTATTTCCTGCCGAAGCAGGGCGAGACGGGGTGCGTGCGCGTGATGAACGAAGCCACGGGCTTCCGTTTCCCCGGCAAGACCACGACTTTCCTGGCTCCGCAGAGCGACGCCATGATAGGCTGGAAGCGGACGAAGCCCAGCTACGAGGAGGAGTACGAGGCCGACGCGCCGATGGACAAGCCTTCACGCTACGGCCACGGCTATACTTTCCCCGGCCTGTTCCACGTAGGGGAGGACGGCTGGGTGCTCGTGAGCGAAACGGGTGTCGACAGCCGCTACTGCGGGTCTCACCTGAGCGACGCGAGGGACGGGCTTTATACCATAGCGTTCCCGATGGCGGAAGAGAACAACGGCAACGGGACTTCGGAACCGGCCTTTGCCCTGCCCGGCCACACGCCTTGGCGCACGCTCACGGTGTCGGACGACTTGGCTCCCGTCGTGGGGACTACCATCCCGTGGGACGTGGTGGAGCCCCGCTTCACCACGGAGCACCGCTACAAGTACGGGCGCGGCACATGGAGCTGGATTCTCTGGCAAGACAACAGCATCAACTACGACGACCAGGTGCGCTATGTCGACCTGGCTTCCGCCATGGGCTACGAATATACCTTGGTGGACAACTGGTGGGACAAGAATATCGGACACGAGCGGATGGAAGAACTCGTCCGCTACGCTCGCGGCAAGGGCGTGGGACTTTTCTTGTGGTACAGTTCGAGCGGCTACTGGAACGACATCGAGCAGGGGCCGACGGGCATCATGGACGACCCGATCTCCCGCAAACGGGAAATGCGCTGGCTGCAACAGCAGGGCGTGAAAGGCATCAAGGTGGACTTCTTCGGCGGCGACAAGCAGGAGACTATGCGCCTGTACGAAGCCATCTTGAGCGATGCCGACGACTACGGGCTGATGGTCATCTTCCACGGCTGTACGTTGCCGCGCGGCTGGGAGCGCATGTATCCCAATTACGTGGGCAGCGAGGCCGTGCTGGCGTCCGAGAACTTAGTCTTCGACCAGCATTTCTGCGACAACGAAGCCTTTAACGCCACGCTTCACCCCTTTATCCGCAACGCCGTGGGAAGCATGGAATTTGGAGGGACGTTCCTGAACAAACGCCTGAACAGGGGGAACGACGGCGGCACGACCCGTGTTACCACCGACATTTTTGAACTGGCCACGGCCGTAGTCTTCCAGAACCCCATCCAGAATTTTGCCTTGGCACCGAACAACCTGACGGACGTGCCGGCCTTCGAAATCGACTTCATGAAGGAGATTCCTACCGTGTGGGACGAGACCCGCTTCATCGACGGTTACCCCGGACGTTACGTCGTGCTGGCCCGCCGGCACGGACGGGACTGGTATGTGGCGGCCTTGAATGCCGGAAAGGAGACGCTCGACCTGAAGGTGCCCCTGCCCATGCTTGCCGGAAGTCCGGCATTGTATTATTATCATGACGGCAAGGACGGCAAGACCCCGCAGATGGAAGAATTGGAAGGAAGCGAAGCGGGCAGGAAAGGAAAGTTCAAGTTCACGCTTCCGCCCCGGGGAGGAGCCGTGCTGAAAATCAAAGAACCGTAAAGGGGAGTCCTCCCCAAGGACGGGTATTGACGACTTTCGGGCGTGCACGCGCCTTGCATCGGAGCATCAGGACAAGGCAAGCCGACTTTGACCCGGCAGTGGCGGCATTGTCGGGTTAAGGTCATGCTTTTTTGAAATGCACCGGCATGTCGGGACATTGGTTTCCCACTGTCGCCTCTCTCCCGGTAGCGGTACGGCCTTGCAAAGTGGAACCGGACTTCCGTTATCCCGCAACGTCCGGAAGAAAGCCGGTTTCCACAAGTCGTTCCCGATTGACCGTCCCGACGCTTGCCGTCCGCCGTCCGGCAGACGCGGTTTCCGTCGGTTGTCATTTTGTCAAAACGTCAGTTCCGCCCTCGCGGGAATCGCTTATTCGCATACCGAGGTCGGGACGCGCGGAAAATACGCGATTCTCGCGCCGTTTGCGGAAGACGGGATGTCAGCCGGAAAGAGGGTTCCGCTATCAAAAGGCACGGTGGAAAGTAACTTCCCGCGCTTGCGGACGGAAGGTTCGCAAGCCCGTCGGGCGTTCCGCCTGACAAAACGACACTTCGGCCTCGCATCCTTTTCCCTTCCAGATAGAGGAAAAATCGCGTTCTCCGCAGTCCGTTCCGCCGTTTTCGGGAGGAAAATCCGCCGGAAACCGTACTTTTCCGGATTTTCCTGCGGACGAAAAAAGTGTTTTCTCCGCAGGAACGGAATTTTTTCTCGGCACGAAAACGGGCGGTTTTACTTAACGGATGTGAAAAACCTGCCCGAATCCTGAAAAAATGTATCCGAGAACGTCCTTTTCCGCTCCTGTTTCGCGTTTTTTCAACGGCATTCGTAATGTATGAAATTGCCTTTTCCCTTTCATTTTGCTCGCGGAAGTGAGAAACGAGTGTCATAATGTCAAAAGGGAGGCGAACCGGTCGGAGCGAGCCGGTCTCCACAGGAAATGACGGAAATAACCGCTGGGGGTTCTTTCGTCCTCCGTTTCAGGCAAGGCCCGGTCATCGACCCGTTTCGGGATACGGCATGCCGGTCTGCCGCGGGTCGTCGGGAGCGGAGAACCGATGCCTTGCGGTCGTGGCGATTGCCGCCGACGGGTGCGGCTTTCTGCCGCGGGATGTCCCGGCATGGCTCGGCTTGAAAAACTTCGTTTTTCGTTTGCCCCTCCACCCGCCTTTCACTATCTTTGCAATTCCAAGACGCAAGGGAATGGAACAGAAAACGATAACAATCAGCGATGCACGGTTGCGTGAGGCGGCGGCGCAGGGGCCGGGCGAGTTCTTGCAGGTGTTCGTCGACAGTTACCGGGAGGCCATCGGCGGGGAGTTGAATACCGGGAACATGGGGATGCTCAACGGGGAGCAGATCACGTTGCTTGCTTATGCCCTGTTTCGCGAGGAGGTGATGGAAGGGGGCTTCATCCAGTTGATACATAACGGCTACGGGCCGTTTGTCTTCGACAATCCCTTTGCGAAAGCCGTGCGGCTGATGGGGGCGCGCGATTTCTCCAAACTGGTGAACAAAGGCAAGAGGCTGTATGTCAAGCATAAGGAAGTGCTGACGAAAGACTGTTCGGAAGAGGAGTTCATGGCCTTGTTCGAGGCGTATCCCCGGTTTGGCGGCTTGGATGACGAGTTCGTGGAGATGGAAGAAGAAGTCTCGGCCGCCTTGGCCCGGTACGTGGACGAGCATCTCGGGCTGTTTGCAGAGGTGGTAAAAGGGTAGGAGAGAGGAGCATGGCGGAAAAGAAGAACAAGACAGGGGCGGTGCGCATCAAGAACAAACGGGCTTCGTTCGACTTCCTGCTGTTGGACAAGTACACGGCGGGCATCGTGCTGACCGGTACGGAAATCAAGTCCGTCCGGGCGGGCAAGGCCGGCCTGACGGACACCTTTTGCTTCATCCGCGACGGCGAGGTGTGGGTGAAGAACATGTACGTGGCGGAGTATGCGTTCGGTTCTTACAACAATCACGCGGCGCGGCGCGACCGGAAACTTCTGCTCAACCGCAAGGAAATCCGGAAGCTGCAGCAGGACATGAAAAATCCCGGATTCACGTTGGTGCCTACCTTGCTGTTCATTGACGAGAACGGGAGGGCGAAGCTGGACGTGCACTTGTGCCGGGGCAAGAGGGAATACGACAAGCGGCAGACGTTGAGGGAAAAGGAAGACCGGCGCGAGATGGACCGGAAGGTGAAAAGATATTAGGAACCGGACGCATGAGGCTGGAAGAGCTTGTCAGGGAGAGGATACTGGTGCTGGACGGTGCCATGGGTACCATGATCCAGCGGTACGGGCTGACGGAGGCCGACTTCCGCGGGGAGCGTTTCAAGGATGCGCCGGGGCTGATGGCGGGCAACAACGACCTGCTGTGCCTGACGCGTCCCGATGTGATTCGGGATATACATCGCAAGTATCTCGCGGCGGGGGCGGACATCATCGAGACGAACACGTTCAGTTCGCAACGGGTGTCGATGGCGGATTACCACGTGGAGGATTACTGCCGTGAAATCAATCTGGCGGCTTGCCGGATAGCGCGGGAAGCGGCGGATGAGTTCACGGCCCGCAATCCCGGGAAACCGCGTTTCGTGGCCGGTTCGGTAGGGCCGACCAACAAGACCTGTTCGATGAGCCCCGATGTGGACAATCCGGCATACCGCGCCCTGACTTTCGACGAGCTGGCGGACGCCTACGGGGAACAGATGTCTGCCTTGCTTGAAGGCGGGGCGGATGCCTTGCTCGTAGAAACCATCTTCGACACGCTGAATGCCAAGGCCGCCATTTACGCGGCGGAAGAGTCCATGCGGGCGGTCGGGCGCAAGGTGCCGCTCATGTTGTCGGTCACGGTGTCGGACAAGAGCGGGCGCACGCTTTCCGGCCAGACGCTGGAAGCCTTCTTGGTCTCCGTGTCTCATGCCGACATCTTTTCCGTGGGGCTGAACTGCTCTTTCGGGGCGCACGAGATGACGCCTTTCCTGAAACTCTTGGCGTGCCGTTCACCTTATTATATATCGGTTTACCCGAACGCCGGACTTCCCGACAGTATGGGGGAATATAGCCAGACCCCGGAGCGGATGGCGGAGGAGATGAAACTTTTTGTGGACGAAGGCTGGGTGAATATCATCGGAGGTTGCTGCGGCACGACGGACGAGTATGTCGCACGCTTTCCGGCTTTGGCGGCGCAAGGGCATCCGCACGTGCCGAACGGGAAAGCCGGGGGCTTGTGCCTGAGCGGCTTGGAACGCTTCGAGCTGACCCCCGGAATCAAGTTCGTCAAGGTGGGCGAACGTTGCAACGTGGCCGGCTCGCGCCGGTTCCTGCGGTTAATCAGGGAGCGGAACTATGGCGCGGCCTTGGAAGTCGCGCGGAAGCAAGTGGAGGACGGGGCTTCGGTCATCGATGTCAACATGGACGACGGTTTGCTCGACGCGCGGCGGGAGATGGTGACATTCCTGAACCTGCTGGCTTCCGAGCCGGAAATCTCCCGCGTGCCCGTCATGATAGATTCTTCCGATTGGGACGTGGTCACGGCGGGACTGAAATGCGTGCAGGGGAAGGGCATCGTCAATTCCATCTCGTTGAAGGAGGGAGAGGAAGTCTTCCTGTCCCACGCACGGGAGGTGAAACGCCTTGGCGCGGCCGTCATCGTGATGGCTTTTGACGAGAAAGGCCAGGCGGACACTTACGGGCGCAAGATAGAAGTCTGCTCGCGGGCTTACCGTTTGTTGACGGACAAGGCGGGTTTCAACCCCCACGACATCATTTTCGACCCGAACGTGTTGGCCATAGCCACGGGAATGGAGGAGCATGACAACTATGCCGCGGACTTTATCCGTGCCGCCGGGTGGATTCGCCGCAACCTGCCGGGGGCGCATGTGAGCGGCGGGGTGAGCAACCTTTCTTTTTCTTTCCGGGGCAACAGCCAAATCCGCGAGACCATGCACGCCGTCTTTCTTTACCATGCGTGCCGGGAGGGAATGGACATGGGGATTGTCAATCCCGCCGCCTCCGTGACGTATGGCGACATTCCGCCCGATGTCCTGGCGGTCGTGGAAGACGCGGTGCTGAACCGCCGTCCCGGCGCGGCGGAACGGTTGACCGCGCTGGCAGGGAAGCTGAAAGCGGAGGCGGCCGGGACCGGGCAGGAAGAGGCTTCCCCGAAGGCCGTCCGGCGTGGCGGCAGTGTGGAAGAGCGTTTGCAGCATGCCTTGGTGAAAGGCATGGATACCTATTTGCGGGAGGATTTGGAGGAGGCCGCGCAGTCTTATCCGCACGCCGTGGACATCATCGAAGGGCCGCTCATGAAAGGGATGAGCACCGTGGGCGAGTTGTTCGGGGCCGGCAAGATGTTCCTGCCGCAAGTCGTGAAGGCCGCCCGGACGATGAAGGAAGCCGTGGGCATCCTGCGCCCCCGCATCGAGGCGGAGAGGAAAGGAGGGTCTGCGCGTGCGGGACTGGTCCTGATAGCCACGGTAAAGGGGGATGTGCACGACATCGGGAAGAATATCGTGTCGGTGGTCATGGCCTGCAACAACTACGAGATAGTGGATTTGGGGGTCATGACGCCGGCGGAAGAGATTGTGGCGAAAGCCAAGGAACTGCATCCCGACATCATCGGGCTGAGCGGGCTGATTACGCCAAGTCTGGAAGAAATGGTGCACGTGGTGGGCGAGTTGAAGCGGGCAGGCTTGTCCATCCCGGTCATGATAGGCGGAGCCGCGACCGGCTGTCTGCACACGGCGTTGAAGATAGCCCCCATGTACGACGGGCCGGTCATCTGGATGAGGGACGCTTCGCAGAACGCGCCGACAGCCGCCCGTTTCCTGAATCCCGCCACGGGGGGCGACGCGTTCCGGGAGTTGCGCGAAGAGCAGGAACGCTTGCGTGAAAGTGCCGTCGCGCGGCGTGTGGAGCCCGTCCCGATAGAGGAAGCCCGGCGGAACAGGCTGAATCTGTTTTAACCGTCCTATTCGGGGAACATGAGGCGTTATGCGGCTTATATCTTTGATTTCGACTATACTCTGGTCGATTCCTCGCGGGGCATCGTGACTTGCTTCCGGCATGTGCTTGACAGGCACGGACATGCCGGAGCGACGGACACGGACATCAAGCGCACGATAGGGAAGACCCTGGAAGAGTCTTTTTCCATCCTGACGGGAATCCGCGATGCCGGGACGCTGGCGGACTACAAGCGTGAATATGTGAAGACCGCAGACATCCACATGACCGCCAATACGTTCTTCTTCCCGGAGACGACAGAAGTCTTGGAAGCCTTGAAGAGCCAGGGCGCCGTGTTAGGTGTCGTGTCCACGAAATTCCGTTACCGCATTCTCGATTTGTTTGAAAAGGCGGGACGCGCCGGACTTGTGGATTTCGTTGTGGGCGGAGAGGATGTCGCGGCAGCCAAGCCGAATCCCGAAGGCTTGCTGTCGGCCGTCGACCGCGCTTCCGGAGGCAGGAAATCCGAAGTGCTGTATGTCGGGGATAGTGTGGTGGATGCCGCGACGGCGCAGGCCGCCGGTACGGATTTCGCCGGCGTGCTGCATGGCGTGACCACGCGTGAGGAATTGGAAGCCTATCCGCACGTGGCCGTCGTGGACGACCTCCGGGGCATCATGCCTGTCCCGGCCTGACGCTTCCTGCGCGGCATGAAGTCCTTTCGCCTTGACGGCTCATGTTTCAGGACCTGTGAATGCGGGCGTGTCGCGTACAGTGGACTCGCGGCGGGGATTCTTGCCAAGAAAGTTTCACCTTGGGAATCCTTTTGCTCCGGCAAGGCGGCTTTTTCCCGGACGGTCGCGCCGAAGCGACCGATTGGGAACTTTGCCGCCCGGATTTCACAAAAAAGGACTTCGGCTCACTGTATTCCACTGTTTTTTCGTATCTTTGCAGGTTAATAGCATAACATATACCATAATGAACGCGATAAGCTACAAGCAACTCCGCGCCTTCGCCGCCCAATACGGCACAGTGGTGGGTCTGATGTGGATTGTCAGTTTCGCTTTTTACATCGCCGGGCTGACGCGGCCGCTCGTGGGCAACGTGAGC
Source organism: uncultured Paraprevotella sp. (assembly GCA_964466445.1). Lineage (GTDB taxonomy): Bacteria > Bacteroidota > Bacteroidia > Bacteroidales > Bacteroidaceae > Paraprevotella. The sequence continues at coordinate 12,275 of CAYXQT010000010.1, read as the reverse complement.
CTCGTCACGTGGTTGCTGTCCGTGGTGGTCGCCGGTTACCTCGTGAGGAAATTCAGGAGCGAGGTGCATCCCCTGCGCTTCTGGCGGTCGTGGTGGATGGCGGCACTGATGTTCATGTATGCCTCCTTGCTCGTGGCGGTGGCTCAATTCGTCTATTTCCGCTACATCGACGACGGGTTGCTCGTCCGCACTTGCTCCGCCGTCATGCAACAGCCCGAGGCCGTGGCCATGATGCAGAGCATGATGCCGGGAGAGGACGCGGCGGAAGTCATCCGCCAGACCATAGACTTGCTCGGGAGCATCTCTCCCATACAACTGACCGCCGAGCTCTTGGCATACAACCTCATGCTCGGCTTCCTGCTGGCCTTCCCCGCCGCGTGGATCGGGTTGAGCGGAAAGAGCCGCACGCCCCGCACGCCTCACAGCCAAAACCGATAAATATGGATATTTCAGTCGTAATTCCCCTCTTCAATGAAGAAGAATCCATCCCGGAGTTATATTCATGGATCGAGCGCGTGATGAACGCCAACGGCTTCACTTACGAAGCCATTTTTATCGATGACGGCAGCACGGACCGCTCATGGCAAGTGATTGAAGGCCTGAGGGAGAAGCATAGTTGCGTGAAAGGCATCAAGTTCCGCCGCAATTACGGGAAGAGCCCGGCCTTATACTACGGATTCAAAAAGGCGGAGGGCGACGTGGTCGTCACCATGGACGCCGACCTCCAGGACTCCCCCGACGAGATACCGGAACTTTACCGCATGGTCGCGACGGACGGTTTCGACCTGGTGTCGGGGTACAAGCAGAAGCGGTATGACCCGCTGTCCAAGACCATCCCGACCAAACTGTTCAACGCCACCGCCCGCAGGGTGAGCGGCATCAAGAACCTGCACGATTTCAACTGCGGGCTGAAGGCTTACCGCAAGGAAGTGGTGAAAAGCATCGAAGTCTACGGGGAAATGCACCGTTATATCCCTTACTTGGCAAAGAACGCCGGATTCGACAAAATCGGGGAAAAGGTGGTGCGCCATCAGGCACGCAAGTACGGCAAGACCAAGTTCGGCGGCCTGAACCGCTTCTTCAACGGCTATCTGGACTTGATTTCCCTTTGGTTCCTGTCCAAGTTCGGAGTCAAGCCGATGCATATATTCGGTTTTTTGGGCTCCATCATGTTCATCCTGGGCTTTGTGGCGGCCTGTGTCATCGGAGCCAACAAGCTGTACGACATCTATTGCGGGAACCCGTACCGCCTGATTACCGACTCGCCGTACTTTTACATCGCCCTGACCACGATGATATTGGGCACGCAGCTTTTCCTGACCGGCTTCTTGGGCGAACTCATCAGCCGCAACTCGCCGGAACGCAACAACTACTCCGTTGAAAAAGAAATTTAAAGATTGCACCCGCTTTTGAAGATGAAGAGACTAAGAGGTACAGCCCGCGCGGTGGCTTGCATCGGCACTTTCATCGCCGCCTGCGAATCTGTCGACTGCCCGATAAACAACATCGTTTACAGCACGTACGGGTTCTATGCCGTCACGGACGAGGGGGAAAGCAAGATTCAAGTGTTGGACACGCTGACGGTCACGGCCGTCGGAACGGACTCCGTGCTGGTCAACCGCCTGACGGGGGGAAGCGGGGTGGAACTTCCTGTAAGTTACAGTGCCGCGACCGACACGCTCGTCTTCCATTTCACCGATACCGCGGGCCGCACGCGGAGAGACACCATCTGGATTGACAAGGAAAACATCCCGCATTACGAATCTCCCACTTGCCCGGCTTCGATGTTCCACCATGTGACCGCCGCACGCTGGACCCGGTTGCTTGTGGACTCCGTCTCGATTGTAAATCCGAACATCAATTACAATGTATCCGAAAATTTCAAAATATATTTCCGCGGCGGCAATTAGCCTGCTTCTCCCTTTCGCCGCGCATGCCCAACAGTCCGAAAGCGGGGACTCCGGGCAAGCCGCGGAAGACCCGACGAAGGGAAAAGCGCCCGTATTCGGAGGAGTGGCCGTGTCAGGCGACCTCGTGGGCGTCATCATGGAATTCCTCGATTCGGATTACTCGCAAATGGAAGTGGCCGCACGCCTGAACTTCAAGGCGAAGTATTTTCCGGTTTTCGAGCTGGGGTACGGGGAGAGCGACCGCGAGGGCGAGGAGACGGGCAACACGTTCAAGACCAAGGCGCCTTACTTCCGCATCGGCATGGACTACAACTTCACCAAGAAGTGGTACACGGGCAACCGGTTGTACTTAGGCATGCGTTACGCTTTCACGTCTTTCAAATACGACATAAGTTCCCCGGGATTCGCCGACCCGGTGTGGGGCAATGAAGTACCGTTCGTGTTCGACGGGCTTTCGGCCAAATCCCATTGGATGGAAGTCGTGTTCGGCATAGAGACGAGGATATGGAAGATTTTCCACTTGGGCTGGAACGTGCGCTACAAGAACCGTTTGAGCCACAGCGAAGCCCCGCAAGGAGTCCCGTGGTATGTGCCCGGTTTCGGCAAGTACGGGAATTCGTGTATCGGAGGAACTTTCGATGTCATATTCGACATTTAAGCACAGGCAAATGCTCATGAACGATAAGAAAAGACTGCGGCTGCAACTGCCGTTTCTCATCCTTCTGGTCATCGGTACGATATACGCCATACGCGGCCGGCATTCCGACGCTCCTTTCCAACGGGAAGGGGGTGCCGTTTTCGGCACGTTTTACCATGTGACCTACCAGTGCGATTCCGGCCTGCAAAAGGAAATCGAAGCCGAATTAAGGAAAGTGGACGCTTCTCTCTCTCCTTTTAACAAGGAGTCTGTCATTAGCAGAATCAACCGGAACGAGGAGGTGACCCCGGACAGCATGTTCATCCACGTGTTCCGGCTGGCCAAGGCCATCAGCGAACATACGAACGGCGCATTCGACATTACCGTCGCTCCGTTAGTCAACGTCTGGGGCTTCGGCTTCAAGGAGGGGCAAGATGTCACTCCGGCGAAAATCGACAGCATCCTCCCGTTCGTCGGATTTGAAAAAGTGGCTTTGGAAGGCGGAAAGGTCGTGAAGCAGGATTCCCGGACAATACTGGATTGCAGTGCCATCGCCAAAGGATACGGCTGCGACGCGGTGGCCCGCTTGTTCGACCGTAAAGGCATACGGAACTACATGGTTGAAATCGGTGGGGAAATCGTGGTGAAAGGCCTCAGCCCCAAAGGGAAAAAATGGAAAGTGGCCGTCAATGAGCCCATAGACGATTCGCTGAACGTCAACAATGAAATACGGACGATATTGGATGTCACGGATGTCGGCATCGCCACTTCCGGGAATTACCGCAATTTCTACTATAAGGACGGGAAAAAGTACGCGCATACCATAGACCCGCGCACGGGCTATCCCGTGCAGCGTTCCATCCTGTCGTCCACCGTACTGGCCGAAGATTGCGCCACAGCGGACGCATACGCCACGGCCTTCATGGTCATGGGGCTGGAACAAGCCAAAAAGACATTGCAGTCCGTTCCCGGCATAGAAGCCTACTTCATCTATACGGACGGGAAAGGCAAGAACCGGGCGTACGCGACACCGGGGCTGCGAACGATGACGGACAAATAAGACATGCGGATATGGAGAACTTCACATTGGACACTCTGACTGCCCTGCCTCTGTTTCAAGGCATCGGGAAAAGCGAACTGGCACAATTTTCCACGTCCGTTCCCCACCGGATTGTCCGGTATGCCGAAGGAGAGAAACTGGCGGAACAAGACCGGCTCTGCCGGAATCTGATACTGGCTTTCCGCGGCACCATAGAAATGTGCACCCGATCGGACAACAACCGTTTCGCCCTCCATGAAAGGTTGCAGTCCCCGGTAGCCTTACAGCCCGAAGCCCTGTACGGCATCACGCCCTACTACACGCACACATATACGGCCCGGACGGACGTACGCGCCTTGGTCATTCCCAAAGAAGGCGTGGCCTTGCTGCTCAGCCGCTTCGAGGTATTCCGCCTCAACGTGGTCAACCTCTTGTCCACCTGTGTCTACCGCCGGGGAAGGTGGCTGTGGCACAACCTCTCGGGGGACGCGGAGAAACGCATCGTCAATTTCATCCACTCCCGCTGCGTGTATCCCGCAGGGGAAAAGGTTCTGGAAATCAGCATGGAGAACCTCGGTTCGCAAATCAACGAACCGCGCATGAACGTGTCGCGTGCCCTGAACCGCCTGCAAAAGGAAAACTTAGTCTTATTGAAAAGAAAGAAAATCATCATACCGGCCTTGGAGAAATTGATTCAGGCTATCTAAAAACGCAAGTAACGACATGGATGTGATAAAAGCAGACAATCCCGGAGAAAGGGAAAATCCTTTCTTCAGTCCTTCCTACGGAACGCCTCACGATACGGCACCTTTCGACCGGATACACATCGGGGACTACGAGCCGGCTTTCATGGAAGGCATACGGCAGGACGACGAGCTGACGGACGCCATCGTCCAAAATCCGGAACCGCCCACGTTCGACAACACCGTGTCGTTCAGCGTCCCCGACAATATGCTGAGCCGGGTGAGCAATGTGTTCTTCAACCTGCTGAGCGCGGAAACCAACGACGAGATGGACGAGCTGGCGCAGAAAATGTCGCCGATACTGACGGAACACGCCAACAACGTCCTGTTGAACGAAAAATTGTTCGCCCGGATAAAAGCCGTGCACGAACATCACCGCGAGCTGACGCCGGAGGAACAAATGCTTCTGGAAAAGAGTTACGACGGCTTCATACGCAGCGGAGCGAACCTTCCGCCCGAAGGCAAGGAAAAGTTCCGCGCACTCAGTACGGAACTAAACCGGCTGACCCTGCAATTCTCGCAGAACAACCTGAAAGAGACAAACCGGTTCCAACTCCTCCTGACAGACGAAAAGGATTTGGCCGGCCTCCCGGAATCGGCTGTCGAATCCGCCGCGCTGGCGGCCAAGGAAAGAGACTTGGAAGGATGGGTCTTCACCCTGCATGCCCCGAGCTACAATCCGTTCATGACGCGCGCCGACAATCGGGAACTCCGCCGGAAGATGTATATGGCGCGGAATACCCTCTGCATGCACGACAACGAATACAACAACCTTGAAATCGTCAAGCGCATCGTAAACCTGCGGCGCGAGCTGGCGCAACTGCTGGGCTACCCCACATACGCCGACTTCGTATTGGAGAAACGTATGGCGGGAGACAGCCGGGAAGTGTACAGGCTGTTGAACGACCTGCGGGAGGCTTACCTGCCTGCGGCGCGGGAAGAAGTCAGAGAGGTGGAGAGGAAGGCCCGTGAAAAGGAGGGGGAGGATTTCGTCCTGCAGCCCTGGGACTTCGGTTATTATGCTCATAAGCTGCAATTGGAAAAATACGACTTGGATGCAGAAATGCTACGTCCGTATTTCGAACTGTCCCGCGTCAAACAAGGCGTCTTCGGACTGGCGACCCGCTTGTATGGCATCACCTTTAAGGAAAACGCCGACATCCCGGTGTATCACCCGGACGTGACGGCTTACGAAGTGTTCGACGAAAACGGGACTTTTTTGGCCGTATTGTACACGGACTTCCATCCCCGGAAAGGGAAGCAAAGCGGCGCATGGATGACTTCGTACAAGGATCAGTGGATAGACGAGGACGGCACCAACCATCGTCCTCACGTGTCCGTCACCATGAACCTGACCAAGCCGACGGAGAGCAAGCCGGCTTTGCTCACCTTGGGAGAAGTGGAAACGTTCCTGCACGAATTCGGGCATGCCCTGCACGGCATATTCTCCGACACGCGCTTCGAGAGCCTCAGCGGCACAAGCGTATACCGGGATTTTGTGGAACTTCCGTCACAAATCATGGAAAACTTTGCAGTGGAACGCGATTTTTTAAATACCTTTGCCCGGCACTACCGGACGGGCGAACCGCTTCCGGAAGAGCTTGTCGGGCGGATTGTCGAAAGCCGCAATTTCAACGCGGCTTACGCTTGCATCCGTCAGGTCGATTTCGGCTTATTGGACATGGCTTATTACACGCAGGACAAACCGTTCGAGGAAGACGTGCTTTCGTTCGAAAAACACACGTGGGAGGCGACGAGGCTGTTGCCCCGGCCTGAGGAAGTCTGCATGAGCGTCCAGTTCGGGCATATCATGTCCGGCGGTTATGCGGCGGGATATTACAGCTACAAATGGGCGGAAGTCCTCGAGGCGGACGCTTTCTCCCTCTTCAAGGAAAAGGGCATATTCAATCGGGAGGTGGCACGAAGTTTCCGCGACAACATCCTGTCGAAAGGGGGCACGGAACCGCCCATGACGCTTTACAAGAGGTTTCGCGGACAAGCTCCCACCATAGACGCCCTGCTGAGGCGAAACGGCATCAAGCCCGTGAACAAAGCTCAAGAGGAAAGATGAAGACCACGGAAGAAAAGAAGCACGAGCTGGACTTGCGCTATTTGCGCATGGCGCGGATATGGGCGGAAAACAGCTACTGCGAACGGCGCAAAGTGGGCGCCCTCGTCGTGAAAGACAAGATGATTATCTCCGACGGCTACAACGGCACGCCGGCAGGTTTCGAGAACGTGTGCGAAGACGAGAACCACCTGACCAAGCCTTACGTGCTGCACGCGGAAGCCAACGCCATCACCAAGATAGCACGGTCAGGAAACAACAGCGAGGGCGCCACCTTGTACGTCACGGACGCCCCCTGCATCGAATGCTCCAAACTTATCATACAGTCCGGCATCAGGAAAGTCTTTTTTGCCCGCCAGTACCGGCTGACGGACGGCATCGACCTGCTCCGGAGAGCCGGCGTGGAAGTATATCACCTGCCGTTGGACGCTCCGACGGAAGAATCTTAAAAAAAACGTGTGCTTATGAATCAGAACAACTCATCGCGATTTACGCCCATCCTGCTGGCGTTATGCCTTGTAGGGGGGATATTGATAGGGACATTCTATGCCAACCACTTCTCGGGCAACCGGCTGAACATCATCAACACGAGCAGCAACAAGGTGAACGACCTGTTGCGCATCATCGACGACCAGTACGTGGACACGGTCGACATGACCGAACTCGTGGAGCAAGCCATGCCCAGCATACTGGCGGAACTGGACCCGCACTCCGGCTATACCTGCGCCAAGGATGCGGAAGCCTCGATAGAAAGCCTGAAAGGAAGTTTCTCCGGCATCGGGGTGACTTTCAACATGCAAAACGACACGGCACACATCATCAGCATCATCAAGGGCGGCCCGTCCGAGAAAGTGGGACTGCTGGCGGGCGACCGCATCGTCAGTGTGGACGGACAGCCGATTGCCGGCCAGAAGATTTCGGCCGATGACTGCCGGAACCGGATGAAAGGCAAAAAAGGCACGAAAGTGAAGTTAGGCATAAGGCGCACGGGAGAGAAGAACACGCTGTATTACACGATTACCCGCGGCGACATCCCGGTGCGCAGCATAGAAGCCGCTTACATGCTTACCCCGCAAACGGGCTACGTCAAAATCAAGAGTTTCAGCGAAACCACCTACCCCGAACTGCTGGTGGCATTGACGAAACTCAACCAGAAGGGATTTAAGAATCTGATCATAGACTTGCGCGACAACACGGGAGGCATCATGCAGACAGCCATACAGATGGCGAACATCTTCTTGCCGAAAGACCGGCTGATTTTGTATACGGAAGGACGAAAGTTCCCGCGCGAAGAATACAAAAGCGACGGGCGGGGTGCATTCCAAAGCCTTCCGTTGACGGTCTTGGTCAACGAGGGGTCGGCATCGGCCAGCGAAATCTTCGCCGGTGCCATACAAGACAATGACAGGGGAACCATCATAGGCCGGCGCACATACGGCAAAGGACTGGTGCAACAGCCCATCGAGTTCCGTGACGGAAGCATGGTCCGCCTGACCATCGCTCGGTACTACACGCCTTCGGGGCGGTGCATCCAGAAGCCTTACGAAAAAGGACACGGGGAGGAATATGAAAACGACCTGATGGAACGCTACGAACACGGAGAATTCTTCTCGCAGGACAGCATCAGGCAAAGCGGCCCCCAATTCAAGACACTCTTGGGGCGCACGGTGTACGGAAGCGGAGGCATCATGCCGGATTTCTTCGTGCCCGAAGACACTTCCGACGTGACCTCGTACTACAAAGAAGCAATGATAAGCGGACTGGTGTACCAATATGCATTCAACTTCGCCGACGGGCATCGCCGGGAACTGAACGAACTGAAAACGAACGAAGAAATCGTCCGTTATCTGGAGCGGCAGAACATAGTGGGCAGTTTTGCCGACTTCGCCCAACACCGGGGACTGCCCCGCCGCAACCTGATGCTCTACAAGTCGCGCAAACTTTTCAGAAGAAGCCTTTACGCCTCCATCATCAATAACGTGAAGGAAACGGAACAATTCTACGAATTCATCAATAGCGACGACGCGGCAGTGGAGCGTGCCGTAAAGATCCTTGAAGAGGGGAAGGCCTTCCCGGAAGCTCCTCGAGAGGCATCGGCAAAGAACAAAGGATGAAACCTGCCGGAAAAGCTGTATGCTTATGGACAAAAAAGAACTGAGGGCACTTGTCGCCCAAAATAAAAAAGAAACCTCGCGGGCGGCCATGCTCGACCTTTCAGGCCCCGTCTTGAGACGCTTGGCGGCTCATCCGCGATTTTCCGCCGCACGTACCGTCTTGCTGTACCACTCATTGCCGGACGAAGTGGATACTCAAGACTTCTTGCGTTATTGGAGCTTGCGCAAGTGCATTTTACTCCCTTCCGTGAAAGGAAAAGATATCGAACTGCACCGCTATGCGGCGGGGGACGGCCTCGAAACGGGTGCTTTCGGCATCCGGGAATCCACGGGCGAGATTTTCACCGATTATGCTTCCATTGATTTGGCCGTCATTCCGGGGGTGGCCTTCGACGCGGAAGGTAACCGCCTGGGACGCGGGGAGGGCTTTTACGACCGCTTGCTGGCGCGGTTGCGACATTACGACATATATAAAATAGGTGTATGCTTCGATTTCCAGCGGGTAGAACATGTCCCTGCGGGTCCCCATGACATCCCCATGGACGAAATCCTTTGAATCCTTGTCAACGGAACACGATGCTCCGGATGACTTGCGCTCCCACGTATCCGTTCAGCTTGCGCACCAACGCTTCCCGCCCCATCATCAGATTGGCCTTGAGGGCAGGCGATTTCAAGCGGACATATAACACTTGGTTTTTCACGAAAACGTCCCCGGTATACCGGACGACGACCTGCCCCATCACTTCGAACCAGGCTGCCGCCATCCGGGTCTCATTCAATGGGGTTTCCAAGCCCTCCTGCCGGAGATATTGCCGGATGATGTCGCCTATGCTTTCCGCCTTATTCCGTCTCATGCCCTGATTTCCCCGTTTTCCACGTAAAACAGCTTGTAGTCTTTGTCCGTTTTCTCCAAAATGCGGTCCAAATGGTCGCGATTAGTATCCGTCACGAATATTTGCCCGAACCGTTCGCCGGATACCAATCTGACAATCTGCTCCACGCGGTCGGCATCCAGCTTGTCGAAAATGTCGTCCAACAGCAACAAGGGAGTGGTACGGCTTCCCGCACGGCGCAGGAATTCGAACTGCGCCAGCTTCAAGGCAATCAAATAAGTCTTGTTCTGCCCTTGCGAGCCTTCGCGCCTTATCGGGAACTCCCCCAAGGTCATCTCCAAGTCATCCTTGTGGATGCCATGCAGAGAATAGCCCATAATCCGGTCTTTGGCGCGATCGCGGCGAATGACATCCAGCAAGTTCCCGCGCTGGCCATGCGAAACATAACGCAGTCCCACTTGCTCTTTCCCACGAGAAATCCGCGCGTGGAAATCCTGAAATACCGGAATGAATCCTTCCACGTAAGCCTTCCGCTTCCCGTAAATCTTCTTCCCCTCTTGGGCCATCATTTCTTCCCAAAGTTCCATCAAGGCTTCGTCGGGCTCTTCCTCCTGCCTCAACAATACGTTCCTCTGCTGCAAGGCCTTGTTGTAACGCATTAACGCATCGAGATACTCGCGGTCGTATTGCACGATTACCTTGTCCATAAAGCGGCGCCGCTCCTCGCTTCCTCCCGAAATCAAGTCGGCGTCGGACGGAGATACGAACACCACCGGCACCAATCCGATATGCTCCGACAACCTTTTATACTCTTTCTTATTCCGTTTAAAACGCTTTTTCTCCTTGCGCTTCAATCCGCAATACACCTCTTCCGGTTCCCCCGACTCACGTTCGTACTCCCCCTGCAACATGAAAAAGTCTTCGCCATGCCGGATGTTCTGGGAATCCACGGGATTGGTGGCACTCTTGCAGAAGGAAAGGAAATATACGGCATCCAGCAAATTGGTCTTCCCCACGCCGTTATGCCCGATGAAGCAATTCATCTTCGGAGAGAAAGTCAGTTCGGCCTGCGCTATGTTCTTATAATTCAAGACGGAAATTCTTTTCAGTGTCATCCGCAGATTTCCCCGTTAGATTACCCCGCAAAATTAAGGTTTATCTCCCGAATCCTAAAAAAACAGCCCATAAATTTCACTGAACGGGAGAATTTCGCTACTTTTGTTCCGTTTCGTGCCCGTCCACGCACTGCGGGACGAAAAACGGGAAATAACAATAAACCATCAAATAAAATGACGAACAAAAAGACACAGCATGGTTCACTCAACGTGGAACAGACTTTGATTTCTTCCGAGGCTTTCATCAACAAATACAAAAGACCCGTCATGTACGCTCTCATCGCCGTCATCGTATTGGTAGGCGGATACATCCTCTATCGGAACTTCGTGAGCGTACCGCGCGAGGCCAAAGCCAACGAACTAATGTCCAAAGGACAGCAATATTTCGCCTTGGATAACTACGAGAAGGCTTTGAACGGCGACGGGCAAGGCTTCCCCGGTTTCTTGAAAATCGCGGACGACTACGGAAGCACGAAGGCCGGCAATCTGGCACGGCTTTACGCCGGGTTGAGCTATGCCAAATCGGGTAAATACGCGGAAGCCGTTAGTTGCTTGGAAGATTTCAAAGATTGCGATGATGCCATGGTGTCGCCTGCCGCCGTCGGCGCGTTGGGCAACTGCTACGCGGAATTAGGCCAGCCGGACAAAGCCGCGTCCGCCTTGTTGGAAGCTGCCAAGAAGGCGGACAACAACAGTCTCAGTCCGCTCTACCTGATTCAGGCCGGAGAGATTTTCGAATCGCAGGGAAAGAAGGACAAGGCTCTGGAATGCTACAAGGAAATCAAGGCCAAGTACGTCAACTCCATGCAGTATGCCGACATCGACAAATATATAGAACGCGTAAGCGAATAGGGCATCCCAAAACCGCAGGGCGACAATGGCGACGAATTTGCATAACTTGTCCGAGCATGATTCCAAGTCCGTTCCCGAAGCCAAAGGCATGCGCTTCGGCATCGTGGTCAGTGAATGGAATCATCACATCACCGGCTCACTGTTGGAAGGCGTGCAGACTACATTGCTCAAGCATGGGGTCAGCGAAGAAGACATTTTGGTCATGACCGTACCGGGGAGTTTCGAGTTGGTATTCGGCTCTGCCAGAATGGCCAGAAGCGGCAAAGTGGATGCCGTGATAGCCGTCGGTTGCGTGATTCGCGGCGACACTCCCCACTTCGATTACATCTGTGAGGGAACGACCCAGGGGCTGGCCGGACTGAACACGGTCGGCGACGTGCCCGTCATCTACGGCTTGCTTACTTGCAACAACTTGCAACAGGCGCAAGACCGGGCAGGCGGCATCTTGGGCAACAAGGGCGACGAATGTGCCGTTGCGGCGATTAAGATGGTGGATTTCAAACGTAAGCTCTGAACCCATAGGGCTTTTTCTGATAAGGCCACATACCAGAAAGTTAGCTTGCCGATGTCTTTTTGCCTATTTCATCCTATGATTTGTGATAAAGAGGCAGGAAAACAAAAGAAATCGGCATAATTAATTTCGGTGACGGGTGGTATTATAAGGTATGAACGAAACGACATGACGCGGATTGCTTACATTATCTCCGCCTATAAGGACGCACCGCATCTGGCTCGCCTGATTGCCGCCCTGGATGATGGCAGGGCCGACTTTTATGTCCATGTCGACCGCAAGGTGGACGATAGCCCTTTCCGTGACCTTCTGAGAGGAAAGGCCGAGTTTGTCCCTTCGCATTGGGTAAGCTGGGGAGGCTGGAGTCAGGTGGAGTATCAGAAAGAGTTGCTGGGTGTCGTATTGCAAAGCGGGCGTGACTATGGCCGGGTGGTTTGTCTGTCGGGGCAGGAC
>CAYXQT010000009.1:0-25877 GCA_964466445.1 uncultured Paraprevotella sp. | reverse complement strand
GGTACTTCTTGGTTATTATCTCCGAAAACGTCTGTATCCCTATCGGGTATAGCCCCTTCTGCCGTTCCATGACTGTCGTTCCTTTTCACCACAAATATATATAAAGGTAAGCACGGAAGCAAATAAAAACGAGTTTTCCTGATTTGACTATGCCGTGCCGCAACCCCGTCCTCCGAATATAAGCAAAAGGAAGATTCCCGTCTCGACTTTCGTCTTTCTTAACGCCGCATCCCGAAGATGTATGTCGGCTTGCCATTTCATGAAGCCGGAGTCCTTGCGCGAACTACAACAACCGGATGTATTCGGGGTTCACCTCCACACCTGCCGACAGTAACCCGGGAAGGTCGATGAGGAGACGCTTCACTCGGCTTCCCCGGACTGACAGCAGGTTTCCCTCGTATCCGTCGAGAGGACCGCCCACGATGAGAACCTGATGTCCTATCATCGACGGGGTTATCTCTCCCGGAAGATAGTAACGGCGACGGAAAGAGGACTCCACCGCGCGGATGAAACGTTCCATCTCGGGCACGCATACTGTCATCGGGGAGCAATATCCGCCGCGCACGTAACGGAACTGCAACGTGGAATCCCTCTCCACCACGGGACGCAGTTCGGAATAGCATTCACGGACAAACAGCAAGTCGCGGAGGAAAGGCACGACCTTGCGCACACGTTGTCCACGAACCGACATGACCACCTCGTGCATCGGGGTGAACACCCTCAGCCCCATTTCCATGAGCTGAATGTAAGCGGGACATCTGGCGTTGGGACGTTTCAAGTCTCTCAACACGAACCAGCATTCCGCCTCGCCGTCAGGGGGCGACAAAGAAGCCTCCATAGAACAAAGGATAAAGCCTCTAATCCTGATTGCCCTCAATATCTGTTAGGAACCAATCAGTTATACTTGACTTACAAAAAAGGTCGGGACTTTTTCCGCAAAATGCTTGAACCCATTTTCCCGTCCGCTTCCCTTAGGGAGGACGAACGTGCGGCAAAGGTATGAAAAATAATTTGTCCGACATTCCGTTTCCAAAAGATTTTTCAACTCGGATGAGTTTTTTCCTTATACCACGGATATTCGCTTCCGCAACGCGCTTTCTTCGGAATGTCTTTGGATGCGAACGCCCGAATGCCATAACTTATCCACCGTCTGCGTCTTACCATCCCCATCCGTCCCGTTCCGCAAAGGCGACCGACCGCCTTGTGGGAACCGGCGAAGCGTTCTCCCGGCATGGGGAGGCCGATTGCCGCACAAAGCCCGCTTCCCCCACTCCGCCATGCCTTTCCCTCGGTTCAATTATACCCGGGAAAATCATGCACCCGTTTCCATCTTTTTCCTAACTTTGCAAAAACAAAACACAAGGACATGTACGAGATACAGGCCAACGCCAAAGGTTCGCGCCGGGTGCTTGTCACCGACGAGAATCTCAAAACGATTGAGAGATACGGGCTTTTCCAACAGTTAGTGGACAGCAACGGCATCATCGACGAGACGGTCTTGGAGAAACTGCGCCTGAACGTCCGCGCCCTGATGGAAGCGCGTCCGGACAAGGCAGACCTTGTCGACTTGTGCCAAGGGGTGCTTTTCCATGACGACATGAAGGCGTTCGGCTTGCGCCGGCTGGTCACGCTGTATGCAAACTGGCAGGAAACGCACCGGGAGGCGGGGCAGGAAGGCGCGTCGGCGGAATAGGCGGAGAGGAGAACCGGAGGAATGAAAGACTTCCGTTTGACCGACTGGCTTCCCACTACCAGAAAAGAAATGGAACTGCGCGGGTGGGACTACGCGGACATCATTCTCTTCTGCGGGGATGCCTACGTGGATCACCCCTCCTTCGGAGCGGCTGTCATAGGGCGCGTCCTGGAAGCCGAAGGATTCCGGGTGGCCATCGTCCCCCAACCGGATTGGCACGGCGACTTCCGCGACTTCAAGAAGCTGGGACGCCCGCGGTTGTGGTTCGGCGTGGCTCCCGGATGCATGGATTCGATGGTGAACAAATACACGGCCAACCGGCGGTTGCGAAGCGAAGACGCGTATTCGCCGGACGGGCGGCACGACCTCCGCCCGGAATACCCCACGGTAGTATACAGCCGCATCCTGAAACGGATTTATCCCGACGCGCCGGTCATACTGGGAGGCATCGAGGCTTCTTTGCGCCGCCTGACGCACTACGATTATTGGCAGGAGAGGTTCCGCCCGTCCATCTTGTGCGACAGCGGCGCGGACATGATTGTCTACGGAATGGGGGAAAAGGCGGTGGTGGAAATCTCCAGACGCCTGCAAGCGGCAACGGAGGGCGGGGACGCACGGACGGATTGCGCGGAGGGCGGCACGGCCTGCGTCGGAATGGAGACGTTCCGTGGCGCAATCACGCACGGGCATTGCATCCCCCAGACGGTATCCATATATAATAAGGAAGAAGACATTCCCGGAGGCATCGTCGCCGACGACATCGTCCTGCAAGGGCACGAGGCCTGTCTGAAAGACATGAAGGCGCAGGCCGGGAATTTCCGGCACATCGAGGAAGAAAGCAACAAGTGCCACGCAAGGCGCATCATCCAGCCCACCGCGGGACGTTACGTAGTAGTCAACCCGCCCTATCCGCCGATGACGCGGGATGAAATCGACCGTTCATTCGATTTGCCTTACACTCGCCTCCCTCATCCCAAATACAAGGGGAAGCGTATTCCGGCATACGAGACAATCAAGTTCTCGGTGAACCTGCACCGCGGCTGTTTCGGTGGATGCGCGTTCTGCACCATCTCCGCCCACCAAGGCAAGTTCATCGTCGGCCGGAGCAAGGAAAGCATTCTCAGGGAAGTAAGGCAAATCACGGAGATGCCGGATTTCAGAGGCTATCTCTCCGACTTGGGCGGTCCCTCGGCCAACATGTACGGCATGAGGGGGAAAAACCTGAAGGCGTGCGAGAAGTGCGGACGCCCGTCGTGCATCCACCCGGAAATATGCCCGAACCTGAACACCGACCACACGGCCTTGTTGGATATTTACCATGCCGTGGATGCCGTGCCGGGCGTCAAGCGGAGCCATGTCGGCAGCGGCGTGCGCTACGACTTGATTTTGCACGACGCGAAGGACGGACGCGTCAACAAGGCAAACGCCGAATATGCCCGCGAACTGATTACGCGGCACGTCGGCGGACGGTTGAAAGTCGCCCCGGAACACACGTCAGACCGCGTGCTGCGCCTGATGCGCAAACCTCCCTTCCGGAAATTCGGAGAGTTCAAGGAACTGTTCGACCGCGTCAGCCGCGAAGCCGGGCTACGCCAACAAATCGTCCCTTACTTCATCAGCAGCCACCCCGGATGCACGGAAGAAGACATGGCGGAACTGGCCGTGCTGACAAAAAAGATGGATTTCCGGCTGGAACAGGTGCAGGACTTTACTCCCACGCCCATGACCGTGAGCACCGAGACCTGGGCGACGGGCTACCATCCCTACACGCTCGAACCGGTGTACAGTGCGAAGTCGCCCGCCGAAAAGCTGGCGCAACGGATGTTCTTCTTTTGGCACAAGCCGGAAGAAGAGCGGAAGATAAAGGCGGAACTGCGGCGCGTCGGGCGGGCGGACTTGATAGGCAGGCTTTTCGACCGCACGCACCAGACGGAACGGAATCAAAAGGAATATGTGCATTATGACTCGGAATACAGACGGCATCGACCCGAAGACCGGCCCGGCCACAGTCATCGAACGGTTCCAAAGGGGGAAAGTCCCCGAAGGGAAACAGACGGCGGACGGAACGGGGCTATGCGAAGACGGAATAGCGGAAAGCCCTGACTTTTTCGCGGTCATAGACGGCTCTACCGCCAAAGGCACGCTCCGCGTGGGAGGGAAAAGCACCGGAAGGAGGGCCATGGAAGTGCTTCGCGCCTCCATACCCCGCCTCCCGAAAGACGCGGACGCGACCGCGGCGGCAAGATTCCTCACCTCGGCCATCGGGCGGCATTACGAGGAGCACGGGTTGCGCGAAGAAGCCGCGTGCCATGCGGAGAACCGCATGACGGCGAGTACGGCAATCTATTCCGTTTACAGGCGTGAAGTATGGCTGATAGGAGACTGCCTGTGCCGCTTCAACGGGACGACTTACGCGAACCCCAAGCCTACGGACGGCATTCTCTCGGCAATTCGTGCCGACGTGCTCCGCTACCTGATCCGAAAAGGCCATTCCGTCGAGAGCCTGCGTGCGCACGACTTGGGGCGGGAGTGGATATGGCCTTACCTGAAAGACCAGTGTTCCTTCCAGAATGCCGGCGATGCCGGGCCTTTCGGGTATGCCGTCCTCGACGGTTTTCCGGCAGACCCCTCCCGGATTCGCGTCCTTTCCCTCCCGGCAGACACCGGGGAAGTGGTTTTGGCTACGGACGGCTACCCGGCACTGGCCGACACGCTGGAGGAAACCGAGCGGCTATTGGCACGCTCCTTGGCCGAAGACCCGTTGCGCATCGGGGAATACCCGTCCACCAAAGGAGTGGCGGCCGGGAACGAGTCTTTCGACGACCGCTCTTACTTACGCGTCAAAATACAATGATTCCAACAAATGGCAAACATGTCTCGCATATCCACGAACTCGCCGCACGCATGGATGCTGGCCGCACGCCCCAAGACCTTGGCGGGGGCGGCTGTCCCGGTCATGATTGGAGTGTCGGCGGCTTGGGACGGGCGTTTCCGTCCCGTCCCGGCCTTGTTGTGCTTCCTTTTTGCATTCCTCATGCAAATCGATGCCAATCTCATCAACGATTATTACGATTTCCGGAGCGGGCTGGACAACGGGAAACGCCTCGGCCCGAGACGGGCGTGCGCCGAAGGCTGGATTACGTTGCCCGCCATGCGCCGGGGGATAGCCTGCGTCACGCTCCTCTCCTGCCTCGTCGGCTTGCCGCTGGTGCTTTACGGCGGATGGACTATGGTGCTCGTCGGCGCGTGCTGTGTGGTGTTCTGTTTCCTTTATACTACCTGCATGGCCCGCCGCGGATTGGGCGACCTGCTCGTGCTGGTGTTCTTCGGCCTCGTGCCGGTGGTTGCCACGTACTATCTGCAACGCGGCACGGTCGTTCCCGAAGTGTGGGTGCTGTCCTTGGCATGCGGCATGGTCACGGACTGCCTGCTCGTGGTGAACAACTATCGCGACCGCGACAACGACAAAGCCTGCGGAAAAATCACATTGGTGGTGCGGATAGGCGAAAAAGCCGCGGAAAATCTTTATCTTTGGCTCGGCATCGCGGCCGTGGCTCTTTGCCAGACGATGTGGCTCGCCGGAAAGCCCGCGGCCGCCCTCCTCCCGGCGTGTTACCTCGTGCCGCACGCCGCCGCCTGGCGGCACATGACGAGCCTCAAGCGCGGGAAAGGGCTGAACGGCGTGCTGGGCGAGACGGCACGCGACATCTTCCTGTTCGGAATATTGCTCTCCGTCGGACTGATTATTTGACTTATAAAGACAAAAACGACTTATGGCAACAGCAGACGACAAGAAAATCATTTTCTCCATGGTCGGCGTGGGCAAAACTATACGCCAGACCAACAAGCAAGTGCTGAAGGACATCTACCTGAGTTTCTTCTACGGGGCTAAAATCGGCATCATCGGCCTGAACGGCTCCGGGAAATCCACCTTGATGAAGATTATCGCCGGACTGGACAAGGACTTCCAAGGCGAAGTGGTGTTCGCGCCCGGATACAGCGTGGGGTATCTGCCGCAGGAACCGCGGCTGGACTCTTCCAAGACCGTGAAGGAGGTAGTCATGGAGGGCGTGCGGACTGCCGTGGACGCTTTGGCCGAATATGAAGAGACGAACCGCAAGTTCGGCCTCCCGGAATATTACGAGGACGAGGAAAAGATGAACGCCCTGCTTGCCCGTCAGGGAGAACTGCAAGACATCATCGACGCCACGGACGCATGGAACATAGACAGCAAGCTGGAACGAGCCATGGACGCACTGCGCTGCCCGCCGTCCGACCGCCCGGTGGAAAACCTTTCGGAGGGGGAACGCCGACGCGTGGCGCTTTGCCGCCTCTTGTTGCAGAAGCCGGACGTGTTGTTGCTCGACGAGCCGACCAACCACCTGGACGCCGAGAGCGTCGATTGGCTGGAACAGCATCTGAACCAGTACGAAGGCACGGTCATCGCCGTGACGCACGACCGCTACTTCTTGGACGACGTGTCCGGATGGATTCTGGAACTCGACCGGGGCGAGGGCATCCCCTGGAAAGGCAACTATTCTTCCTGGCTGGAACAGAAGACCCGGAGGATGGAGCAGGAGGAGAAGACGGCAAGCAAGCGGCGGAAGACCTTGGAACGCGAGCTGGAATGGGTGCGCATGACACCGAAGGCGCGGCAGGCCAAGGGCAAGGCCCGCCTGAACTCATACGACAAGCTGCTCAACGAAGACCAGAAGGAGAAGGAAGAGAAGCTGGAAATCTTCATCCCGAACGGCCCGCGCTTGGGCAACAAGGTCATCGAAGCCCTGCACGTGCGGAAAGCCTTCGGCGACAAGGTGCTGTTCGGCGACCTGAATTTCATGCTTCCGCCTAACGGCATCGTGGGTGTCATCGGCCCCAACGGCGCGGGCAAGACCACGCTCTTCCGCCTGATCATGGGACTGGAACACACGGACGGCGGCACGTTCGAAGTCGGCGAGACCGTCAAAATAGCCTACGTCGACCAGACGCACAAAGATATTTCCCCCGAAAGGAGCGTGTACGAGGTCATGAGCGGCGGCAACGAACTGATGCGCATGGGAAACCGCGACATCAACGTCCGCGCCTACCTGAGCCGGTTCAACTTCTCCGGCGCCGACCAGGAAAAGAAATGCGGCGTGCTCTCCGGCGGAGAGCGCAACCGCCTGCACCTGGCCATGGCTCTGAAAGAGGAGGGCAACGTGCTGCTGCTCGACGAGCCGACGAACGACATCGACGTGAACACGCTCCGGGCTCTGGAGGAAGGCTTGGAGGAATTTGCCGGCTGCGCCGTGGTCATCAGCCACGACCGTTGGTTCCTTGACCGCATCTGCACGCACATCCTTGCCTTCGAGGGCGACGGCAACGTGTTCTTCTTCGAGGGCAGCTACTCGGAATACGAGAGCAACAAGATGAGGCGCCTCGGTCTGGAAGAACCGAAACGCGTCCGTTACCGGAAACTGACGGAGGACTGAGCCATGCCGGCAAAGGGCAACGACTGGAAGTCGAGACTGGGGATGGTGTATTCCACCGACCCCGACTTCGCGTTCGACAACGGCGAAGAGGAAGAACCCGCCACGCTTCCCAAAGGCCGGCAGAGGCTGAGGGTAGGCATCGAACGCAAGAACCGCGGCGGAAAGACGGTCACCGTGGTGAAAGGTTTCGTGGGAACGGAAGCCGACCTGAAAGGGCTGGGGCGGACGCTGAAGGCGAAGTGCGGCGTAGGTGGCACCGTGAAAGACGGTGAAATCATCATACAGGGGGAATGGAAGGAGCGCATAACGGAACTGCTCCGCGCGGAGGGTTACGCCGGCGTGAAATGACCTCATGGGAATAGCCGGGAGACCTGTCCCGGCTGTTTCTTGCAACCTCTCGGACGCTTGCCGTCCCGCAATCCGAAAGACGCGTTTCCCGCCGGAACTGTCGTTTTGTCAAAACGTCAGTTCCGACCCCGCATGGTTCGCGTATTCGCGCCTGGGTCGGGGCGGCGCGGGAAATACGCGATTCTCGCGCCTTTTGCGGAAGACGGAATGTCAGCCGGAAAGGGGTTTCCGCTTGCAAAAGGCACGGCGGCGGGCGGCTTCCCGCGCTCGCGGACGGAGGACGCGCAAGTGCGGAGGGCGTTCCTCCTCGCAAAACGACACTTCGAACTAACGCCCGTTTTTCCTCCAAATAGAGGAAAAAGCAGGTTTCTCCGCAGTCCGTTCCGCCGTCTTCGGGAGGAATTTCCGCCGGGAACCGCACTTTTCCGGATTTTCCTGCGGACAAAAAAAGTGTTTCGTCCGCAGGAACGGAAATTTTTCTCGGCACGAAAACTCGCGTTTCTGCCTAACAGATGTTAATTAGATGCCCGAAACGTGAAAAAACGTATCCGAAAACGCCCTCTTTCGCTTCTGTTTCGCGTTTTTCGACGGCAGTCCGCAAGGCTTGAAACCGCCTTTTTCCTTTCATTCTGCTCGCAGGAGGGAGATTTGGATGTCATATTGTCAAACGGGAGGCGTGGCGGACGGAGATGGCCGTGCCGCCGCAGGTTCCGATGGCGGGAAGCAGGGGGGTTCTCCGTGCGGACGGCTTCCTGCCGGGATTTTCCTCTTAATCTCCGGTTTTTACAGGAAAGAAAATCAAAGCCGCGAGGGGACTGGCCCTGAAACCCGTCGGTCGGGCACTTCCCTTGCCGCGGACGGGCGGACTGAAGTTTCCGGTATGGAATCCTGTTGTCTTCTCCCCAAGAGTGGCGGCGTAGCCCTCCCCGTCCCGAACCGCCCGTCGCCATGGACAAGACCGCGGCAACGCCTGAAGGCAGACTACGGACCGCATGCCTTCCGGACACGCCACGAAAAGTACGGTTTCCCCGTGACTTTCAGAGGCCGGGCGAGGCTTGGCCTTAACTTCCGCTGTTGACCTGCTGCGTGCCTCGGCAAGGCTCAGGCGGACTTGGCTTTATTCTTGGCTCGCACCGCCGTTCCATACGATGGGGAAGCCCGTCGCCGTGATGCCCTCGGCCTGGATGCCCAGCACCGTCGGCTTGCCGTTGTTGTACAGGTTGACGGTGGCTTTCCCCTCCGCGTCGAACTTCACGTCCGGCAGCCAGAGCAAGGTGCGGCGGAAGTCTTTCGTCTCCGGCAGGGGCTTCCGGCTGTAGTCGGGGCTGTAGAAGTCCTCGCACACGGCGTACCCGTCCAACACGTAGCGGCGGTCGCGGTAGGTGGGCTGGTAGCCGTCGCCGGGGAACAGGCGGAAGTCGATGACGACATCCGGCTGGTTGTCGCCCGTGTATTTCGCGCTGCCTTGCTCGCGCGGGGCGTAGTCCGTATAGATGTAGAGCTTGTCTATGTTGCGGAGGTGCCGGTAGCGTTCCATCCTGCCTTCTCCGGAGGCGATGACGGGTGGCACTTCCATCTGCTCCCCGTTGAGCATGCGTTGCGGGGCGACGCGCTCGTGCGTGGTCTTCAGGTTGATGGGCTTGCCGTCGTACCGCACTTGCAGGAAGTAGTCCCTGTCCATTCCCATGTCGCCGACATAAGTCAAGGCGACCTGTTGCGGGAAGGTGACCCAGTTGTGCGTGCCGGTGTTCATGCCGTAGTCCGCCGTGAGGTTGAACGCCTCGTAGGCGTCGACCACCAAGGCCGGCTTGCTGAGGTCGAGCTTGCGCAGTCCCCCGTGCCGTGTCTGCACGGTCACCGTGGAGAGCTGCCGGTCGGTGAAGGAGGTTTGCCCGCCTTTCCCGGGCTGCTCGTCCGCCTCTTGGCGCGGCGCGTCCCGGTAGTAGTCGTATGGCTTGGGGAACAAGGGGTTGAAGTGGTTCAGCTTGACGAAATAGTCGGGATAGGCTTCCTCGTTGGTGAAGTCCTTTTTCGTCTTGTCCCGGATGTAGTCCTCGCCTTTGTCCTTGTCCGCGGCGGGGAGGAAGAGGATGTATTTGTCGTAGAGCAAGGGTGTCTTCATGTAGAACATTCCCTTCTCCGTCGTCTGTATCAGTTCCATGGTCTGTCCTCCCTGTATGAACGTAGGCCACACGTTGACTTCCTCTTTCAGGTTGCTCATGACGGAACCGGTGGTGAACGGGTTTCTCAGGTTCTCCTCAAGCATTTGGGAGTAAGGGTCGTAGCTCCCCGTGCTCCCTGTTTCGATTCCGCCGTCCGGCTGGTTCATGTCGGCCGTGGATTCCATGATTTCTTCCATGGTCTCGTCCCGTTCCACGGAAATGTCCGGCGCACGCATGGTTCCCTCCCCCGGAATCCAGTTCTCCTCCCTCACGTAAGTCCCGTAGGCCAGCCGGAAGTCCTCTATCCGGTTCACGCATCCGGATATGGTCTGGAGCTGTTCCGGCATGTGCCGTATCGTCATGGACTCGATGCCCGACATGGTTCTCCACGAATAGCGCCGCCATCCCTGCACCATCATCAGGAGGTCGAGGGCTTGTCGGTGTGCGCTGTCGTCCGCCTCGAAGTAGTAACGGGGATTCTCGACGAAGCCTTTCAGTTCGCTCCCCAACAGCATCTCCGTGAGGAGGTCGCCGTCGTCGTAAGTGAGTTCGTCGGTGGCGCGATCCCGCACCGCCAGCGACATGTGAGGCGTGCCGGCCGAGGGGTCTGTCAGCCGGAGTTGCAGGGAGATGGGCTCGAAAGGCTCGTATTGTGCCTTGACCCCGTCGACGGCCAGTTGCGGCGCGTCGTACTCGTGGTGGTTGACGAATATCAGCCGGTCGGCGTAGACGCGCCCTTTCCCGTCGAACAGGGTAAGCTGGTTCACGCCCGTGGGAAGTTTCTCGGACGGGATTTCCACCGAGGCTTTCCCTCCGTCGTCGAGCGCGATGTCATAGAACGCTTCCGACACGCCGCCGTGCATCACTTGCAGTCCGAGGGACGGCGCGGGGCGGGGGAGGCCGGACGACCGGATGCCGACGCTGACCGTCCCCGCGTCCTGCGTGACCGTCATGGCGCAACCCTCCTTCGCCGGGTCGGGCAGGTCGAAAGAGTAATCATATCCTTCGTACCGGAACGCGGCTTTGTACTTGCCGCCCTCCGGCACGTCCGGCAGGGTGAAGATGCCGCGTCCGCGGTCGGCGGTCTTCGCGCGGGCGACTTCCCGCCCGTCCTTGTCCCGGACGGACAGCTCCACGTCGATGTGCCTCCCCTCCTTCGTGCCGGCCTCGAACGCGACGCGCGTGGCGACACCCTCCACGATGTCGCCCCCTTCGGGATAGAAGCGGACATCAAGTTCAGGCTTCCCGTTGTCGCTCTTGAAGTACCTCCGCATCGGGCGGAGCGTCATGTCCTTGGCGTAGTCGCCGGGCTCCTGCGGGTGGTCGAACACGGGGAACACGCGCGAGTAAATCTTGTCGTAGTCGCGGAAGAATTCCTTGGCCATCAGTTTGTTGTAGAACATCAGTTCCGTCCACTTGGAATGCGGGTGCTCGTACTGCCCGAAGTTCAGCATCCAGAGGGTGTAGGCTCTCAGCTCGTAATATCCGGCGTACAGCGAGTCGGTGAGGACGAAAGCCCCGCGGGCCGTCCCGTCCGGCATTTCCAGTTGCTGGCGTTCCACCAAGTAGCCGTCGGGCGTGAGCAGCTCCACGTACAGAATCTTGCTGAGATTGGTCAGGTTCTGCCGGTCGGAGCGCGTCACGTAACCCTTGTACCATATCGTGTCGCCCACGAAGTAGCAGGTGTTGTCGAGGTGGAGGAATACTTTCTCCTGCGGGAGGGACGCGCCGAACTTTTCCGCCTTCCGGCTCAGGGCCTCCGGCGTGGCGGCATCCCGCGCCGCGTCTTCCCCCTGCCCCCGTGCGAGGAGTGCGGAGAGGAAGACGAGGAGGAGCGTTACGTTGCGTTTCATGATGTTCCGGGCTTTGATTGTCGCAAAGGTAGCGATTAATGCGCCCCGCCGGTGAACTTTTGCCGAGAAATTGCAGGCGAAGCCCGCCTTTTTGTCTTTTTTATGCCTATCTTTGTCGCGGGAGATTTCGTCCCGGAAACAAGAACAAGCAACAAAGGAAAACATGTCATGACACTTATCAAATCCATTTCCGGCATTCGCGGGACTATCGGCGGCGGCGTGGGCGACACGCTGAACCCGCTGGACATCGTGAAGTTCACGTCCGCCTATGCCGCGTTGATCCGCCGGACGGCGGTGGGGAGCAACAAGGTCGTCGTGGGGCGCGACGCGCGCGTCTCCGGCGAGATGGTGAGGAACGTCGTCTGCGGCACGTTGCTCGGCATGGGCTTCGATGTCGTCGACATCGGGTTGGCTTCCACGCCCACCACCGAGCTGGCGGTGACGATGGAAGGCGCCTGCGGCGGCATCATCATCACCGCCTCCCACAACCCCCGTATGTGGAACGCCTTGAAACTCCTGAACGAGAAAGGAGAATTCCTGAACCGGGAAGAGGGGAACGAGGTGTTGCGCTTAGCCGAAGAGGAAGCCTTTGAATATGCCGACGCGGACGGCATAGGGCGTTACCGCGAGGACGGCACGTACAACCAAAAGCACGTCGACTTGGTCAGAAACCTGGCTCTGGTGGATGTCGAGGCGATACGCAAGGCTAATTTCCGCGTGGCCATCGACACGGTGAACTCCGTGGGGGGCATCGTCCTGCCCCTGCTCCTGCGGCAACTCGGAGTTGAACACGTCACGGGGCTCTTCACCGAGCCGACGGGGAATTTCGCCCATAACCCCGAACCCTTGGAGAAGAACCTGAGCGACATCATGGCCCTGATGCGGAAAGGCGGACACGATTTGGCCTTCGTGGTAGACCCGGACGTGGATCGTCTGGCCATGATTTGCGAGGACGGGACCATGTACGGGGAGGAATACACCTTGGTAACGGCGGCCGATTACGTCCTGCAGCACACGCCGGGCAACACGGTCTCCAACCTGAGCTCCACCCGCGCCCTGCGCGATGTAACCCGTATGCGCGGGGGAGAATACGCCGCGGCGGCCGTGGGCGAAGTCAACGTGGTGGCCAAGATGAAGGAGACCCGCGCCGTGATAGGCGGGGAGGGCAACGGCGGCGTGATTTATCCGGCGGCGCATTACGGGCGCGACGCGCTGGTGGGCATCGCCCTCGTGCTGACTTACCTGGCGCGGAGCGGGAAGAAGATGTCCGAACTGCGGGCCGCTTACCCGCAGTACTTCATGGCCAAGAACCGCATCGACCTGACTCCGGAGACCGACGTGGACGCCATCTTGGAGCGCGTCAAGGAAACGTACAAGAGCGAGGAAGTAGACGACACCGACGGGGTGAAAATCGACTTCCCCGACAAATGGGTGCATTTGCGCAAGAGCAACACGGAACCCATCATCCGGGTGTATTCCGAGGCTTCCACGCAAGCCGAGGCGGAGGCCATCGGGCGCGAGGTCATGGACGTGGTGCACGCGCTGGCCTGACGGGCGGAACAGTCATATATAATAGGTATAGGGAAGGAGACACATGAAAAGACTCTTGTTATATGTATGGGGCTTGCTCTTCTGCGTGGGGATGCGGGCCGGCGGAGAACGGGAAACGGTGCTGCTACGGGACGGCTGGCGGTTCACCCGCACGGACGACGCGGCGTTCGGCGGGGTGCAGGCGGACGACGGGAAGTGGGAGCGCGTGTCCGTCCCCCACGACTGGGCGATAGGCGGGCCGTTCGACGCGAACAACGACCGCCAGTTCATGGCCATCGAACAAGACGGGCAGAAGGAAGCGCAGAACCAGTCCGGCCGCACGGGAGGACTGCCTTTCGTGGGCGCGGGCTGGTACAGGCTGCATTTCGACGTGCCCGGTTTCGGGGCGGACAAGCGTGCGGTGCTGATGTTCGACGGGGCGATGAGCCATGCGCAGGTCTTTGTCAACGGGAAGAAGGTGGGGAACTGGCCTTACGGCTATGCCTCGTTTTATTTCGACGTGACGGATGCCGTGAAAGCGGAAGACAATGTGCTGGCGGTGCGCTTGGAGAACGAGCCCGAAAGCTCGCGCTGGTATCCGGGGGCGGGGCTGTACCGGAACGTGCATCTGATTGTGTCGGGCAAAGTCGGGGTGCGCACGTGGGGAACCGCCGTCACCACGCCGGTGGTGCGCGGGGATTTCGCCAAAGTGAAGGTGCGCACGGAACTGGAATACCCCGCCGGCACGGACTGCAAGGACATCCGCCTGAAAACCGTCTTGCTCGCTCCCGACGGACGGAAAGTGGCGGAGCGCGAGACCGCCCTGTCGCCGTATGACGAAGGGGTGCTCGAACAGGATTTCGTGGTAGACCGTCCCTTGTTGTGGGATTGCGGACACCCGAACCTCTACCGGGCGGACACGGAAGTGTATTATCAGGGTCGCCTGAGCGACACTTACCGGACGACGTTCGGCATCCGCACCATAGAGGTCGTCCCCGGTAAAGGTTTCTTCCTGAACGGGAAAAGGCTGGTCTTCCACGGCACGTGCAACCACCATGATTTGGGGCCGTTAGGCGCGGCGGTGAACATGCAGGCCGTCCGTTACCGCCTGAAGATGCTGAAGGACATGGGCAGCAATGCCTACCGCACGTCGCACAACATGCCGTCGCCGGAACTGGTGCAAGCCTGCAACGAGACGGGGATGCTGTTGATGGTGGAGACTTTCGACGAATGGAAGACCAAAAAGATGGCCAACGGCTACAACAAGTGCTACGACGAGTGGATGGAACGCGACTTGGTGAACGTGGTGCGCCATTACCGTAACGACCCGTCGGTGGTGATGTGGAGCATCGGCAACGAAGTGCCCGACCAAGCCT
Organism: uncultured Paraprevotella sp.; assembly: GCA_964466445.1. Classification (GTDB taxonomy): domain Bacteria; phylum Bacteroidota; class Bacteroidia; order Bacteroidales; family Bacteroidaceae; genus Paraprevotella. Next base: position 11,444 of record CAYXQT010000009.1, on the reverse strand, counting down.
CGGCCCAAGGGGCGAAGCTCTGCCGGCGGATGCAGGACATCGTGCACCGCGAAGACCCCACGCGCCCCTGCACGCAAGGGTTCGACCGTGTGGACGGAGCCATCAAGAGCCACGCGGCGGCTGTCATGGACATACCGGGTCTCAACTACCGTTCCCACCTTTTCCAGAAGACGTATGAGGCATTGCCGCAGCAAGTGGTGCTGGGGACGGAGACGGCTTCCACGGTAAGCTCGCGCGGCGTGTACAAGTTCCCGGTGGAACGCAAGGCCGACGCGAAGTACGACGACCACCAGTCTTCTTCCTACGACGTGGAACACTGCGGCTGGAGCGACCTCCCGGAAGACAACTTCATCCGCTCCGAGGATTTGCCCTACGACATGGGCGAGTTCGTGTGGACGGGCTTCGACTACCTGGGGGAGCCGACACCGTATTACAACGACTGGCCCAGCCATTCGTCGCTGTTCGGAATCATCGACCTGGCTTACCTGCCCAAAGACCGCTACTACCTCTACCGCAGCGTGTGGAACAAGGAAGAGGAAACCTTGCACATCCTTCCGCACTGGACCTGGCCGGGGCGCGAGGGGGAGGTCACGCCGGTGTTCGTGTACACCAATTACCCCACGGTGGAACTCTTCGTCAACGGCAAGAGCCAGGGGAAACGCACGAAGGACACCGCCGTCGGGGTGGACGGCACGGAGAACGACGAGGCACGCCGCGCCCTGGCTCGCCAGAAGCGTTACCGGCTGATGTGGACGGAAATCCGGTACGAACCGGGGGAGGTGAAAGCCGTGGCCTACGACGAGAACGGGCGGAAGCGCATGGAGCAGACCGTCCGCACGGCGGGCGATCCTTACCGTATCGTGCTGGAAGCCGACAAGGACACGCTGGACGCGGACTTGCGGGACGAAGATCTGGCCTTTGTCACCGTCAGCGTGGTAGACCGCGAGGGCAACCTCTGTCCCGACGCACAGCATACGGTGAAGTTCTCCGTCAGCGGAGCGGGCTATTACAAGGCGGGAGCCAACGGCAATCCCGTGTGCGTCGAACCGTTCGGCCGGCCGCAGATGCCCGTGTTCAACGGACGGATGACCGCCATTGTGGCAGGGACGGGACAGGCAGGGACTGTGCGCCTGAAAGCGGAGGCTAAAGGGCTGAAGTCCGCCGAACTGGTGCTACAGGCCAGACGGGCGGAATAACCCGCAACGGACGAGGGAAAGGCTCCTTCCCTCCATGAGCCGCCGAGGCAAGGGTCTCTTGAAGAAATCGTTCCCGCGTGGGAGGACGTTCAGGGAAGAACGTCTTTCCACGCGGTGTTTTGGCGGCTGTTCACGACCGCACGGAAGTCAACTTTTGCAGCCAGTACCCGGCCTTTTCTCTGATTTCCGCCTGTTGCTTTTCTAAACTTCGGATGATGTCGCACTGCCGCACGGAGCCGCGCACTGCCAGCGCGTCGTTCAAGGCAGTCTCCTTGTCGCCGTCGATGCCGAAACCGACAAGAGAGTCCGGAGAGATGTCTTTTCGGGCATCGGCCATGATTTGCGAGTTGAGCGCCGTGGCGGCGGCTTCCCATTTCCGGATGACGGGAAGGCAGAGCGACGGGATGAAGCCCTCGCCGTAGGCGTCGGGGTATAAACCGTGCAGGAGTTGCCAAGTCCAAGCCCAGGCAAAGCTGTCGTACCGGTCGTGCACGAGCCGGATTCGTTCCCACAGTTCTTCTATGCGGTCAATCCGCCCCGTGGAGACGGCTTTCATGATGCCGTCGATTTCGCTCATGGGGGCGAGCATGCCGCCGATGTCGCCCCAACGGTCGCTGCATGCCGTGCGGGGGCGCAGGGCGTCGCAAAGTCCGTTAGGAGGAGTGTCTTCGTGCGCTTCCAGTTGCCGTATCAGCTGTTCGCCGAAGTAACGGTCTGCGGCCAGCCGGTACCATTCCGCGCCTTGCCTTGCCGATTTTTCCTTGAACCGCAGTCCGTTCCGGGTGATTTCCTCGGTGTCTCCGCCGAAACGTCCGCATAGTTCTTCCAATAAAGTCCGCGCCCGCAGCACCCGTCCCATCGTATAGGGAGAGAACGCCTCGAAGGAGACCGAATCCGTTTGGGGCAACCGGGACGGGCGGCCGTCGCGGGCGGGCCACTTCCCGATGTCGCGCAACGTTCCCACTCCCCGCAGGGCGATGCCGGGAATCACGTAACAGGACGAGTCCCGTCCCACGAGGTAGGAGAACGGCCACTCGCCGCTGTCGGTGCGGGGCGGGCAATGTCCCATGACCAAAGAAAACGCCCCGACATGCGCGGGCCATGAGATGTGGCTGCCCGAAGCGGTCTTGCATCCCCGCTCCAGCACGCCGTGGTGCATCGGGCCGAGCTTGTAGGCGTGGTTGCTCTGGTTCGTGCCCGACCCGGCGTTCATGAACGAGAACATGCCGCCTATCAGCAGGGTGGACTTGTGATGCGTCACCGTGTAGGGGCCGGCCAGTATGGAGCGGGCTTCGCCTTGTTCCGCCTGACAGTTGCAACCGAAATAGGAATCCGTCGCGGAAAAGCCGCGCCCGACGGTGGACGCTTGCCCCACATGGCAGCGGGCGAGCATGGCTCCGTCGGAGACATGACAGCCACTTTGCAGGATGAAGTCGAGGGCGATGACCAAGCCGCCGACGAAGGTGGGAGCGTCCGGATGGCTGCATACCGTGCCGTTTTCCAAACGGGCGGCTCCTTCCAGACGGGCGCATGGACCGATTCTCACGTTGCGTATCGGGCCGCAACGGAATATCCGCACGCCCTCGCCGATTGAACCGCGCACGTCCTTCTGGCGTTCGGCGTAATCCAAGGCTATCCTGCGGAGGTTCTGCGCGAAAAGGGCATCGTGGCGGTACATGGCCTGCATGTACGCTTCCTGTGCGGACAGGCGGTCGTGCATGACGATGTCCCGCCCCCCGCTTTCGCTCATGACGCGGAGCACCGTGCCGTTTCCGAAAGAAGACGGCCCCGTCATGGCGATGGTGTCCGTATGGAAGATGATGCAGTCCGGGGCGATGTCGTAATGGGCGATGTACCCGCGGACGTGGGCTATCAGGCAGTCGTCGCCCACGGTGGCACAGTGCAGCGTGGCATGCCGGATGCCCGTATGGAGCGTGATTCCGCCCGGCAGCGCGACGGTCTTTTTGAATTTCCCGATACGGTTGGAGCCGGAAAAATGCACGTGCGCCAGATGACGTAGGTCGATGTCCGGGTGGACTTCAATCAGCTGCCAGTCCTCCGCCGTACAGCCTTGGCGTTCCAACCGCCGGGTCTCGGCTTGTGTCAGTTTCCTGTATTCCGTGGCGGTATGAGTCTGATGTTCCATGTCTTCTCCGATGCTTGATCAAGCGGTTTGCCGTTTGTGCAGAGTCAACCGGCAAGTGCAAAATTAGAGGAAATGTTTGAAGAACTCGCATTTCGGTGCTGGGAATTTGAGTTTCTCCCTCCCAGATTCAAAATCGTTCCCGACAAAGGAGCGGATATACCTTGTTTTTTTCGTACTTTTGTCTCCAATACCGAAAATACGCCCGACAACATGGAATGCAAACTGATAGAACTTATCGAGAACAGCATAAAAGAGAACTGGGATCGCAGGGCGTTCACGGATTTCAAGGGGGAGAGCTTGCATTATAAGGATGTGGCGTGCAGGATTGCCAAGATGCATCTGCTCTTCGAGGCGGCCGGCATCCGCCCGGGCGACAAAATCGCCTTGTGCGGGCGCAACAGCGGCAACTGGTGCGTGGCGTTTCTGGCCGCCATCACCTACGGAGCCGTCATCGTGCCCATCCTCCACGAGTTCAAGCCTGACAACGTGTACCACATCGTCAATCACAGCGAGGCACGCTTGTTGTTCGTGGGCGACCAGGTCTGGGAGAACTTGGACGAGAACCGCATGCCCGCCCTGCAAGGCATCATTTGCGTGAAGGACTTCACGCTCGTCAACAGCCGTTCCGAAAGGCTCTCTTCCGCCCACGAACGCCTCGACGCCCTCTTCGCCCGACGTTTCCCCATGATGTTCCTTCGCGAACATGTGCATTTCGCGCCCGAGAACTCACCGGAACAGCTCGCCGTCATCAATTACACGTCGGGCACCACGGGGTTCTCCAAAGGGGTCATGCTTCCTTACCGCAGCCTCGTGTCGAACGTGCTGTTCTGTAGCCGCACCATCGGCATTGTTCCCGGGGACAGCATCGTGTCCATGCTGCCCATGGGGCATGTGTTCGGTCTGGTCTACGATTTTCTCTACGGCGTATGTTTCGGAGCCCACCTGTACTTCCTCACGCGCATGCCCTCGCCCAAGGTCATCATGAATGCCGTTGCCGAGACTCATCCCCGCGTCATGTCCTGCGTGCCGTTGGTCATTGAAAAGATATTCAAGAAAGAAATCCTCCCGAGAATCAACGGCAAGTTGGGGCAGCTGCTCCTGCGCACTCCCGTCATCAGTGAAAAGACCAAGGAAAAGGCACGTGCGGAAAGCCTGCGCCTTTTCGGGGGAAACATCAAGGAGGTCATTATCGGCGGCGCGCCGTTCAACGCCGAAGTGGAATCTTTCGTGCGTTCCATCAGTTTCCCCTATTCCATCGCCTACGGCATGACGGAATGCGGCCCCATCATCTGCCACAGCCCGTGGCACGAAACGGCTTACATGTCGTGCGGGAGGGCGGCGGAAGGCATGGAGCTGAAAGTGCTGAGCCCCGACCCGGCGCGGATTCCCGGCGAATTGGTATGCCGCGGACGCAACACCATGTTGGGCTATTACAAGAACCGCGAGGCCACGGAACAAATATTTGACGCCGACGGATGGCTGCACACCGGCGACATGGCCGTCATCAATGAAGAAGGCGACGTGTACATCAAAGGACGTTGCAAGAACATGCTGCTCAACGCCAGCGGACAAAACATTTATCCGGAAGAGATAGAATCGAGACTGAACAATCTTCCTTACGTCAACGAATCACTGGTCATCATGTGTAATGAGAAACTGGTGGCTCTCGTCTATCCCGATTTGGGCGAAAGCCTGAAAGACGGCCTGGACGACCATGCCTTGTGGCGGCAGATAGACATTTCGCGCCGGGAACTGAACAAGGAACTGCCGTCCTATTCGCAAATCACCAAAGTGCTGCTTCAAAACGAAGAATTTGAAAAGACCGCCAAGAGAAGCATCAAACGCTACCTTTACCAAAACATGAATATCTGAACGACATGAAATCCAGTCTGACCGTTTATAAGTCCTCGGCGGGGTCTGGCAAGACGTTCACCTTAACCATACAGTACATCAAGACGCTGATCGGACAAGAAAACAGCCTTGCCTACACCCATATTCTGGCCGTCACTTTCACCAACAAGGCAACGGCCGAGATGAAAGACCGCATCCTCCTGCAGCTTTACGGCATCTGGAAAGGCCTTCCGTCTTCCGCCAATTATCTGAAATCCCTCCAAAAAGAGCTCCGGGCGGACGGCATTGATTTGCCGGAAGAAGAAATCCGCAAGCGTGCCGGCTCGGCTCTTCGCCACATCCTGCACGACTATAACCGTTTCCGGGTGGAAACCATCGACTCTTTTTTCCAGTCGGTTCTGAAGAATCTGGCACACGAGCTGGGGCTCACGGCCAATCTCAAGGTAGACCTCAATGACAAGGAGGTGCTCCACGCGGCCGTAGACCGCATCATGGAACGCCTGTACCTCACCCCCACCGTCCTGAACTGGATTCTGGAATATGTAGAAGACCGCATCTCGAACAACGAACGGTGGGACGTCTCCCGCGAGGTGAAAAGCTTCGCTTCATGGATTTTCAAGGAATCTTACCTGACCCATGAACACGAAATGCGGGAAGTATTGCGCGAGGACAGACGAATCAGCGAACTCCGTGACAAATTGAACTACGAACGGCGCGACGCTTTGGACATCGTGCAGAGCGCAGCGGCCAATTTCCGCGCCGAGTTAGAAGCATGGGGAATCAGTTGCGACAACTTCTACCGGGGCGGCACGCTCGACACTTACCTCCGGCGAATCGAAAACGGGAACATCAACGCCGAATTCGGCAGCACGCTGCAAAAATACACGGAAAGCCCGGAACAAATGCTCCGCAAAGCCGACCGCTCCGTGGCGGCTCTGGCCGAAACTGCCGCGCACTTCAGCGGGTTGTTGGCAGAACTGCGCCGCTTTCAGGCGGAAAACCTCATACGTCATACCAGCGCGTCCTTGGCATTGAAGCACCTCAACCCCTTGCGACTGTTGGGTGTCATCGACGAAGAAGTCACGGCCTTGAACCATGAAAACAACCGTTTCCTGCTGGCCAAGACCCCAATCCTGCTCCATGAACTGATAGAAGAAAGCGACGCTCCGTTCATTTTCGAGAAGATGGGCGCGTCCTTCCGCCACGTGATGATAGACGAGTTCCAAGATACCTCCGCCATGCAGTGGAACAACTTTAAAATCCTGCTGTTGGAGAATATGTCTTCCGGTTTCGGCAACCTGCTTGTGGGCGACGTGAAACAGAGCATCTACCGTTGGCGGAACGGCGACTGGACTATCCTGAAAAACATAGAAAAGGAAATGGCCGTGTACTGTCCCGACATACGAAACCTGGCCGTCAATTTCCGGAGCGAACGCCGTATCATAGCGTTCAACAATGCCTTGTTTGCGGCTGCCGCCGAAGAATTGGACAGGCTCACGCCGGACGCTTCCATCCGGATGACAAGTGCCTACTGCGACGTGGCTCAAAAATGTCCCCCGGACAAAGAGGACAACGGATATGTACGAATCCGTTTCTTCGATGAGAGAGAAAAAGAAAAAGAAGATGATTGGGAAACCTTGATGCTGGATGAGCTTTGCGAACAAGTCCGCGCCCTGCACAAGGCCGGGTTGCCCTACGGGAAGATGGCAATCCTGCTGCGCTACCGCCGGCATGCCGCTCCCGTCATCCGCCATTTTGCCGAACGTTTCGGCGACCGAGTCAAGCTGGTGTCGGACGAGGCTTTCCTCTTGTCCAGCTCATTGAGCGTGAACCTGCTCATCGCCGCCATGCGTTACATGGCAGACACGGAAGACCGCGTGTCATTGGCATTTCTGGCCCTGCACGGCAGGAAGCCGACGGAAGCCGCTACGGGAACCGACGTGAACCTGCTGGCTTCCCGCCCCCTCGAAACTTGTCTGCCGGAAGCGTACTTGCGCCGTATGAAAGCATTGCAGGCTCTTCCGCTCTACGAACTTCAAGAAGAACTTTACAAAATATTCGACTTGGGACGTATCCCCGGTGAAGACGCCTACTTGTTCGCCTATTTCGACCAAATAACTGCCTATCTGCAAGAGAACCCGTCCGACCTCCGTTCTTTCCTGACTTACTGGGACGAAACGCTCTCCGGCATTTCTATCCCGTCCGGCGAAGTGGACGGCATCCGGATCTTCACCGTACACCAGTCCAAGGGCTTGCAGTTCCACACGGTGTTCGTCCCTTATTGCAACTGGAACATCGAACAAGACATGCGGGGATTCAACCGCCATAACGACTTGCTGTGGTGCGAAACGCACGAGCCTCCCTACGACAGCCTGCCGGTCATCCCCATCACCATCGAATCCGCCATGCGCGACTCCGTATTCTGCCGGGAATATGAGGAGGAACACCTGCAACGCCGGGTGGACGCGCTTAATACGCTTTACGTGGCTTTCACCCGTGCCGAGAAGAATCTGTTTGCATGGTGCCGTACACGTTACGCCATGGATGAACGCAGCACGACAGGAGATCTGATTTACCACGCCTTGCCGCGCACACAGGACGGCGCAGAAGAGACGGACGGGGAAAACGGCGAAACGTCGCTCTTTACCTACGGCGAACCCGTCACGTCTTATTCTTCCGGCCGCAAAATATCCGACAACCGCATGGAAACCGACTACCGCCCGATACCGGTCGCCATGCACTCTTACGAGGCACGCATCGACTTCTGCCGTTCCAACCGCGCGGAAGAGTTCCTGGATGCTTTTTCGGACACGGGCGAGGCACGACATCCCCGTGACGACAAAAGGCGCATGGGCATTCTCATGCACAAGATATTCTCCAAAATCTACACCCGTGACGACGTGGGAAAGGCACTCCTCGCCCTGGAAACCGAAGGCCAAATCGGCACACAACCCGAAAAGGACGAGCTCGAGCGGCAAGTGGAAAAGGCGTTCGCGCTGCCCGAAGCGGCCCACTGGTTCGACGGCACGATGAAACTCTATAACGAGTGCCCCATACTGAGTCAGGAATATTACGAAGACACGGGGAAATACGGCACTTACCGTCCCGACCGGGTCATGTTCGGAAAGGACGAGATTATCGTAGTGGACTTCAAATTCGGTCGTCCGCGCGTTGAATACCGCGACCAAGTAGAGGGCTACATGAAGTTACTTCGCCTGATGGAACCCGACCGTCGCGTGAAAGGTTACTTGTGGTACGTTCTTAACAACCGGCTTGAAGAAGTTCAAGCCTAACCCACTTGCTTTTATGGAAACATTCATCCGGCTTGTCGCCAAAGACCTCATAAGCCGTTTCGGCATCAACCTGCGCGATGTCATGGTGGTATTCCCCAACAAGCGCGCGGGACTTTTCATGGACCAGCAGATAGCCGCCGTGTCCGGACGGCCTGTGTGGGCACCGCGTTACCGTACCATCAGCGAGCTGTTCGATTCCTTGTCGGACTTCACCCGCTGCGACGACATCCTTTCGGTGTGCGAGCTCTACCGCGTCTATGCCGAACTCGTACCCGAACCCGAACCATTCGACCGCTTTTACGGTTGGGGGGAAATCATGTTATCCGACTTCGATGACATTGACAAGCATCTGGCCGACGCGCATAAACTGTTCAGCAACATACTTTCCATCAAGGAACTGAGCCGTAACGACTACCTGACACCTCATCAGGAGGAGGTACTGAAACAATTTTTCGAAGGCTTCTCCATCAAAGGGAACAGCCGGCTGAAAGAGAAGTTCCTCGCACTGTGGAACCGGATGAGCGGGATATACGCCACGTTCAACGCACGGCTGAGGGAAAAGGGGGTGCTGTACGAGGGGGCGTTGTACAGGGATGTCGCCGAGCATCTCTCCGAACGCACGAACCGCATCCCGGAAGACATGACGTATGTCTTCGTGGGTTTCAACGTGCTCAACGATGTGGAAAAACGGCTGTTCAGCCACTTGCAGGAACGCGGACAAGCCCTCTTTTACTGGGACTATGACGCGATGTACGTGGGAGAGGAAAGCCACTTTGAAGCCGGCGTATTCATCCGCCAGAACATGAAGGAATTTCCCAACGCCTTGAAAGAGGCATGTTTCGACAATCTCGGACAGCCGCCCCGCATCGAATTCATCGCCACGACCTCGGAGAATGCGCAAGCACGCTATATCCCCCAATGGCTGGACACGGCTCTCACGGAACCGGAACAAGACACGGCCATCGTGCTGTGCAACGAATCCCTACTCCAACCGGTACTCCATTCGTTGCCCGATGCCGCATCGCCGCATCCCGTGAAGCGCACCAACATCACCATGGGATTCCCCATGACCGACACGCCGGTGCATAGTTTCATCAATGCCTTGCTTTCCTTGCAGACCGACGGATACGACCGTGACCGCCACTGCTTCCGGGCGGAACAGGAAAAAATCGTGCGTTGCCATCCCTATGCCTCCCTGCTGGAAGAACAGGAAATCTTCTGTCCGCATACGGAAAACCTCGCCTTGTTAGTCTACGTCCGCTCCTTGCTTGAAAGGTTGGCCGAAGTGTTCGGGAAACAAAAGAAACGGAGGGATGACGTGTACAGCCAGTTGTCCCACGAAGCGCTCTATCGTGCCCACCAGATTGTCTGCCGATTTATACGCCTGACGGAAGACCATACGCTCGACGTGCAGCCGTCCACCTTGCGCCGATTGCTACGCACCGTGCTGGACACGACCACCATACCTTTCCACGGCGAACCGGCCGTAGGTTTGCAGGTCATGGGAGTGTTGGAGACGCGCAACCTGAATTTCAGGCATATCCTGATGCTCTCCGTCAACGAGGGGATGCTTCCCAAGACCGTAAGCGACACCTCGTTCATCCCATACCATCTTCGCGAGGCGTTCGGACTGACTACCACGCAACATAAAATAGCCGTATATGCGTTCTATTTTTACCGTCTCTTGCAACGTGCGGAACACGTCACGTTCATGTACAACATCGCTACCGATGGGCTGAACAAAAACGAAATGTCGCGCTTCCTGCGCCAACTGCTGGCCGAAACGGATTTCCCCGTAGACCTGAAAATCCTGCAATCCGGCCAATCCGTACCGGTCGTCAACGGCATGGAAGCAGTCAAAACGCCGGAGGTGATGGATAGCATGCGCCGCAATTACGGTAGCGGAGAGCCCGAATCGCGTCCCCTCTCCCCCTCGGCACTCAACGCTTACATCGACTGTCCTCTCAAATTTTATTACCAACAGGTAGCACGCATACGGCTACCCAAAAATCCGCAGAACGGATTGGACAACACACTGTTCGGCACTATTTTCCACGAAGCGGCAGAACTTCTCTACCGGAAACTGACCGAACGCAATCCCATCGTCCGTCGCCGGGATATCGAACAGTTGCTGGAAAGCGGGGAAACAGCCTTGCTTCCTTATATAGAAGCCTCATTTCAGAAAAATTTCTTCGAAGGGAATGAAGGTAATGAGGTGTTCTACGACGGACAATTACTCGTGGCCCGCAAGGTCATGGTCAGTTACCTTCGCCAGTTGCTCGCCCACGACAGCCGTATGGAACAATTCGTATTGGAGGAAATGGAACAGGAACACTGCCGGGGCATCGATATCACATCCGACGGCCGCCCCCTGTCCATCGACATCGGGGGAAAAATAGATCGCATGGACACGGTTCGTATGAAGGATGAAGCTACGGGGCAGGAAGTGGAAACCTTGCGCATCGTGGATTATAAAACGGGCGGCACTCCGGAAAAAGCGGCCTCAATGGAGCAACTGGTTCAGCCCGCTGAACGCCGTCCCTCCTACATCTTCCAGATTTTCCTATACGCGTGGGTCATAGCAGGCAAACAGAAGCGTCCCGTATCCCCGGCCTTGTTTTTCGTACATAAGTCCAACGCCGGGGATTATGACCCGACCATCGTGTTCAACCGCGAACGGGTGACGGATTTCAACCGCTTCGAGGAAGAGTTCCGGGAAGTGTTGCAAGGCGTGTTGGAGGAGCTGTTCAATCCTGAAATACCCTTCCGGCAGACCTCTGTACCCAAAATTTGTGCCTACTGCGACTATAAGTTGCTTTGCGGAAGATAGAAAAGTTGAAAATCCACGCACCCGGTTTGCAGAAATGGGAATAAACCTTTATCTTCGCGTTCGGTTTGAAGTTGGTTCCGTAGCTCAGTTGGATTAGAGCAACGCCCTTCTAAGGCGTGGGTCTTGGG
>CAYXQT010000008.1:20088-26687 GCA_964466445.1 uncultured Paraprevotella sp. | reverse complement strand
GACGAAAAAAGTGTTTTCTCCGCAGGAACGGAAATTTTTCTCGGCACGAAAACGGGCGTTTTTGCTTAACGAACGTGAAAAACCTGCCCTAATATTAAAAATTTGTATTCGGAATCGCCTTTGTCCGCTCCTGTTTCGCGTTTTCCGGCGGCAGTCCGCAAACCGTGAAACCGCCTGTTCCCTTTCATTCTGCTCGCGGAAGGGCGGGGCGGGGTGTCATATTGTCAAAAGGGAGACACGGCCGGACGGCACGGGCCGGCTTCCGCACGAAACGACGGGAAGCCCCGTGAGGTTCCCCCTTGCTTGGGCGAGGCGGCTGTCCCGTCCGTCCGCCCGAAGAAAGCCTTGCGACAGCCTTAATACTTTTTCAGCTCCACCCTGAAGGTCGTCCCCACACCGATTTCCGAACGCTTCACGAAAATGCGCCCTTTGTGATATTCTTCCACTATGCGTTTGGCCAAGGACAAGCCCAGCCCCCACCCCCTTTTCTTAGTCGTGAAGCCGGGGCTGAACACCGTCTGGAAATGGTTTTTCGGGATGCCCTTGCCGGTATCCGTGACCTCGACGACCACTTTCCCCGTCTCTTCGGAGGCAGCTACCGTGATGCACCCCTGTCCCCCCATCGCGTCTATCGCGTTCTTGCAAAGGTTCTCTATCACCCACTCGAAAAGCGGGGCGCACATGCAAGCCTTCAGCGGACGTTCCGGCAGCAGGCAACGGATGGACACCTTATCGGATGTGCGGCGGGAGATGTAGTCTATCACGTGCCCGAGCACGGCGTCCAGTGGCTCCTCGCGCGGTTCCGGCAGGGAGCCGATTTTGGAAAAGCGTTCGGCTATCATCTCCAGCCGCTTCACGTCCTTGTCCATCTCTGGGATAAGCTCGTCGTGGGGATAAGTCTCCTTTAGAATCTCGACCCATGCCATCAGCGAGGAAATCGGGGTTCCCAACTGGTGGGCTGTCTCTTTGGACAAGCCCACCCACACCTTGTTCTGCTCGGCTTTCTTGGAACTCAGCAGGGCGAAAATGGCCACCATGACGAAAATAAGCACTACCCCCAGTTGGATGTAAGGATAGGAAGACAGCCGCTTCAGCATGATGGAATCGTCGTAGCAGATTTCCATGAAGTCGCCCTCGGCACCTTGGGACGCGCCTTCATTCAGATAGATGCGAATCACCCTGCCTCCCTGCCGCATGCTTTCCGCCATCCGTTTCACCTCCCTCGTGCTGTCGGCGGCATTGCCTGCCCTCAGGGTCAGGTTCCGGTAGCTGTGTATTTCCCCCGATTCATATTGGACGATGACCGGGATCGTGTTGTTCCCGTTCAGGACTTTCAATACCAAGGCGACGTCGGTGTTCTCGTCCGCGTTGTTCAGCGTCCGCATGGCTTCCGCCCATACTTCCATGTTGCGGCACTCGCCCGAGGCCAGGTCGCGCACCAGATAGTGGGATATGATGAGCGACCCCACGGCTATCAGTATGGCGATGACTACCAACAAAAACTTAACCTGCCTTATCCGGTCATACCACTGCATCGCGTTACTCCTTGTCCCCTTTTCCGAAAACGGACAATCCTCTTTTTTATTGCATCGCCGGCACCGTTCTGTCGGCGGGAACGTCATCTGTCGGCGGGGGCGCATCCTCAAGGTCCGGGGTAACCGGGGTGCGGAAAGGAAGGCGGCTCCGGGCGTCCGCTCTCCGGCGGCAGGCGCGGCGGGTCTCCCTCTTCCCTTCCGGCGGGGAGGGGAAGAGGGAGAAGCAAGGCCGTCCCGTGGGAGTCGGTCCTTTCATTCGTAACCCCGCCCTAACGCGCCGAGCACGAGGCGGTTCGCGTCGTCCACCGCGGGAGAGCACAGGTTCGCCAGGTAAATCCGGGTAGTCTTCTCCGAATCGTGCCCCAAGGCCGCGCTGATGACGGGGACGGGCACGTGATTCTCCTGGGCGGTGGTAGCCCACGTGTGCCGCGCCACGTAAGTGGTCAGCGGCGCGTCTATCCCCGCCATTCTCCCGATAACCTTCAGTTTGCGGTTCATCATCCGCAAGGCGTTCTTGTACTGCGTGCGCGTGTCCCCCAGCGGGTCCCTGATGACGGGGAACATGTAGGGCGAATCGTCCGGTGTCCCGCACCTGTCGACGATGTCCTGCATCTCCCTTTCCCACCTCACGGACAGCTCGCGCCCGGTCTTGTGCCTGCGGTAGGTCAGGTTCCCTCCGCGCAGGTCCGACTTCCTCAGATAGGCGAGGTCGACGAACGACATTCCGCGCGTGTACGTCTGGAAGAGGAAGAGGTCGCGCACGAACTCCAGCAGCGGGTCGCCCCCGAAGTCCAAGGCCGCCATCCGGCGGAGGACCCCCGCGGGGACGGCTCTCTTGGGTGTCCTGTCCACGCCCGTGTACACGCGCCTGAAGGGCCGCCCGGCATCCTCCGCCAGCCCCCTGTCCACCGCCCTGCCGTAGACGGCACGCAGGTTGCGCAGGTAGTAGGAGGAGCTGTTGGCGGAGACGCCCTCTTTCCTGAGGTAGCCCTCGAACCGCGCCGTCATCCGGCTGTCCAGCTCCTTCAGAGGAATGTCCCCGCCGCAGAGGAACTGCTCGAAGCGGTCGAGCACGTAGCCGTAGCGTTCCGCCGTCGCCCGTCTGCCCGCCCGCAGGAGCCGCAGCGCCTCCCTTCGCCCGAAGGCGACGAAGCCCTTTCCGCCGTCCGACTTGCGGTATTCCCTTGCCACGTCGGCGGCACTGTAAGTCCCCTTCCGGTCGCGGTCAAGCCTTTTCACGATGTTCCCTAACCGGGTCTTCCCGATTTCCAACGTCTCTTTCACTTCATACAGGTGTTCTTTCCGCGCGGCGTCGGCGTCGTCCGGGATGAGGAGGTCGCCGTGTACCTCGTCCCATTCCTCAAGCGGGAGGGCGATGCCCGAACTTATCCACACGGTCACGCCCCGGTGCGTCACCCGGAAATACAGCATGCCCCCGTCCGTATCGCCGGGGGACTTTCTCAGATTGATTTTTACGGTTGCCATTACTGACATCTTTGTTAGTTGGTTAGACAATGACCGCCGCGCTCCGGGGGCGACGCGAAAAGCCTTTTTCCGGCTTGCGGGCCGCCTCCGGGGCGCGAAGGCGGTGCAAAGGAACACATTTCCCGGCAAGGGCGGGTCGGCATCCGTTTCTCACGGGTGTCTGAAGGCACGGCACGGGCGGCGGAAGTTCCCGGAATGTCCCGCGGAATCCGGATTCGGCGGAGGGAAAAGGTGAGGCAGGAACGAGAATTTTTCTCCGCACGGAAACGGTCGCTTCCCCCGGCGGAGGTGGGGAAATCCGTCCGGAAAGGCCTTGCCCTGACGTGCATGTCAAGAGATTTTTCATACCTTTACGGCGAAAATGTGTGGCTTTACACGGAAATGCGACCGTAAAAATGATATTCCAACGAAAAAGATACCTTGAAAGACTTGTCTCCGGGAAAGGGAACGGGCTGGTGAAGATTGTAACCGGGGCAGGCGTTGCGGCAAGTCGTTCCTTCTCTTCACGCTGTTCCATGGACATCTTGTGGACAGCGGCGTGGGAGAAGACCATATCATGGAAATCTCCCTTGCTTGTCGACGCGGGGCACGTGGTAGCCTGGGAAAGGACGGAAGGGGATTTCTTTCCGCAGGAATCTGGAGGTTGACTTCGTGGCCAACAAGGGCTTCCGCAGGTATTACATACAATCGCCCCTGTCCATTTCCGACGACGCGAAACGGGAACAGGAGACGGCGTCGCTTGAAAACATAAACGACACGTTCAAGCGCGTCATCATCGTGAGGGACGACATCAACCCTACTACGACAACGGCTTCTATATCACAGGCTTGTTCGACTTCCTCTTGAACCCGCAAAGCCTTGACACGATATAGGACCGATATTGTCCAATAAGACCGAGGCTCTTTTACAATCTCGGAGCACGTAATCTTCGGCCTGCGAAAATCGTCCGAATCCTGAAAAGATGTATCCGGAAACGCCTTGATTCGCTTCCGGTCCGCGTTTTCCGACGGCGTTCGCAATCCTCGAAACCGCCTTTCTTCTTTCGTTTTGCCCGCGGAAGAGAGGGAATGTCTCATAGTGGAAAGGGAGGCGCGCACGGACGGAACAAGCCGGCTTCCACGGGAAATGACGGGGAATGCCCCGCGAGGCTTCCCTTGCTCCGGGAGGGAGCGGCGCGTCCCGGACGGTCGCGGCGCGATGCCGCGCATGGGAGCCGGAGGGCGCGGACGGCTTGAAACGGAACGGGACGCATCCCCCGGAAGGGATGCGTCCCGGAAACTTTGCCGGCAAACCGCGAGGCGGGTTACTTCAGCACTTTCACCGTCTGCGTGTCCTTGCCGACGAACTGCAACAGGTAGAGGCCGCGACCCAAGAAGCCGGCGGAAATCTCGTCCGTCCCGTTGCCCGAAAGGGCTTGGACCGCCACCTGACGGCCGGCGGGCGTGTATATCCTCACTTGCGTGTAGTCCGTGGGGTAGGTCACGGCGAAACGTCCGTCCGCATACTTGGCGCTCACCTTGCCCGAAGCGTTGACCGCGCTGACGTGCAGTTCCTTGTCGGCCGCGGCATGGTCGCCCTGATAAACCACTATCCTGCGGGAGAAGCCCTTGTTGTCCGTCAGCGTCACGGTAGCCCTGCGCCCGTCCACGTCAAATTCCTTTGCCCCCGCCGTCAGGCTGAAAGAGAAGAAATCCGGTTGGCTGGACGCCGTCGTCGGCGGGGTCACGGTGAGCCAGTCGCCGCCCGTGGACTCGGAGACCGAAGCGGTTATCGACACTTGCGGGGCGGCGGAAGCCGGTCCGAACCAGTCCAAAAGCAGGTAATTGTGGGTCTCGCCATTGGTTTCGAGATCCAATTCGTCCTGCGGGATGATGTCGCCGCTTTCTTCCCCCAGGATGATGTAGGGAGTTGCCACGAACATGTGGATGTCTAACGACGTGTTATACGCGAATTCATGCTCCTCTCCTTGAGCGTCTACGCCGACGAGGACGTATTGGCATATCTGCCCGATTAGAGAATCAGCCCCGACGGTCGGCACGTAGTAGGCAGTGTTCCTCTCGGGGTTCGGGAAGAAATCCCTGTCCAGCTGGTTCATCAGAGCCCACTGCGTCCTGTCCTGCGGGCCGGTAATCAGCACGTAGAAATCGTTATTCACCAAGAACTCGGGGCTGTCCGTGCCGACATTGACCTCCCAGAACGTCACGTCCTGCAATGCCAAGTCCGTCCGTGTCGGTCTGGCTTGGAAACTCTTCCGTTTGTTGTCGGTCGCACCCGACACTTCGACCCAGTCCACCTGGAAAGTCTTCTGTGACAAGTCGACACCGCTCGGGGTGACGACATAGAAGTGCGTCCCCCACAGGAAAATCCCGCCCTCCGGCGGCGCATCGAACCATTCCAAGTAAGAAGACTTGTAGGTATTGTCCATTCCGAAGAGGACGTAGTTCCACGGGTCGGCGTCGTTCAACGCCGTGACGAAAGTGTTGCTGAACGGCGAGGCGTCGGCATCCACGTTGTAGACGTATGCCACCCCGGAAGTGGCCACCATGCCCGTCAGCGTGTCACCCTCTGCGAAAGATGTCCCCATCTGGTAGGTGGAGTCCTTCACGCCGAGCGTCGCGGTCAGCTTCGGCGTGTCGAAGTAATAGCCGTTAGCCGCGAAATAGGGGCGCATGGTCAGAGAGTCTTCCTCATAGGTCTCACCTCCGAAGTCCCACGAGAATCTGTCGTAAGTGGAATCCGGTGTCGTGTTGAAGAACGTCAGCGGACGGTCGATGTAGCCCAGCACGCCGCCGTTGGCCCAGATGGGTTCTTCCTTTTCATCCGTGCCCAACGAGAAGATGTTCACCAGGTTGTAGACGCCCTTGTTCACGCCGTAGGTCGTGCCGGGCTTCTCGCCGCCCTCGCCGCTGGTGATGCGCTTGTTCCTCTTGAAGGGACGCGCGCCCGCGGGGCTTCCGTTGCCCGCCGCGTTCAAGACGAGGGGCGAGTTCCCCCGCACCGGCACGGATTTCAGATTCTTGAGCGGCACGCGCGACGCCAAGGAAATCGACTTGACGTCGGGCAACGCGCGCGGCGCGGCCTGAAGCCGTGGCGCGCCCGGTTTCAACTGCGTGCGGGACTGCAACGTGGCGACTTGGTCTAAAGTCTGGGCTTGCAGGACGGATGCCGACAAGGCGAAAGCCGCGGCACAAGCCCCCTTGAAAAGATTGTTCTTATTCATGACGATTGTGTTTTTTTTGCGTTTTGAATGAATCGGTTTATTTGACGATGAACTTGCCGCTCGTCTCCGCGCCGCCGTCCGTCTTGTAGACGTACAAGCCCGCGTGGAGCCCGTCGAGCGGCACGGTGCCCTCCTGTCCGGACAAGGCATAGTCGGCCACTTTCGCGCCGTCGGTGGCATAGACGGAGAGGGTGTGCGTGCCGGGTTCGGGGAAGGAGTAATGCAACACGCCCGCATCCACGGTGATGCGGGGGGCACCGGCTTCCGTCCCCGGAATGGACAAGAGCCCCTCGTCGTTGGTCATGATTAGCGTGAAGCTCACCTTTTCGCTTTCCTTGCCCTCATACCAGGCGGAGACC
>CAYXQT010000008.1:5167-19988 GCA_964466445.1 uncultured Paraprevotella sp. | reverse complement strand
CGCCCCGTTTTCTATGGGGACTCCGTCGTGCGAAAAGGTCAGTGTCTGAGCCGTCCCCGCCAGGACGCAGGAAACGGCCGCCAAGGTAGTAAAGAGTTTCTTCATCGTTCAATCTCCTTTTTTTAATTTAACAACTCGCTTTATCGTTCGGTTCGGACAAGCCGCCGCGTGCGGGCGCGGGAACTCCCGTCCCTATTCCTCCCCGATTGCTTCTCCTTTCAGTTCGCATTCCTCCACCTGCATCACGCCCTCCGCGTCGTTGTAGAAGAAAGCCACTGCGGAGAGGTTCTCCGCCACCCAGTTCGGCCTCATGCGCATGCCGCGCTCCACGGTCTGGTGCACGTTCTCCCGCAGGGTCATGTCCTCGCCCCACGTGCCGTTGACGCAAGCTCGGAACACGTGGTCGTGCACGTAGTTTTGGTCGAGGACTGGCCCGTTCTGTTGCGTGGCCGTGATGCCGCTCTCCGTGATCCAGATTTGCAGTTTCCCCGTCGCCGCGACGTAGGGGTTCAGCTCCACGCGGACGGCGATGCTGTCCGTGCCGGCGACGGTGTCGGCACGGACTACCATCGACATCTTCGCGTCTCCCGCCAAGGCGTCGCGCACCGCCGTTCCCCACTTGTCGTACTTGCAGAGTCCCCCGCTGCGGTCTATGAGCCCCATGGGCAGCTCGTAAGCCTCCCACCTGTCCGCATAGACGTTGCCTTCCGGTTGCATCAGCCCCACGATGCCGGGGATCTGCCCCTCCTTGATGCCGAACACGTCCGTGGCGTGCACGCTCACGGCCACCAGCGCGTCGCCGTACTGCTCCTTGAGCCGGCGCAACACCTCGTGCGCCGTGGGGCAGTTGGTGCAAAGCTGGCCCGTGAAGTCTTCGAGAAGCACGTTCCGCTTCGTCTCCACCTGGGGCAGGGAGACGTACCGGTCACCCTCGTCCACCTCGTCGCATGCCGCGAAGAGGGCGGCGAGGAGGGACACACCCAGAAGTGATATGTTTTTCTTCATCTTTCCCCCTTAAAAGTTATAGTTGTAGGACACCTGAAAGCCGCGGCTCGCCGGCACGTAGCGGCAGACGCCGCCCGAGCAGTTGTAGCCCGCCCGCGTGCGCCCGTACCCCGCCATGAGGCGGTGCGCCTTGTAGTTGAACGTCACGGAGCCCATGTAATAGTGTATGTCCGTCGCGCCGTTGTTCCACATGTCGCTCGCCGTGAACATGAAGTAGGGGAGGACGGAGAGCTCCAGCAGCCCGTATGTCCAGTCGCCGTCGTCCTGCTCCGTGGCGAGGTACTGCGCCTCGGCGCGGAGCGTGAGCTTCTTGTTGAACTGGTATTTGCCTTCGGCCACGGCGATGTTCGACTTGATTGTGCCGCCGTGCCCCTCCACCACGTCCTTGTTGTAGCGTTGGTTCATGTACATGAGGTTCAGCTTGAACGCCTTCGTCAGCTTCTTCTCCATCTGGAGGTTGATGTCCTGGTAATAGATTTCCCCTCCCGCCTTGAAGAACTTCGACTTGTAGCCGTCCGTCCCGTAGGTGGAGCCGTTGAACGTCTCCTTTTCCGTCTTGTCTATCGCGCGGATGTGGCTGGCGTTCAGTTTCAGCTTCGTCCCGTACTTGCCGCCCAGGGCCGTGCCGCGGTTGAAGGTGTAGCCGAACTCCCCTTGGAAGGCCCATTCGCCCTTTGCCGCCTGCGTGGCGTAGGGGTAGAGGGCCGCCAGCGCGTAGGTGTGCTGGTAGGAGAACGCCGGCATGTTGTTGACGAACACGGACGTGCCCGCCATGGAACGTCGGCTGCGGTAGGCCATGTCCTCGCTGCGCTTCACCTGCACCAGGGCGCTCGCGCCCCGCTTGGAGTAGGAGGCGGAGAGCATCAGGGCGTTGCCCTGCCGGTAGACGTAGCCGTTGTCGAACGACGGGTCCTGGCTCTTCCGAGCGTACTCCGCCAGCAGGCTGTAGTTCCCTTTCTGAAAGCGGGAACGCACGTCGAACGCCCCGACCCCCTTGGGCAGTTCCAGGCGGTAGTTCGTGCCGGGCACGACGATGTCCTCTTCCTTCTCGTTCTTGAGGACGGCGGACGCGCCCACCATCCACGTGATGCCTTTCCCGCGCATCCTGGCGCTGTACTTGTCCAAGTCGACTTCCACGTCGGCGCCGCCGACCCATGCGCCCTCTTTCCAGCTCCAGTAACGCCGTTGCAGTCCGCCGAGCAGCTTGAACCTGACGCCTTTCCATGCCGTCACGTTGAGCCTTGCCCCGCGCAGGGCGTTGTCCACGCCCAGACTGCGCTCCTCGTAGGTGCGGAAGATGAATCCGCTCCCGAACTGGTCGTAGAAGTCACCGACGGTGAGGTCGAAGCCGTAGTCGCTTATCCCTTTCAGGTAGAAGTGCGGGACGCCCCAACCCTCGAAGTCGGCCTCGAAGCCGGGCAGCGGGTGTTCGGTGAACTCGAAGCGCGCGCCGGCCTCCACGTTCTTGCTCAGGAGGCTCAGGTCGACATACGTGTTGGTCAGCGCCCAGTCGTCGTAGCTTCCCGTGCCTATCTTCTCGTCCTCTTCGGGCACGAGCACGTCGCTCTGCACGCTCCCGTGCAGTGACACTTTCCTTTCCTGCGCCCGCGCGCCGAGGCACGCCGCCGCCGCGACGCACAGGGCCGCCAGCTTCATGTTGCTTTTCATCTATACCTTATTATATATATATAAGGAGGCCGCCGCGCCGTCAGAGCCCTTCCAGTTCGCGCACCTTCTCGATCAGGTGGCTCTCCGCCCCGTCGGTGTACCCGCTGCGCGATTCGGCAATCTTGCCCTCGCCGTCGATGATGAACACGTGGGGAATCATCTGCACGCCCATCGCGCGGCGGAACTCGCTGTTGGGGTCGAGCAGCACCTCGTACTCCCAACCCTCTCCGTCGACCATGGGCTTCACCTTGTTGACGTTCTGCGCCTCGTCGATGGAGACGGCGACGACTTTCATGCCCGTCTCTTCCTGCCAGTCGGCGTACTGCTCGTGTATGGCTTTGAGCTCGCGGTTGCAGGGCTTGCACCAGGTGGCGAAGAAACTAATCACGAACGGCTTGCCGCCGTTGCTCAGGGCGGCGGTGTCCACCGTCTTGCCTTCCAAGTCCTTGAGTTGCACGGAAGGCAGTTGCGCGTATGCGCCCGCGCCCGCCAAGCACAACAGGAGTGTGCTTATCATCCTACTCGATTTCTTCATTTTTCTCTGATATTTTCTGCAAAAATACATTTTTTCCCAAAATAAAAGCATCTTTTTTGAAGAAAATCGTGCGTTTTGAATAAACAAATGGAATAAATGTTGTACTTTTGCCCTTTGACGGCATTCCGCATCGGGTTGCCGTGCATGTTTCATCTTAAAAAGAACGATTATGAGAACGAAGATTTTCCGGACCGTGCTTCTCCTGTGGGGAGTGCTGGCCGGTGTTCAAGCCTGGAGCCAGGGGGTTGGCGAACCCACGTTCCATTCTTTCCGTCGTAACGACGGGGCTACGGTGCGCACCATCTCGGACAACGGGAAATGGGCGGTGTTCACGGGTCAGAACGAGAACGACATGGAAGACTACGCGAACTTAGTGGATCTCTCGACGGACAAGGGAGTGGACTTGCGGGCGGGCGGCGTGGCGGCCGCCTTGGACGTGAGCGACGACGGCACGGTAGTGGTGGGCATCAGCAACGGCCAGCCCGCGGTATGGATGAAGTCGACGGGGAAGTGGGCAATCCTGCCCGTGCCGAGCGACTGCGCCGGAGGCATGGCATGCTCGGTGACGCCGGACGGCAAGTGGGCGGTAGGCCGCACGAACCGTAACGGAAGCCTGATGCTGGAGGTGCCGGTGCTGTGGGATCTGTCGGCCGGGGGCAAAATCACGGAAACTCCGAACATCCCGACAAGGGACATGGGCGGAAGAGACTTGGGGATGAGCCGCTTCAACGCGATATCGGCGGACGGGCGTTACATCTTGGGCTGCCTGTCGTACTCGTACCTGCAACCGCGCGGGTGTTGCTACTACCGCTACGACCGGGAGACGCAGACGTACAACTACATCGGCTTCGACGTGAACAAGGACTACACGGAGCGGGACTTGGACGACGAGTCGGAGAACTTCGATTTCATGATACCGCGGGTGGAAGACCTGTGGTTCGTCGGCGAGGCTTTCATGAGCAACAACGGGCGGTACGTCACGGGCATAGCGACCCTGATGAACGAGAGCAGCGAGTACAACGTGCCTTGCCTCTACGACGGGGAGACGGACGAGTTCATCGTCTACGACGAGAGCGAGGACAGGGGGCAGTGCCCCTTCAGCTGCGACAACGCGGGGCACGTGTTCGCGGCGACGCCGGAGGGCAACCCGGCACGTGAATGGAGCGTGCGCGTGGACCAGCACTGGTTCACGCTGCGGCAGATACTGAAACAGCGTTACCACAAGGAATACACGGAGTTCGAGAACACGGGAACGCCGGTGGGCCTGAGCTCGGACGCGAAGGTGATAGGCGTGCTCGTGTACCCGCAGGGGGAGAGCTACGTGCTGGAGTTGCCGGAGAGCGTGGACTCGGCGGTGGCGGGCATCGACCTGATGGCGGAATACACGGTGTCGCCGGCGGAGGGCGCGGAAGTGGGCTCGCTGAACTCGGTGTCGGTGCGCTTCGATCGCGACGTGGAAGTGGTGGCGAAGTCGAACGAGGCGACGCTGAACGACGCGGAGGGCAACCTGTGGAAGAACAGCGTGGGCTTCCGCGTGGGCTCGGACGGCAAGACGGTGACGGTGAACTTCCGGGCGGCGTCCTTGGAGGACGGGAAGGACTACACGGTGGTGATACCGGCGGGCTCCATCGTCCTGAAGGGCGACGCGGAGAAGAAGTGCAAGGAAATCACGCTTCACTACAAGGGGCGCGCGGGCCGTCCGATGAAGGCGACGGACGTGGCTCCGGCATCGGGGACGTCGCTGTCGATGCTGAACTTCTCGACGAACCCGATTCTCATGACCTTCGACGGCGGGGTGGCTCTGACGGACTCGGCGGAGGCGACCTTGTACATGTCGGGCGAGGCGAGCCCAGTGTGCGGGTTGGAGATGGCGGTCTCCTCGCTGGACGACAAGTTAGTGGCGGTGTACCCGGCGGCGGGCCAGTACCTCTACAAGGGCTCGGAATACCATGTGACGATAAAGGCGGGTTCTCTGACGGACGTGTCGGGGCAGAACCCGAACGAGGAAATCGGCTTGGACTACACGGGAGCATACGAGCGTGAGACGCACTTCGACGACGTGACGCTGTTCAAGGACGACTTCTCGTCGGCACTGGGGGGCTTCATGCTCTACGACGGCGACCACTTGGAGCCGTCGGAAGAGGCGGCAGGATGGGGCTTCGACGCGACGAACACGCCGTGGAGCTTCGTGGCCGACGACGTGCCGGCGGAAGACGGGAGCTGGGTGTACGCGGCGGGCTCGCACTCGATGTACAGGGTGGGCGGCCGTTCGGACGACTGGATGGTGACGACGCAGATATACATCCCGTCGAACAAGTGCACGCTGACATGGGAATCGCAGAGCTACCGGAACGACAAGAAGGACTCGCTGAAAGTGATAGTATGGGAGCACGACCCGGTGCTGAACGTGCTCACGAAGGAGACCGTGGACAAGATGAAAGCCGAGGGCAAGGTGGTCTACGCGGGTCTTGAGACACCGGGGAAGAGCGAGACCCTGATGGCGGGCGACTGGACGCAGCACGTGGTGAATCTGGCGGAATACAAGGGGAAGAACGTGTACATCGCCTTCCTGAACGACAACGAGAACCAGAGCGCGGTGTTCGTGGACAACGTGGAGGTGACGAACAACCAGAACTTCCTCGTGGGCCTGAAGAACGACATGACGGTGGTGAACCAGACGGAGGTGTCCATCAGCGGCACGGTGAGCATCCACGCGGCGGAGCAGCCGTACACTTCGGTGAACGTCGTCTTGGCGGACGCGTCGGGCGCGAAGGTGGACGAGAAGAGCGAGTCGGGGCTTTCGCTGAAGACGGGCGACACCTACGAGTTCGCCTTCGCCAAGCCGCTGCCGCTGACTCCGGGCAAGGCGAACAAGTTCACGGTGAACGTGACGTTGGACGAGGAGGAGAAGACGACGGAGTACACAATCAAGGACCTGACGTTCGAGCCGGAGAAGCGAATCGCGATAGAGGAATACACGGGGATGACGTGCGTGAACTGCCCGTTGGGAATCGTGGCCATGGAGAAGTTGGAGACGCTGTTCCCGGACAAGGTCATCCCTATATGCTACCATGTATATCCGGGCGACCCGCTCACGAGCTCGGAGCTTGAATACTACGCCAGCATGTTCTTGGGACTGAACGCGGCACCGAGCGCGGTCGTCAACCGCCAGGGCGGGACGGCGTTAACGACGACTTTCCCGATGGTGACGGTCGAGGTCAGCAAGGATGTCTACGACTACGTGTTCACGAACGGGGACGGCACGTGCTGGCAAGACCGTGCGGAAGTGGAATTCAACACTCCCGCGGAGGCCGAGCTGAGCGTGAAGGCGGAGTACCGTGACGGTAAGATAGTGGTGCCCTGCACCTACAAGTACGCCCTGGACGCTTCGGGGCTGAACGTGGGGCTGTTCTCCGTCATTCTTGAGGACAACGTGACGGGCTACCAGACGAGCAACGTGAGTGCCTTGAGCGACCCGGACTTGGGCGAATGGGGCTTGGGAGGCAAGTACGCGTCGCAGATGGTGGCACCCTACGTGTTCAACGACGTGGCGCGGAAAGTGACGGACACGTACTTCGGCGAGTTGGGCTTGGTGTCCGCCGAGGTGAAGGCGGGCGAGGAGTACACGGCGACGCTGGAGTTGGACGTGCCGAGCAACGTGGCGGACTTGTCGCACTGCAAGGTGGCGGTCATGATGATAGACGCCAACACGGGCAATGTGATTAACGCGGCGCGTGCGGACAAGATAGAGGGCGCACCGTCGGGCATCGGGTCGGCGGAGGCTGACGCGGCGGACGTGTCGGTGCGCGTGTCGGGCGGCGCGGTACACGTGAGCGTCCATGGAACGGCGCGTGTGACGCTGTACGGCGCGGACGGCACGATGATAGCACGTGAGACCGTGGAAGGCGAAGGCATCCTGCCGCTGCAAGGACGCAAGGGCGTGGTGCTGGCCGAGGTCGTGGCCGAGGACGGCTCGCGCACGGTGAAGAAGGTGCTCGCGAAATGAGGCGCGAGGCAAGGACGGCGGACGGCTGCGCGGGTCCCGTCAGGCACGGGGCGGCGCGGCGGGTCCGGCGGCGAGAAGAAGTGAGGAGGGGCGCGGGAGTCCCGGCAGGGGGCTCCCCTCCCTTCTTTCCCTCCGGCACGGGGGCGCGGGAGTGTCCGCGGGACGCCGCCGTCAGTGAATACGAACCAAAACAACAAATTCTTCCATGAGACAAAGATTACTCATGCTCGGCCTGTGGCTGTGCCTCGTCGGGGGCATGGCGCGGGCGCAAGTGAAAAGCGCGTCGGGGGTGGTAACCTCCGCGGAGGACGGGGGGCCGCTCGTCGGCGCCGCCGTCAAGGTGAGGGGGACATCGACGGGCATGTCGACCGACGGGGAGGGCCGCTTCGCGCTGAAGGACATCCCCGCGGAGGCGAGGTGGCTTGAGGTGTCCTACATCGGCTTCGAGACGCGGACGGTGGAAATCCGGGAGAACCTGCGCATAGTGCTGCAACCGGACAGCAAGGAGATGGACCAGGTTGTCGTCACGGGCATGCAGAAGATGGACAAGCGGCTCTTCTCGGGGGCGACGGTGAAGTTGGACGCGGAGAAGATGAAGTTAGACGGCATGGCCGACATCAGCCGCTCGCTCGAGGGGCGCGCGGCGGGCGTGTCGGTGCAGAACGTGTCGGGCACGTTCGGGACGGCGCCGAAGATACGGGTGCGCGGCGCGACGTCCATCTACGGTAGCAGCAAGCCGCTGTGGGTGGTGGACGGCGTGATACAGGAGGACGCGGTGGAGGTGAGCGCGGACGCGCTGGCGACGGGCGACGTGGAGACGCTCATCGGCTCGTCCATCGCGGGCCTGAACGCGGACGACATCGAGAGCTTCCAGATACTGAAGGACGGGTCGGCGACTTCCATCTACGGGGCGCGGGCGATGGCGGGGGTCATCGTGGTGACGACCAAGAAGGGCAAGGCGGGACAGAGCCACATCAGCTACACGGGGGAGTTCACGATGCGCATGCGCCCGAGCTACAGGAACTACAACATCATGAACTCGCAAGACCAGATGGGTGTGTACAAGGAGCTGTCCGACAAGGGCTGGCTGAACTTCTCGGGGGACAGCTTCAACGGACTGTACAACGCGCCGAACAGCGGCGTGTACGGCAAGATGTGGCACCTCATCAACACATACGACCCGGCCACGGGGCAGTTCGGCTTGGCGAACACGCCGGAAGCCCGCGCGGCGTACCTGCGGACGGCGGAAAAGCGCAACACGGACTGGTTCGGGGAACTCTTCGAGACGAACGTGATGCACAACCACTCGGTGAGCATCTCGTCGGGCACGGAGAAGGCGACATATTACGCGTCGATGAGCATCATGAGCGACCCGGGATGGTACAAGCAGAGCAAGGTGAACCGGTACACGGCGAACCTGAACGCGACGTTCAACATGAGCAAGCATCTCTCGCTGAACTTGCTGTCGAACGCGTCGTACCGCCGGCAACACGCGCCGGGAACGGCGAACCAGACGGTGGACTTGGTGAACGGGGAGATAAGCCGGGACTTCGACATCAACCCGTTCTCTTACGCGCTGAACTCCTCGCGGACGTTGGACCCGCGGGAGTACTACACGCGCAACTACGCGGACTTCAACATCTTCCACGAGTTGGACAACAACTACATCGAACTGAACGTCGTGGACTTGAAGTTCCAGGGGGAGCTGAGGTGGAAGCCGTTCGCGGAGCTGGAGCTGAGCGCGTTGGGAGCCATCAAGTACAGCACGATAGGAAACGAGCAGTTCATCCGCGACGAGTCGAACCAGGCGGAGTCGTACCGGGCCATGGGCAACGCGGTAATCCGTGACGAGAACGACAAGCTGTACGCGGATCCGGACGAGCCTTACTCGCTTCCGGTGAGCGTGCTTCCGGAGGGCGGCATCTACCGCCGCACGGACTACAAGACGCGCGGGGTGGACTTCCGGGCATCGGCATCGTGGAACCGGATGTGGAAAGACGCGCACCTGACGAACGTGTATGCGGGAATGGAGACGAACTCGACGGACTACGACCGCTCGAACTTCAACGGGTGGGGAATGCAGTACGCGATGGGCGAGACACCCTTCTACGTGTACCAGTTCTTCAAGCAGGGCATAGAGCAGGGGACGAGCTACTACTCGCTGGGGCGGAGCCACCTGCGGAGCGCGGCGTTCTTCCTGAACGCGAACTACTCCTACAAGTCGCGCTACTCGCTCAACGGGACGGTGCGCTACGAGGGGACGAACAGCATGGGCAAGAGCCGCAACGCGCGCTGGCTTCCCACGTGGAACGTGTCGGGCCGCTGGAACTTGGACGAGGAGGCGTTCTTCCAGAGCGCCAAGAAGGTGGTCTCGCACGCGGCGGTGAAGCTGTCGTACTCGCTGACGGGAGACCGGGGGCCGGGGCTGTCGAACTCGACGGTAATCATCGCGAGCGGAAGCCCGTTCCGCCCCTTCACGTCGGTGCAGGAGAGCGGCCTGTTCCTCTCCACGCTGGGCAACGACGAGCTGACCTACGAGAAGAAGACGGAGCTGAACTTGGGCGTGGACGTGGGGTTCTTGGACAACCGCATTAACCTGTCGGCGGACGTGTACTGGCGCGACAACCACGACCTGATAGGCACGACGAAGACGCAGGGCGTGGGCGGCGAGATAGCGAAGTACGCCAACATCGCGTCGATGAAGTCGCACGGGTTCGAGCTGAGCGTGTCTTCCTCGAACATCAAGACGCGGGACTTCGGCTGGAGCACGGACTTCATCTATTCCGTGTACAAGAACGAGGTGACAGACCTGAACGCCATAGCCACGACGATGGACTACGTGAGCGGAACGGGCTTCACGTTGGTGGGCTACCCCCACCGGGGATTGTTCTCCATCCCGTTCGTGGGCTTGGACGAGGAGGGCATCCCCATGTTCCGCAACGACAAGGGGGAGATTACGAGCACGGACTTGAGCTTCCAGGGTAGCGACGACTTCTCGTGGTTGGAGTACGAGGGGCCGACGGAGCCCACGTTCACGGGCAGCTTGGGCAACACCTTCACGTACAAGAACGTCCGGCTGAACGTGTTCTTCACGTACTCGGGAGGGAACGTGGTGCGGTTGGACCCGGTGTTCAGCTACCGTTACAGCGACCTGACGGCGACGACGCGCGAGTTCAAGAACCGCTGGATGGTGCCGGGGGACGAGAGGCGGACGAACGTGCCGTCCATCCTGAGCTACCGCCAGTATTACGAGAACCCCGACCTGCGCAACGCGTACAGCGCGTACAACTACTGCACGGAGCGGGTGGCGAACGGGGACTTCATCCGCCTCAAGGAGGTGTCGGTGTCCTACGACCTGCCGAAGAAGTGGCTCTCGACGCTCCACGTCTCCGATGCCACGCTGAAGATGCAGGCGACGAACTTGTGCCTGCTCTACGCGGACAAGAAGCTTAACGGTCAGGATCCGGAGTTCGTCAACTCGGGAGGCGTGGCCTCCCCGGTGCCGCGTCAGTTCACGATGACGCTCAGGTTAGGTTTGTAAAACGCATAAACGACATAAGGAATGGTTATGAAAATCAAACAGTCGGCGGCGTGGGCGTTGGCGGCGGCGGTGGCGGCGGGTGCGCCCTCATGCGACGACTTCTTGGACACGATGCCCGACAACCGCACGGAGCTGGACACGCCGGACAAGATAGCCAAGATATTGGTGTCCGCCTATCCTACCACCAACTGGAACATGATAGCGGAGTTCTCGTCGGACAACACGGACGACAACGGGCCGAGGTACATCGACGGCTTCACGCCCATACTGAGCCGTGAGGTGTTCCAGTGGGAGGACACGAAGGAGAGCGGCAACGACTGCCCGAGCCTCTTGTGGAACAGCTGCTACTTGGCGGTGGCGACGGCCAACCACGCGTTGGAGGCGATAGACAAGATGGAGAGCGAGGGAGTGGACGCCGACCTCTCCGCCGAGCGCGGGGAGGCTCTGCTGTGCCGGGCTTACGGACATTTCATGCTGAGCTACATCTTCTGCCGTGCGTGGAGCGAGACGGGCAAGGACAGGGACGCGGGCATCCCCTACGCCACGAAGCCGGAGACCACGGTGGCGCCCCAGTACGAGCGGGGAACGATAGGCGAGACGTACGAGAAGATAGAGAAGGACATCGAGGAGGGTCTTCCGCTCATCGACGACAACAAGTACGCGGTGCCGAAGTACCACTTCAACCGCAAGGCGGCGTATGCCTTCGCGGCTCGCTTCTACCTGTACTACCGGAAGTACGACAAGGCGATAGAGTGCGCCAACGCGGTTTTAGGCGACAACCCCGCGTTGGTGATGCGCGACTGGAGCGCGCTGGGGAGGCTGTCGATGAACGACGACCTGCAACCGGACGCATACGTGGACGCGTCGGAGACGGCCAACCTGCTCTTAGTCACGTCGCGCTCCTTCTGGGGGCTGTACAACGGGCCTCTCACGGTGACCAACCGCTACACCCACAACCTCATGATAGCCGACAACGAGACGTGCATGTCGACGGGCGTGTGGGGTGACTGCGAGGAGACGCTCCGGCAACAGGCGGCCGACTACACATCCATCCCGAAGGTCGTCTTCCGCAAGTACCCGCTCTTCTACATGGAGTACACGGACGTGAGCGCCCAGGTGGGGTACTACAACGTGGTGTCTTCGGCGTTCAACACCGACGAGACGCTTCTGGTACGGGCGGAGGCTTACGCCATGAAGAAAGACTACGAGAACGCCATCAGGGACATGCAGGTGTGGGTGGACACTTACACCACGTCCAAGGTGCGGCTCACGTTGGACAACATTGACAAGTTCTACGGCGGCATACGGTACTACACGCCCACACAGCCCACGGTGAAGAAGGAGCTTCATCCTGACTTCGTCGTCGAGCCGGGCACGCAGGAGAACATGATACACTTCATCCTCCACGCGCGCCGCATCCTGACACTGCACGAGGGTTTGCGGTGGGGCGACGTGAAGCGTTACGGCATCACCGTCTACCGCCGCACGGTGGAGCGTCGGGAGATTACGGTGACCGATTCTCTCCTGCCTGACGACCCGCGGCGTGCCGTGCAGCTGCCGGACGAGGTAATCAGCGCGGGTCTGCCGGCCAACCCCCGCCGCTGAGGTGCGGGGAGCCGGACGTTTCTTTCGACACAGCGGGCACGGGTCTTCCGCGCGGGGCGCGGGGACGACACCCGATTACATATATAATATAGGAAAAGATGAAAAAGACGAGAAAGTTCATAGGTTGCCTCTTATGGGCGGGGCTGTGCATGGGAGCCGTGTCGTGCAACGACGACGACCTGGACGCGGGGAGCATCCTCCCGCCTACCGAGCAGGAGAAGAACGAGTTCGACATTTGGCTTGATGACAACTACGTGGCACCTTACAACATCGAGGTGAAGTACAAGTGGGAGGACATCGAGAGCGATCCGTTGTACGACTTGTCGCCGGCGGGGATGAAGGAAGCCATAAAGTTGGCGAAAATCATCAAGTACGTGTGGCTGGAGTCTTACGACGAGGTGGCGGGAATCGGTTTCCTGCGGCAGTACGTGCCCAAGCAGATATTCATGATAGGGTCTGCGGCTTACGACGCGGACACGCAGACGGTGATGCTCGGCACGGCGGAGGGAGGCATGAAAGTGCTCCTCTACGACGTGAACAACATCAACGACTATCTGGCTCACCCGGAGCGTCTGAACGCGGGCTACTTCCACGTCATGCACCACGAGTTCTCGCACGTGTTGCATCAGACCAAGCCTTATTCTCCGGACTTCGAGAAGATAACGGAGGGGGAGTACATAGGCGCGCAGTGGTCGGAGACCGCCGACACGGAGGCGCACAAGAAAGGCTACGTGACATCCTATGCGATGGACCAGCCGGACGAGGACTTCGCGGAGACGATATCCTGCTACATCACCAACGACGCGGCGTGGTGGGAGGCTCTGCTGCAGGACGCGGGCGAGGAGGGAGCCGCCCTCATCACGCGGAAGTTCGAGATGGTGAAGAACTACCTGCAGGACTCGTGGGAAATCGACATCGACCGCCTGCGGACTACGGTGCTACGGCGCACGGGGGAGCTGGGCGAGCTTGACTTGGAGACGCTAAATTAAAAAAGGAAAAGGCATGAAAAGTATAATCAGAGCGGGAATGTGGGCGGCCGCCGCCCTCTCCCTGCAGTCTTGCTTCTTCAGCGAGGAGGACGTGTTCGAGGAGCCGTCGAACGAGCGCATCGAGATGGCGAAGGAGGAAATCCGGACTTTGCTCACGGGCGCGCCGGGGGGATGGAGACTGGAATACTATCCCGGCGGGGAGGCACACGACATGGGGGGCGTGGTGCTCCTGCTCCGCTTCGAGGGCGAGGACGTGACGGTGATGTCCGACAGGGACGTGAAGGGCATGGACGACGCGGATTCCACACGGGCGGGGGAGACGGTAACGTCGAAATACTCCATCTTGGGCGACCGGAGCACGGTCTTGTCGTTCAGCACCTACAATTCCCTGATACATTACTGGTCGGAGCCGAAGGGTGTCCTCGACGCGGACGGTTACGCGGGCGACTTCGAGTTCGTGGTCACCGAGGCGACGCAGGAGAATATCACGCTCCGCGGCAAGAAGCACGGGGCGGTGATGCACATGGCGCGGATGGCGGACAACGCGGACTGGGGAGCCTACGTGAAGGCTTGCAACCGGGTGCGCGGGGAGAGCGCGGAATACATGACGCTGGTGGGCTTCCGCGGGGGTGAGGAGGTGATACCGTCGGCCTACTCCCAGGAGAACGTGATTACCTTCAGCTCCGCGGGCTCGGACGGGCAGCAGGGAGAGAAGAAGAAAGTGTCGTTCGCGTACACGGACAAGGGAATACGGCTTTACGAGCCGACGACGGTGAACGGAGTGACCTTGGGCGAGTTCACGTGGAACAACGTGGAGAAGTCGTTCACGAGCGTCTCGGACGCGGAGGTGCAACTCCGTTACGTGCGCCCGGCGGACTACGTGCCCATAGAGTTCTACACGGAGAACGCATGGGACTTGTCGTACACGTACAACTTCGGTCGCTCGGAGGCGACGGAGGTGGTGTCGTTCACGCGGGCGGGGGATTCGGACACGCTATGGACGAAGATTACGTGCAGCGGTCTGGGCATGGATGTCGCCGCGGTGTACAACCACACGACGGGGATGATAGAGTTCCGGACGCAGTACCTGACGGCGGTAGTCCTGACGCTGAACACGGGTGAGAGCATCAACGCCTACATGCACCTGTGCCCGTGGAACGACGCAGACCAGACGATGTACCTCGTGGACAAGGCGGGCATCGTGAGCACCACGGTGCAGGCAGACCCGCGGGTGCTCACCTTCACGGACAACGGGCGCGTGTCGGGCTCGGATCTGAACGGCTTCGTCTTCTACGCCTTCGGGGGCGAAGGGCGGGACAGCGAGCGTCTGGGTGTCTTGGAGACTTACAACAACATCACGCTCACGCAGAGGACAGCGGGGGCGGAGAGCATCATGCGGCGTGCCGACGAAGCGGAGACCCGGCAGTCCGGCGTGCCCACGCGGGGGTTGCCTTACATTTACATGAAACGGG